>DASXXR010000523.1:0-4433 GCA_036502945.1 Paraburkholderia sp. | reverse complement strand
AAGGGCGGCTAAGCCGGCTTTGCGCAGACCAGGGCATACTTCAGCGCGGCGGGCAGCAGCGCGCTTCATACGTCCCACGAGTGTCCGCCGTCGACGATCCGCAATGCCGCCGCATTGCCCGACTGCCTGAGACGCGTATAGAGCGTGCAACACGCCGACCCGCCGCGCGGCGGATTGCGGCCTTCGCGGCCGCGACGACCGTACCGACTGCCAGCGTACTCAGGATCGGTGCCATTACGGTGCAAGTGCCAGGCGGCGCTTTCCGGTTGCTTGTCACGGTTGACAAAAAAGAGATGGGCGCGTGGCGAAAACGGTGCGGGTATTGGCCGAATGTGCGCGGTACGTTCTTTTACGCTTGGCGGCTCTTCAAGGCGAGGCTTGCTGGCATCTACCTGTAGCGCGCATTCGCTTGTTGGGTGCGGCACTTCTTGCCGCGTCCTTATGTTTCGAGCACAAGCGAATTATGGGAATCCGAATTACCGTGTACGCGGCCGCTGTAGCCGCGGCGGCCATCCTGTCGGGATGTGCAATCGCGCCGGGCATGCGCGTCGACGCGCGAAACGCCAACGCCAACGCTAACGCCAACGCTCAAGCGAGGCAACCGTCATCCGTCATCGAGATCACCGCTGATCTCGTCAGCCATGCAGAAGGTCAGCGGTCGCTAGTGGCCGAGCGCGACGAGGCCGAAGCACTGATCGCGGCCACGCAGCCATACCGGATCGGCGCGGCGGATGTGCTCTCGGTGATCGTCTGGGACCACCCCGAACTCGTTGTGCCCAATCTGACCTACGACATCGGCGCGACGGGCGGTTCGCTGCCGGCGAGCGTCGGCCTCACGAGTCAGACGGTGCCGGGCTTTGTCGTCGGACATGAAGGCACAATCCAGTTTCCGTATGTGCGGCAACTGAAGGTGGCCGGTTTGACGGAGACCGAGGCGCAGACGTTGCTGGTCAGCCGCCTGAAGCCCTATATCCATGATCCGCAGATTTCGCTACGTGTCGTCGGCTTTCGCAGCAAGAAAGTCTATGTGAACGGCGAGGTGCACGCGCCCGGCGTCAAGCCGATCACCGACGTGCCGATGACGCTCGCCAACGCACTGCATGTCGCCGACGGCGCGCTCAGCACCGGCGATCTGAGTCGCGTCGAATTGATTCGTGCCGGAAGGCGTTATCGGATCGACGTGCCGCATCTCGCGGAGCGCGGTCTCGATGCAACGCGGATCGCGCTCGACGACAGCGACGAAGTCCGCGTTCCGCCCGCGACGGATTTCAGCGTGTTCATGATGGGCGAAGTGCAGAAGCCGGGGCCGCTGCCCTTCCATTCGGATGGACGCTTGACGCTCGCGCAGGCGCTTGGCCAGGCCGCGGCGAATCCCGCCACCAGCAATCCGGCGCAGGTCTATCTGGTGCGGCCTGCAGCGGGCGACACGGCGATGCGGGTGTTTCATCTCGATGCGCAAACGCCGATCGCACTCGCTCTCGCACACCAGTTTCCGCTGCAACCCAACGACATCGTGTACGTCGACACGGCAGGCGTCGTGCGCTGGAATCGCGTGATCTCGCAGCTTACCGGCAGTACATCGGCCGCGTATGCGGTCGAGCGTGCCGCACTGGGGAAATAACGATGAAGCCTTCGATACTGGTGGTTTGCCACGCCAATGTATGCCGCAGCCCAATCGCTGAAGGGTTGCTCGCACGGCGCTTGCCGCACTTCATCGTGGCTTCCGCCGGCGTGGCGGCGAGCGACGGTCAGCCTGCCGATCCGCTTGCCTGCGAAGTCATGCAGGCGCGCGGTATCGATATCTCGGCTCACCGGTCGCGCCGGCTTGACGCGCGGCTGTGCGAAGAGGCGGCGCTGCTGCTCGTGATGGAGCTTGAACAGCGCCGCTACATCGAACGATGCTTTCCGCTCGTGCGCGGACGCGTGTTCAGTCTCGGCCTGAATGTCGAGCCGCACGGCGCGGCGGCGTACTTCGATATCGCCGATCCCCATCGCGGTCCGCGTGCCGCGTTCGAAGCGTGCGCGACACAGATGATCCACGCCATCGACGCATGGGCACGCCGCATCGAGACATTGCCTGTCGCAGCGCCTTCAATTGATGCCGGTGCGTATTGACGCCGGCCCATTCTCATTTCGAACAAGTCCAATCCATGTTGTCCGCGAACGGGGAAAACCCCGCAAACCAGCACGAGCTCGACCTTGTTTCCGTCATCGATACGGTCTTGTCGAACCGCTATACGATCGCCCTCATCACGGTCTGTTTTGTGCTCTTCGGCACCGCGTGGGCATTCCTGTCGCACCCGCAGTATCAGGCCGACATCCTGGTGCAGGTCGAAGACGGCGCGAGTGGGGCCGCGAACGGCGTGCTGGGCGACATCACATCGCTGTTCGACGTCAAATCGTCGGCGGCTGCGGAAGCGCAGATCCTCGCGTCGCGCCTCGTCGTCACGAGAACAGTCGATGCATTGCGGCTTTACATCGATGCGTCGCCGAAGCGCTTTCCAGTAATCGGCGACTTCGTGTCGCGCTTCAATCACAGCGTGATGCGGCCCGGCGTGTTCGGCATCGGCGCCTATGCATGGGGCGAGGAAAGCGTCGATATCGCGCGCTTCGATGTGCCGAAAGACCTGGAGGACGACAAGTTCGCGCTGACCATCGAAGCGGACGGGGGCTATCGGCTGTCCGGCTCGGATCTGGATGCGCCCGTATCGGGACGCGTCGGCATCGAGTCGACCTTCAGCACCCGATATGGGCCGATCCAGCTGCGGGTGACCAACGTCGTTGCGCTGCCCGGTACGCGCTTTACGCTGATTCGCCGCGCGCGGCTAAAGACGATCGGCGACCTGCAAAGTGCGCTGGATGTGCAGGAGAAGGTCAAGCAATCGGGCGTGATCGTCGCGACGTTGGCGGGAGGGGATCCGCAGATGCTGCGCCGCACGCTGCAGGAAATCGCCGATCAATACGCGCGGCAGAATATCGAACGGAAGTCCGCCGACGCGGCGCAGTCGTTGTCGTTTCTACATGCGCAATTGCCTGAACTCAAGAAACGGCTCGAGGCAGCCGAGCAACGCTACACGACGATGCGCAACGCGAGCGGCACCGTCGATCTGACCGAAGAAGCGAAGCTTGCGTTGCAGCAATCGGCCGAATCGAAAACCGAGCTTCTCACGCTGCAGCAAAAGCGCGCCGAACTGGCCACGCGCTTTAACGCCGCGCATCCGGGCATGGTTGCAATCGATCGGCAGATCGACGCGCTTCGTCAACAGCAGGGCGTGTTCGATCGTTCGCTTGCGCGGCTGCCGGATATTCAGCAGCAGGCCGCGCGCCTCATGCTGGATGTGAAGGTCGACACGGATCTGTACACGGCGCTTCTGAACAACGCACAGCAGCTGGAGTTGATCAAGGCAGGCAAGGTCGGCAGCATCCGGGTCGTCGATACGCCGGTGGCGCCTGAAGACCCGGTCGCGCCGAAGCGCGTCGTGGTGATTGCAGGCGCAGCGCTGGCGGGGCTCGTCGTCGGGCTTGCGTTCGCGTTCGCGCGCGATCTGCTGTTCGGCGGCATGACGACTGCGGACGAAATCGAACGGGGCATCGGTCTCGACGTATTTGCTTCGATACCGTTTTCGGCGGCGCAAAACGTGCTGTACCGGCGGCTTGCGACGGCATCGGGCCGTGTGCATCTGCTGGCTCACTCATCGCCCGGCGACGCCGCGGTTGAAAGCCTGCGCAGCTTGCGTACCGCGTTGCATTTCTCGCGCGTCGATGGACAGCCCGCATCCGTGTTGATAACCGGTGCGGCGCCTGGCGCAGGTAAATCGTTTGTCGCCGCGAACCTTGCGGCCGTTCTTGCGGCGGGCGGGAAACGGGTGCTCATCGTCGATGGCGACTTGCGGCGCGGATACCTGAATCAGTACATGGGCGCGCGCCAGACGCCGGGCCTCGCCGACCTGATAGCAGGAACCGCTGACGAATCCGCGGTCCTGCAACATCTCGCGCAGCCACGGCTCGACTTCATCGCGGCTGGAGCGATTACGCCGCATGTCGATGAATTGCTGATGTCGGAGCGAACCGGCCAGTTGATCGACGGTTTCCGCGCGCGTTACGACTACGTGCTGATCGATGCGCCGCCGGTGCTCGCCGTCGCGGACGCTGCGCTGCTCGGCAGACACGCTAACGTGGTTCTGCTGGTTGCGAAAGCAGCCGAGACGCGTCTTGGCGAGCTGCGGGAGTCGGTCAAGCGGCTCGAGCATGCCGGCGTGAAAGCGTCGGGCATTGTGCTGAACGGCATTGCCGCGCGCTCCGCACGCTATGCGTACGGCAGCAAATACGGCAGCTACCGCTATACGTACTACGACTATGGCGTGCCCGCCGACCGCGTGATGCGGCGCTCATGGCTCGACAGGCTGCGCGCGAAGCGGAGCCTTCGATGAATT
>DASXXR010000522.1:0-16712 GCA_036502945.1 Paraburkholderia sp. | reverse complement strand
CAGCAGTTCTCGCTCGACGTGCTGCTCGAAAAATATGCAAAAGGCGACGAGCAATCCGCCGACGATGTCTACCGGCGCGTCGCGCGCGGCGTCGCGATGGCCGAGCCCGAAGCGTTGCGTGCGACGATCGAAGCGCGTTTCGCCGATAACCTCCGGCACGGCGCACTCGGCGCCGGCCGCATCATGAGCGCGGCGGGCACCGGTATCGCCGCGACGCTCATCAACTGTTTTGTGCAGCCGGTCGGCGACAGCATTCAAGGCGTCGACGAGCAAGGGCTGCCCGGCATCTATGTCGCGTTGCTTCAGGCAGCGGAAACGATGCGCCGCGGCGGCGGAGTCGGCTACAACTTCTCCGCGATCCGGCCGAAAGGCGCGCGCGTGCATACCACCAGTTCGTCGGCATCGGGGCCGTGCAGCTATATCGATGTGTTCGACGCATCGTGCCGCACCGTCGAAAGCGCCGGTTCGCGGCGCGGCGCGCAGATGGCCGTGCTCGACTGCACTCATCCGGACCTGCTCGAATTCATCGAGGCGAAACATTCGAAGGGACGCTGGAACAACTTCAATGTTTCAGTGGCGGTCACCGACGAGTTCATGCAGGCCGTCGAAAGCGACTTGCCTTGGCAACTCACGCATCGCGCGGAGCCGTCGCCGGCGCTGCGCGCAGCGGGCGATCTGCAACAGCGCGACGACGGCTTGTGGGTGTATGTCGAAAGGCGCGCGCGCGCGATCTGGGACAGGATCATGCGCTCGACTTACGACGTCGCCGAACCCGGCATCGTGTTCATGTCGCGGATGAACGAGGACAACAATCTGCGGGCAGTCGAAACGATTCGCGCAACCAATCCGTGCGGCGAGCAGCCGCTGCCCGCTTACGGCTGCTGCAACCTGGGGCCGCTGAACCTGACGCGCTTCGTCGTCGATGCGTTTGCGCAGCGCACTGGCGGCACGCCGTCGTTCGCCTGGGACGCGCTTGCACAGCGCACGCGCACGCAGGTGCGTTTTCTCGACGACGTGCTCGATGTCACGCTGTGGCCGCTGACCGAGCAATACGATGAATCGCGCGCGAAGCGCCGGATCGGCGTGGGCTTCACCGGCCTCGGCGATACGCTGGTGATGCTCGGGCTGCGTTATGACGCGCCCGAAGGGCGCGAGTTCGCCGCGCGGGTCGCGCAGTTGATGCGCGACGAGGCGTATCGCGCGTCGGTGGAGCTCGCGCGCGAACGCGGCGCTTTTCCGCTCTTTAACACAGCGCAGTATCTGGCAACCGGCACTTTCGCGTCGCGTCTGCCCGACGACATCAAGGATTCGATCCTTCGTCATGGCATCCGCAACAGCCACCTGCTGTCGATCGCGCCCACTGGCACCGTGAGCCTCGCGTTTGCAGACAACGCATCGAACGGCATCGAGCCCGCGTTCTCGTGGACCTACACGCGCATGAAAGTGATGGCCGACGGCAGCCGCGAATCGTTCGCGGTCGAAGATCACGCGTACCGGCTGTACCGCGAACTCGGCGGCGATGTCGACGCGCTACCGGACTATTTCGTCAGCGCGCTGGAAATGTCGGCACGCGACCATCTCGACATGATGGCCGCCGTGCAGCCGTATATCGACACGTCGATCTCGAAGACCGTCAACGTGCCGGCCGACTATCCATTCGATGCGTTCGAAAGCCTTTACTTCGATGCATGGAAAGGCGGCCTCAAGGGCCTCGCCACCTATCGTCCGAACGAAACGCTCGGTGCGGTGCTGAGCGTGACGCCGCCACAGCCTGACGATGCGCTGGCCGAAACCAACCTCGACCCGCTGCGTATCGCGATCGACCATCGGCCGAAGGGCGAACTGCCCGCGATCATCGAGAAGGTCGAATATCTGACGCAGGCGGGAAAGAAATCGCTGTATGTCGCGGTGTCGTTCATGGAAGTCACCGGGCGGATGGGCGGCGCGGAAGTGTCGATCGAGCGGCCGATCGAATTCTTCATTCCCGTCGGACAGCGCGACGAGTCGCAACAGTGGATCACCGCGACGATGCGTTCGCTGTCGCTCGCTGCGCGCGGCGGTTTCGTCGCGCGCAATCTGCAGGATATGCGCAAGGTGTCGTGGGATCGCGGCCAGGTGCGGCTTGGCGACGTGCAGCGGCTTGACGGCATTCGGACACCGCGCTGGCACGATTCGGAAGTGGCCGCGCTTGCGTACGCGATCCAGCAGATTCTGCACCGGCGAGGTTTTCTCGACGCTGAAGGCGATCAGGTGCCGTCGCGGTTGCTCGCGCATTTGCCACGGGCACGTGCGGTGCCGTTGCCGATTCCGGCTAGCTTGAACGCTCAGCCGGATGCCACCGGCGCGTTGCAGGAGCACTCGGGTCCGCGCGAATTGCGCACCATGCATGGCCGCCAATGCGGATCGTGCGGAGCGAATGCGGTGATCCGGAAGGATGGGTGCGATTTCTGTACGGCGTGCGGGGAAGTCGGCGCGTGCGGGTAAAGCGCCCGGCGATCGGCGCTGCCTGCTATGGCTTGCGCAGTCCAATCTTGAAGGCGACGGTAGCGGGACAAGCGAACCGATTTTATTCAAATGATAATGATTCGCATATGATCGCTCATCTATGACACATTTACAAATGGTTCTCATTTGAACGAAAAACCCGTTACCCGAACAATGGATTTCATGCGACAGGAAACCGTAGTTCCTATCGACCGATTGCACAACGGCGGGAGATGGCCCGACGATGTGGCGGTTTATCGGATCGACGTCTGCGAATTGGATGTCGGGCTGGGCCGAATGATGGAAACGCTGGGTGAGCAGGAGCGGTTGCGCGCCGGGCGATACCGGCAGCTTGCCGACAAGGCGCGTTTCGTCTCGACGCGCTATGCGCTCAGATGTCTGCTCGCCGAATGCGTGAACGCACTGCCGGCCAATCTGCGGTTCAACGCGGGCGCGCATGGAAAGCCGTGTGTGACCGACTATCCGGCGCTCTCGTTCAATGTGTCGCATTCGGGTCTGCACGGACTCGTCGCGATCTCATCGCGAAGACCGGTCGGAATCGACATCGAGCGAATCGACTCGGGGTTCAACTGGAAGACGATCGCCGAACTCGTCTGCTCCACGGAGGAAATGCGCTCGCTGTCGGCGCTTCGCCCACCGTTCGCGCAGCACGCGTTCTTTCACATCTGGACCGCCAAGGAAGCGCTGGTCAAGGCGCTCGGCGCCGGCATCGACGAGCGCTTGCCTGAGATCGCCGTCGAGTTGCCTCAAAGCGGGATGCTGCGACCGGTAGTGCGGGCCGGCAGCCGCTTTGCCGCAGCGGCCGAATTCCAATATCGGTGGATACCGGAGCTCGATGGGTACGCCGGATGCATTGCGTTCGCAGACACGGCATCCGGGGATTGACCGGCGTCCGTCATATTGGAGATGAGCGCTTCGTTGTCCCATTGCGACCTGTTCGACGCCTGCCCGTGTCCGTCCGCGCTCAGATCTCTGCCCATCCCAATGAACGAACAGCTAAACGCTCCGAGAGGACGTGACCAACATGGCGAGGCGGCGGGGCTCGCCGCAGGCTCATGAATTGCTTTGCAACGTATGCACGCCTCAGTTAGGAGCGGCGGCGTGGAAGATGGGGGCGGAGACAACCGGGCAGGCCAGCGATCGCCGCGTTCAAATCAGATCGTCGCTCCGTGGAGAAAACGTGTTGCCGCGTTCGAAGGGACTGCCGTGGGTCCGTCACGAGCGCATCAAGCGCTGAGCGTGGCTGGGACACTCTAACCCGGCCTGGCTACCGGCCTTTTTATCGATGGAGTCAACCATGAGACAGCAGGATTCTCCTTCGTCGACGGACGCCCTCCATACCGTGCCCGACACATCGAGCCCGGCTTACGCGTCCGGCCACATCGTCACCCGGGCCTTCGACGCATTCGCCAGCGCGATCACGCGCTGGGCGGGGTCGCCCATTGCCTTCGGCCTTGCGGTTATCTGCATTGTCGTGTGGATTGTTACCGGTCCGGTTTTCCGCTATTCGGACGGCTGGCAGCTCGTGATAAATACCGGAACCACGATCGTCACCTTCCTCATGGTGTTTCTGATCCAGCAAAGCCAGAACAAGGACAGCATTGCGCTTCATCTGAAGCTCAATGAACTCATCGCGTCTCACCGATCGGCCAGCAACCAGATGATAGGCGTGGAGGATGCGACTGAAGAAGAACTTCGACAGCTCGCTGCGCAGTACCTTCAAATGGCCGAGCAGCGCACTGGCGGAATACCGCGGCGCGAGACATCGCAGGCCGGCACGGGCGCACACGGCACGGACGACCCCCCGAATTAGCCATAGTCGGCGTTATGCGCGTCGGACTTCCGGATAATGCTTATCTCACCGTTGCGCTCGAGAATCGCGCTTTGCACCTTATCCAGAGCGCTGGTACCCAGTTCTTTCCGAACTGTCTCCAGAATATCGGTCTGCGAAACAAGTGCGGCCAACATCTGCTTCCTGTCGAATATCCCATCGCGGTATAGCTGTCGCTCCACACCTCCCACAAGCAACTCTAGCGCTCGCGATCGGACACACGCCCATGCCAGGGCGCGATGCATGAGAACAATCACGAGTGAGGCGACCAGCGTGGGGGCCACTGGAGACGCGCCCACTATTGCGCGGCTCAACGTCGCGCCAAGCAGAATGGCAACGACGTAGTCGAAAGCCGAGCGCTGTCCAAAAGAACGCCGACCTGATATGCGGATGAAAATGAGCGTGGCGAAAAATATTGCTGCTGCGCGCATCCCCATTTGGAAGGAGGAGAGATCCTTTCCCTCTCCGAACAGCGCGATGAGTATCTCCATGTCTGTCTCCTCGTGCTGCTAGTTGTGGCTGTCTACGCCTGCGCTTTACCTACGTAGCCTGGCAATCCCGCTGCCACTCTGCTCTTTGCCAGCTTGAGCGCCCGTCGTTCTACGGCGACGAATTCGTCATCATTCTTAGGGTAAGGCAAATAGCTACGAAACAGGTCTGCCCACCTGAATTCTTCGAGAGGAACCGTGGTTTTTTCGTATCCGCCGGCCTCGCGCACCGACGCGGCAAGACTGCGAAATTGATCGTCTTCCAACTCCCAGACGTGGTCTGGCATGTCCGTAAAACGCTTGCGCCGGCCCTTGGCGTCGTAAGGGTAAGTCCAGCGACGGTCCTCCATTGACAGCCAGAACTCGTGGTGAGAAAGCGATGAAAAATCAGCTACCAGCACGGCAGGCATCATTTTTATGCCCGCGCGCCGCAAGGCCGTCGCGACGTGATGATGGTCAATCGCAAATGGCAAACCGCCCGGGCCAAGCACCAGGGGAACGGGCTTTTCCGCAATTGCCATCTCAAGGTCATGACCTGAAAGCGATTGATAGAACAACGTCTTTCGACGTATCTCGCGCAGTCCGTGTGTCAGCTGGGTCGGGTGCAAGTCGTTGATGGCGACGGTTTTCAATTCTCCTCCCGTACGATGAGCATGGCCGTTGGCCCCTTGACGGTCGATGAAGTTCATTGCCGTTAGAGGATGGCAACAAGGCCAATGCGAATCACCCGTGTTGCCCCGGCGCCCCGCCTGCCTGTGCTTCCGGACATGGGATAACTCATTGGCTTGATGGAGCGCTGCAGTAACCTCCCTGTGCACCGGTCGAGCCAGCAAACGATATTCCCGACCCGCCGCCCGTCCCCAGTCAATCATCCGTCTTCGCAGGGCAAGCGCCGGCAGAACGCCACCTCCCCAGTCGGGTGGGCTTGCGGTGGGGCCGGGGAGTTTCTGGTATCCGAGCCACAGGGCGGCGCCCCAGCCGCTCTGCACGAGCGAGCTGCCGCCCCAGATGAACGGTAGACCACGACGTATCTCTAACGCTTCGGTGGGCAAGAACGGCCACCGAAGCGTTTTTCAATGAAACCGACATTTATTGAATAAATGTCGATCGTCATCTATCATCGTGATTGCATATGTTCGCGGGCGGCGTGCCGTTGCCGCCTGCAGGTCCGCTCCGTATCCGTATTGTCGCCAAGGAAACCGTCATGCCACTCGTACGCATCGATCTAGCACAGGGCCAATCCGCCGAATACCGCGGCGCGATTGCCGATGAAGTCTACAAAGCCATGACGGGCGCGATGAACGTGCCCGCCAACGACCGCTTCATGATCGTCGGCGAACACAAGCCCGGTGATTTCATCGTAGACCCGGCCTATCTCGGCATCGAGCGGTCGTCGCAATGCGTGATCGTCCAGATCACGCTGAACGCCGGGCGCGATGTCGATACAAAGCGGGCCTTTTATAAAGCGTTATCCGACGGATTGCATACGCGCATCGGCCTGAGAAGGGAGGATCTGTTCATCAGCCTTGTCGAGGTCGTCAAGGAGAACTGGTCGTTCGGCAATGGCGAGGCACAGTACGCAAAGTAATGCATACCTGTACGAATCGTCGCCCCGTGCGCACGTCTTATCTTTTGGAGCATGTTCATGCCGCGCGTATCCCGCGAGCAGACTGACAAGAACCGCCTTCTCATCGAAGCGGAATCGGTGCGGCTCTTCAAGGAACGCGGGCTCAATGGCGTGTCGGTGGCCGACATCATGGCTTCGGCAGGCCTTACGCACGGCGGCTTCTATGGCCATTTCGAATCGAAGGACGAGTTGGCAGCAATCGCATGCGCGCAGGCGTTCGAAGAATCAACTGCGCGCTGGCATTCGCTCATCAAAGATGGCGCCGATGAACAAGCGCATGTCGACGCACTCGCAAAACACTATCTCAGCCGCCGTCAACGCGACGACCCGAGCGTCAGCTGCGCCGCGGCGGGCCTTGCCGTCGACGTGGGCCGCGAGGCCGGTGACAAGCCGATCCGCCGCATCTACACACGCGGCGTCAAGGCGATGATCGATACGATCATGTCGTTCTCGCACAGCCGGCAGTCGAAGAAAGTGCGCCAACGTGCCATTGCGCGCCTGTCGATGCTGGTTGGAGCGCTTACGCTCGCGCGTGCCGTCCGAGACGATCCGCTCTCCGACGAAATCCTCAAATCGGTTCGCGAGTTTCTACATGCGAGCGCTCAGCATGAAACAACCCCGCATGGTTGAGGTGTCACCCATCGCCACGCTCTCAATGTCCCCGTTTCCCTTACTCCATTTCCAACGGTGAAAACATGAAGCAGATCAAGGGTGTCATTTTCGATCTTTACGGAACGCTGTACGACGTTCATTCGGTCGCGGGCCTTTGCAGCCGGTTCTACCCAGGCCGGGGGCTCGAAATCAGCGTACTTTGGCGGCAGAAGCAGCTGGAATACACGTGGCTGCGCAGTCTGATGGATGACTACGTGTCATTTGAACAGACCACTGACGACGCATTGAGGTTCGTCAACAACCATCTCAAGCTGCACCTCACCGCGGAAAACCACGCCGCGTTATGCAACGAGTATCTGCAGATCAAACCCTACCCGGAAGTGCCCGCGACGCTGGCGACGCTCGAATCACGCGAACTGCCGCTCGCCATACTGTCCAACGGCTCGGTTCATTCGATTCAAAGCGTAGTCGGTCACTCCGGACTCAAACCCTATTTCGACCATCTGATCAGCGTAGAAGAGGTTCAAGTCTTCAAACCGCATGCGTTGGTCTACCAGTTCGCGGAAACGCAACTCGGCCTTGACCGCTCGAACATCCTGTTCGTTTCGTCGAACGCATGGGACGCATCCGGCGCGCGGCATTTCGGATATCCCGTGTGCTGGGTCAACCGCACCGGTGGTTCCTTCGAAGAACTCGGGCAAAAACCCGATCACGTCATATCCAGCCTAAGCGAGTTGCCCGCGGTAATCGAGGCCGCTTCAGCCGCTGATTGAAGTGCGAGTCCCGCATGCACATAGCGCGCGGGACCACGCAGCAAGTTTGTCGAAACAGTGCTTCAAGTCAAAGCCAGCCAGATGCTCTTCGGTTCCGTGAAGTTTTCGATTGCAACATCGCCATGCTCGCGACCGAAACCCGAATCACCGGAGCCGCCCCACGGCAGACGAACGTCCGTGTACCCGTACGTATTGATCCAGACCGTGCCCGCCTTGAGTCCTGCCGCAACCCGATGCACGCGCCCGATATCGGCGCTCCACACGCCTGCTGCCAGACTGTACGCGGTGCCGTTCGCGATCCGCAGCGCGTCCGCTTCATCGTCGAACGGAATGACGCTCGCGACCGGCCCAAAGATTTCTTCCTGCGAGATGCGCATTTCATGCGCAACGTTTGCAAAGACCGTAGGTTCGACGAAATAGCCGCGCTCGCCGTCATACGCATTCTGTACTGGTCGATGTGATAGGAAACTGTGCTCTTCGGACGGCTTTCGCCTGAATGGCACTTAATGGCGCTCAACGATCGAATCTTCGCCGACGACGAAGTGATTCACGGTGTCTCCCTCGGCATCCGTGCGTATCAGTGGTGCCGATGCGATGGATCATCGCAACGGTGAGCGCCGTTGCGATCGTCGACCCACGACGACCCGAGAATAAGGCTGCAAAAATTCACGCGCCGGAACTTCGGGTCCTTGAGCGCCAATACATCGTCGTTGACCGTGCCGAAAGTCGAATCCGGCCGGTGCTTCATGCCTTCATTGAAGGCATCGATGATTTGTTCCTTGAAGTTCTCGACGCGTGGATGCGCCGCAACCACCAGTTGCCGTTGCTCTTCGGTGAATTCGTCATACGCGAAACCCAGCACATCCATCTCCACACCCGCGGTCACAAGAGCGACCACCGGTTTCTTGAACGGCGGAATGCCCGGCGTCGTGTGCAATGAGATCGCGTCCCAGACCAGTTCGACGTCGCTTTCGGCGATACCATGTTGACGAAGGAATTCACTCGCCGCGTTAGCACTGTCCACTTCAAAGCGATTGGGCGACGTGCGGTATTTCTCCGTCAACCCCATGTCGTGAAACATCCCGCCGATATAGAGAAGCTCAGGGTCATACTTCATCTTCCTGCGCTCCCCTGTCAGCGCGCCGAACAGAAAAACCCGGGTGGAGTGATGGAACAACAGGTCTGATGCCGTGTCCCGAACAAGTTCAGTCGCTTCGCGCGCCAGCTTGCTGTCAGGGATCTTGATGCCTGCGATCACATTGCTCATTGCGATACTCCTTTAGAAGATGCCTGCTAGTCGGGCACTCATGAACCGCTCACGGATGTCAGGTAGACAATCGCCCATACCAATCATGCACCGCTGCAGGGAAGCCGCCTTGCGGATTCGCACGGTAACTTCCCGAAACGCAATTCACGGTCGCCCTGTTGTTCAGATTGCACCGAAGAGCCCTGTTCGATAAACACGTGCGACAGCCAACGCGCGCTCACTGCTCATCCAGCATCGAAACGTAGCGCGAAAGATCGCCCTCTTCACGGAGAATTTCGCGCATCAATTCGGCGAGCGGCATGCGGCCCCACGACACTGCGCGCCTCAGCAGGTAAGGTGTGGGGCTATGCGGCTCCTGCCGTGCGAGATAGTCGGCGACCGTCTCGAGCAGCCGATACGCATGCGCCCGATCCGCGATCGCAATCGTCCCGCCGAGTGCACGTGCATAAGCCGGTTCGACATCCACGGCCTCAAGCGCCGGGATGTCGCCACCCGGCAATTCCGCGCGCAGCGCTGCATCGTCTTCCAGATCCGACAGCGGCCCGGCTTTCGGCGGCCAATGCTCGCCGAGCAGACTCGTGGCCGCATGCGACATGCGCAGCAGCACGTCCTTGACTTGCGACATGCCGGGCGCGTCGTCGCCCACCAGGAAATCGTCAAGTCGTTGCGCGAGCAAGTTCCACGCTTGCTGCGCGCCATCTAGCCGAATTCGCAAATCGACAAGCATGGCCAGATTGTCACCGCGTACATGCTTCGCGATCAGCGCACGCGACAGCGCCTCGGCTTTAGCGTGGCCGCCACTCTTGTTGTCTTTGCCCGCATTACCTGCGCGCTGCCAGTCATCGAGGCAAAGCGCTGGGGGTTCGTGTCCGTCTATGCTCATCAGCGGCACGTCCAGCGTAAGCACCAGCGCGAGCGTTTCATTGAGCCACACGAACGGCGCTATACGTGCAGCTTGGTCGTCGTCTTCGATTTGTGGCCACGCGGTTTCCCAATAACGCTCTACCAGGTTCGTCACCAGTTGCACGCCGGCGTCGAAGCCCTGGATGCCGTACAGCCGCGTCCACGCGTCGCACAGCCACGCCGCGATCTGGAAGTCCTTGCTGCGCGTTTGCAGCGCATCGGCGCACAGCGCGGCTACGGCATTCAAGTCCGCCTTGATCAGCGGGCGTTCCCATTCGCGCATCGGCAACGACGCGTCGTCCTGGTGTCGGGCATCGCGGATCTGTTGATACACCGGCTCGTAGCGCAGCGGCACACCCGCTCCGCCTTCGCCGGGTAACGGCGCAAGCAGCGCATCGAAATCGATATCGATATCGATATCGAAAGCCGCGGCAATGCCGGATGACAACTCGTTCGGGTAAGCGGTTTTCATAGCGAGGTCCAGTCCGGCGCGCGGGCCGGGAAGCTGCCCGGCCACGGCAGCGGGATTTTCTTGCCTGCGGGCATCAGCGCGACGCGCAGGAATACGCGGCCGCGTGCCTGCTTCGGCAGCAAGCCCAGATCAGCCGGGCTTGCGGTGCCGAGCGGAAACTCGAAGCGCAGCAGTTGCGCGGCGCTATCGCCGCGCAGACTCGAATCGGGCACACGCTGCCGTGCGATGAACGAGATCAGTGCCCACGGATCGGCGAATTGCCATGTCAGCGTGCGGCCGTCGGTGGACAACGCATGCTGCTGCGGATCGTTAAGCGCCGTCAGCGGCGAATCTTTCGCGAAGCGCAGCACCAGCGTGACCGGTGTGCCGTAGTCCCAATGCAGCGGATGCGGTGCGTCGCCGAGCGACAGGCTTTGCGCACCGATCGACAGCGTCCAGTCGATCACCTGGTTCGCGGCGATTTCGCCCGCTCGGTTCGCGCGAAAATCGACGCTGACGTCATAGCCGGTCGGCGCGCCGTCATCGGACGGATACAGCGGTGCGAGCAGCGTCCTGACCTGGTCGAAGTTGTCGATGAACTGGCGCACCGATGCTGTATTCGCCACCGCGCGCGGGCCGGCCCCGGCGCCCGCGTCCCGGAACGTGACGGACGCGCGCTGGTAGCGCTTGAGCACCTGGCCGAGCTCGCCGAAGTCCGCCGAGCCGGCGTCGGCCGCGGATGCACTGACAATGCCGGCACCACCGAACGGCGCACGGCCCGCGACATCCTGGTTGAAGGCCGCCGAAAAACCCTCCCACTGCTGACGAAGCGCGTAGACGTAGCTCTGGCTGCACCGTTCGAGCAGGCTGCCGTAAAGCCGCGAACGCAGCACCGCGAAGTAATCGTCGGCGCCGTTTCCCGACGGTTGGCCCACGAACTTCGACATGCAGCCGCCGGCGCCCGGATCGGCCACAGCGACCGACTGAATGAACTGTTCGAGCATCAGCAGGCTGCTGTTCGGGTTCTTCAACCGGTAGCGATCGAGATCGCGCGCGATCGCCTGCCAGCGCCGCGCAAGCGGCAACGCGGCGTCGTTCGGGGTCAGCGCTGCCAGATACACCGACGCCTCCTTGCCAAGCGCGAGCGCGCGAGCCGACTGCTGATCCAGATACGGTCCGAGCGCGCCCGCGTCGTCCACGCCGAACGCCGCCAACACCGGCGAGCGTCCGCTGCGCGCGGCATCGTAAGCCGTGTTCTCGCGCGTCGCATACAGCTCGGAGCGGGTCAGTGCGTGGTCCACCAGTGCGAGATGCGCCAACGCGTCGTGCGAGACCAGGTTGTCGAGATCGTCGACTTCACCGGCCGTGCCCAGTTCGGTCAACAGCGCTTCGATCTTCAGGAGCCTCGCGCGCGCAGCGTCGAACGGCGCGCTGTCGGTATCGGCGTCCGTCGGCGTGACGATTGCAGCCGCCGAAGTCTGGTCGAGCACGAGCCGCGCGAACTGCACATCGAGCGCCTGCTCGATCGACGGCCTGACCGTGTCCGGCAGCTTCGTCAGGCTCTCGTCAAAGTAGCGCTTGCGCACCTCGCCGAGCGTCAACGCCGCGTCGAGCTGCGCACGGTCCCAAACGATCGTCGAGCCATCCGGAACCGACGGCAACTCGAGGCCGCGCGGCGCGACCATGAACGGCTGGTTCAGCAACGAAGCCAAACCGTCGCGCAATGCGAGCCGCGCCGGCGCAACCGCATAGCGCGCCTCCTTGTCGAGCCAGACGACGCCGCCATCCGCGCCGCCGAAGCGCAGCGCCAGCTCGCCGCGAAATGCCTGAAACGCGGTGTCGCTGCGCTCGCGGATCGTCACGGCAAGATCCTGGCCCAGCAGGCGGTTCTGCGACGCACGCGCGAGCGTACGGCTGTACACCGGGCCGGCCGTGAACTGCGCCTGGCGAATCCAGCCGCCCTTGCCGGACGCCAGCAGATCCTGCTGCGCGTCCACGCCGGCAACAATCGCCCGGTAGTTCGCGGTGAGCTGTGCAAAGTCGGAAGCGGTTGTGTCCGCAACCGAAAGCGCGTTCAGATGCTCGCGCACCGCGCGTTCGGTAGCGAGCAGCGGATTGTTCGTAAAGAGCCGCTGGTCCAGTTGCCGCGCGCCCTTGTCGAGCGTGCAACGCAGCGCCTGCTGCAGGAGCGGCAGGTTCAGGTTACCGCCCGCGTCCGCGCGGTATGCGCCGCGGCCGTCGCCATCGCGGTAGAAGTACGGCAGCGTGCCCGCGACATTGCCCTGCAGCTCGGCGCCAAGCGTATAGCGCACCACCAGCCGCAACGCGTCTGCGTTATCCGGCGACGGCTGCTGCAGGCTTTGCAGCGCGCGTAGCGCGGCGTCGAACTGGTCGACCGCGCCGACATACTGTTGCAGCCCGCGCATTTCCGGCACGTCCTCGATTGCGAGGCTGCTTGCGCCGCGCGTGTCGCCCGGCGCAGCCGGCGCCGCGCAGTCTTCGCCGACGATCAGCTGGCCGGTGCTCGGATCCCGCCCAACCCCGGTCAACTGGCTCACGCGTGCGAACATCTCGCGCTCGAGAGCCGTCAGCGCGATCTCGCCGAATGCGCGTTCGAAGCGGTCCTTCACGCGCTCGTTCAGATCGTCCACGACGCTCCACGAACCGGGCATGAATACGGACCACGCCGAGTCGGTTTTCAGGTGCTGATTCAGCGAGATCAATGCGAGCGCGTGACGCCGATACCAGTCCGCCGGCAGATCCTGCGCGCGTTGGGCCGCGGCCGCGCGTTCCTGCTCGGCGCCGCGCAGTTCGCCGAGCGCAGCGACGAGCTCGCCGTTGCGATTGCTCAGCTGCACGGCGGCGACAATCAGGCCGGCGCCCCATCCGCACAGTATCGCGATGCCGCCCCAGCGCAGCGCCCGGTTCAGTACCGGCCGCGAGAGTTTTTGCGAACGCGACGGTCGCGCGAGACCGTATTCGAGGAAGATCTTCTTGTCGAACAGATCGCGAAGAAAGGCCGGCTGCAGCATCAGTTCGGTCAGCTCGCCCGACGGCTCGCCGCGGCGCGCGCCGCCGGTGTACAGCACGAGCGCGTCCCGCGCGCCGGCGGGCGCGTCACCGCTCACGCCATCCACGCCCTCCGGCGCGTCCTCGATGGTGTCGGCAAGGCCCACGGCTTCGCGCGGCGTGCCGGTCTGCTCGATTGTCCATTGCGCGAGTTCGCTGGCGTCGCCGGTCAGATAGATGCCGCGGAAGAAGAACGGCTCGTGATACGCGTTCGGCCTCAACAACTCGTCCACATACGATTGCAACTGCGCGCGCATCGCCTCGATGCGCGACGGCAATAGCAGGAATTCGCGCGCGTCGACATGCGCGGCATCGAGCGCAAACAGTTCGGCGCTCGCATCGGACACCGCACGCATGATGCTGGTCATCGCGGTGTCGATCCAGTCCGACTGATACGTCGCCGACAAATCGAACGGCGAAGACCAGCCGAGCATGCTGGCGCGCAGCGGCTCGGGCAGCGCACGCGCAAACGCGCTGAAGCCGGTCAGCGCTTCGCAGCCGGTCACGACCACATACACGGCGAAACGCATCGCAAAGCGGTTTTGCGCGAGCCACAAACGCCGGTGCGCAAGCTTCGCGCGGCGCACGAGCTCAAGCTGCGCATCGGTATCGCCGGCCAGCAGCATGGCGGCCGGCACGGTAATCACCACCGAATCGAACGGCCGCTGCTGCCGGTAATTGCGGCACAAGCCGAGAAACTCGTCCCACGGTTTTTCGTCGACGCCGTCATCGGGCGAGCCGAGATACGCAGCCTTGATGTCGATCACAATGCCACGATCGAAGAAGTGCCATGCAATGCCCTGGGTCGCCGCCGGACTGGCGGCGTCGGCGCTCAGCACGCTGGCCACGCCCGCCTGGGCGACGGGCAGCACAGGCGGGTCGTCGCCCTCGTTGAGCACCATGATCCACGGAATGTTGTAGCGTTCGGCGCGCGACGCGATATTCGCTTCGATCAGTTCGACCGCATGCCGGAACGCCGCGCGCAGCGAATCGGAGCGCATCCGGACCACCTTGCGTTCGGCAGCCGGTTTGTTCTGCGCGCCATGCAGCGCGAAGTAGAACACCGCCCCAAGCACGACGCAGACCACCAGCGTCAGCACCGCGATAGAAAGCAGAAACAGATTGCTGGTCAGCATGGGCACGCCCCTGTGAGCGACAGGCCGCGCGCGCGGGTCGCGAGCATCATGGCGCGCTCCCCGTCACCGCATCCGCGTGCAGCGCTTCGCGCACCGCCCACGACTGCCATAACCACAACACCTCCGAAACAGCCAGCAGCGAAACCAGCGCGAGCACGAACACCACGCCCCAGCGGCTCACCGCCGTCAGCTTGCGCGGCGCGACGTGCGACAGCGTGTTCGCGTACGCGGCATTCGCCAGCACGCGGTCGCGGCCGCCCAGGTCCGCCCGCCGCTGATAGACGAACTCGTACAGTTCCTCGCGATAACTGCGCAGTTCCTGAGCCGCCTCGGCGCCGCGGAAACGGCCCTGAAAACCCATCGCAAGCGCAAACAGATAGAGCCGCGCGATATGGCGGCGCGACGGCTCGCGGTCCGACAGCAGCTGCTCGATGCGCTGGAACACCAAGTCGCCCGCGACGTTGGTGCGAAACAAGGTGGATTCGAGCAGGTGCGCGGTCCACCGTTCGCGCCCGGTCCATGCGGTGTTCAGCAGGATTTCGTCGGCGAGCACCGCCTTCAGATAGCGTGCGTCCGCTACGTTTTCCATTTCGAAGCGTGTGCTGTCGCGCCGCGACTGCAGCGTCTGCACCTCGAGCAGATTCAGCAAATGTCTGCTCAAGCCCTGCGCCGCCAGCTCGGCGTCGGCCTCGGACACTTCAGAAAAGCGCGCCTGCGCTTTCACCAGTTCGTCGAGAAACGCGCGGAACTGCTCCGTTGCGAGATCGTCCTCATCGACTTCAGGCCGATTCTGTACCATGCTCAACCTCTCTTCGTTGCAGGCATCGCTGCCGGTCAACCTTTGACGAACAGCAGTATTTCCTGCGGCCGTTGTGCGCTTTCGCCTTCGTTCGGATTGCCGATCACCAGCAATTCGCTCGTCAGCACCAGGGCGGGATCCGCGCCGATTTCGAACAGCAGGTAGCCGGAGCCCGAGCGAATGCCGAGCTCTTCCGCGTAGTCCAGGCCGCGCCGCTGCGCACCGAGTACGCGGCGGCTGCGCAACGACGGATAGACCGACTGCGAGCCGATCACCGCGCCCTGCATCCACGCGATCAGGTCGCGCTCCGACTGGCCGCGCAAGCCCACCACCAGCCGTTCGCCGATCCATTCGTGCTGCAGGCCGATTTCGAATGCGCCGTGACGGAACTCGAACTTGTGCTCGCGATAGTCTTCGCTGACTTCGGAGGTCGCTTCGCGCAGCGCGCGCAGCAACGGCACGAAGACGGCGAGCGGATCGGCATGGTTGTAATCGAGCGGCACGGGCGGCAGCCCGCCGGGCTTCAGCATGCTCAGCGAACCGCTCAGCGAAGCCAGCGCCAGATAAAGCGCGAGCGGATGAAGATGCGGCGTGCGCAGCACCGCTTCGACAAGCGGCAAATCGGTCAGCAGACTGCGCAGCCGGTCTTTCAGTTCGAGCTGCGTCAGCCGGTCGTCGACCTGCGATGACGGATTGGCCGTCTGCCGCGCGAGAAACGCAGCCTTGCCGCGCAACTGGCCTAGCAGCGAGGCCGTCGCGGTCCAAAGCGGATTGTCTTGGGCGATTTCGATGAGCGGCGGCAGGCACTCGGCGAGACGCACGACCTCGTTGTCCTTGAACACCGAGCCGAGCCGCAAGTGCACGTACATCGCGGACGGCAGCGCGCCCGCGCTGAGCGCGAGATTCGGCACGAGGCGCGGCACGTCGACCGGCGGCGCGTCGGACACCTCGTCTTCGACCGGCGCACCCGCGGCCGAGCGAAAACGCTTGACCTGCGCATCGCGCTTCATCGCCGCGGTGACCGGCAGCGTGACATGGAAATCGAGCGGCCCGTTGGCGAGCTGCGCGGCAAACGGTTCGAGCGACAGTTCGAGCCGGCCGTGCTGGCTTGTCTCTGCCGAATACGACACCGCCGTGCCGTCGGGCATGATCGCATCGAGCGAGAGCACCCGCACGACGCCGGTCGGCAGCAGGCCGCTGTCGATCGCGAGCCGGCGCACGCCCCAGCTGAACGGCGCGGCGGCGAGCGTT
>DASXXR010000521.1:0-7329 GCA_036502945.1 Paraburkholderia sp. | reverse complement strand
CGCGAACTGGCAACGCGTGCGAATCTGCCGATGCCGCGCGTCTACCTGATCAACGAAGACGCGCCGAACGCGTTCGCCACCGGCCGCAATCCCGAGCATGCGGCCGTCGCCGCTACCACGGGCATTCTGCGGGTGCTGTCCGAGCGTGAGATGCGCGGCGTCATGGCGCACGAACTGTCGCACGTCAAGCATCGTGACATTCTGATTTCAACCATCTCGGCAACGATGGCGGGCGCGATTTCCGCGTTGGCGAACTTCGCGATGTTCTTCGGCGGCCGCGACGACAGTGGCCGTCCTGCGAATCCGATCGCGAGCATTGCTGTTGCGCTGCTCGCGCCAATCGCAGCCGCGCTGATCCAGATGGCCATTTCGCGCGCGAGAGAGTTCGAAGCGGATCGCGCCGGGGCGCAGATATCGGGCGACCCCCAAGCGCTCGCATCGGCGCTCGACAAGATTCATCGCTATGCGAGCGGCATTCCGTTTCCTACCGCTGAAGCGCACCCGGCCACCGCGCAGATGATGATCATGAATCCGTTGTCGGGCGGCAGCATTGCGAATCTGTTCTCGACTCACCCGGCCACCGAGGAACGGATCGCCCGCTTGATGGAGATGGCGCGTACGGGTCGATTCGATTGACCGGCGTCCCGGATAGCCGCATTGTGGCCGTTGGCGACGGGCCGCTCGACGGCGAACCAAGGGCGAACCAAGGGCGAACCAAGGGCGAACTCACAAAGGTTCGCCCTTTTCTCTTTTGCCGCGGCTGCGTTCGCAGTCCCGCGACTGGATGCCCGGTTTGCACGCGCCCCGGCCTCGACACACCCCGTTCGACTTTTTCTGCCCGCGTGCGCATCCGCATCCGCATTCGCAGCCCGGCTGTCCGGCTGTCCGGCCTGCCACGCTACAATGTACCGTTTACACCACATAAGCCACCCGCGCCCGCCTCGCCTTTTTCATGACTCGAAAGCCCTCCCAGCGCCCCGTTCCATCCTCACCGACGCGCTCGCGCGAATCTCACCTTTCGACGCTGCATCTCGCCCCGGAATCGCTCGGTTTCTCACTGGACAGCGCAGCGCAAGCGGTGGGCGCCGTGCGTCTCGGCGCGGCGCTGCCGGCGGCGCTGACGTCGGTCTTCGCGTCGTTGCCGGAGGGAAGTGCCGCCGCGTCGCACGGCGCGGTGCAGGACATCGCGTATCGCACGATGCGGCGTCTCGGTACTGTCGAGTGGCTCGTCGCGAAGCTGGTGCACAAGGCACCGCCTCCGCACGTCGCTCATGTGCTCGCGTGCGCGCTCGCGTTGCTTGTCGACGACGAGGAATCGGCCGCGTACGCGCCCTTCACGGTCGTCGATCAGGCGGTCGATGCGATCGGCGCGCGCCGCGAGTTCGGCTTTGCCAAAGGCCTCGTCAACGCGGTGCTGCGCAACTTCCTGCGCGAACGCGGCACGCTGCTGACCGAGTCGCATGGCAACGAAGTCGCGCGCTGGAATTACCCCGCCTGGTGGATCGACGCAGTTCGGCGCGCATGGCCCGACGCATGGCAGGCAATCCTTACCGCGGGCAATGCCCAGGGCCCGCTCACCTTGCGCGTCAATCCGCGGCGCGCGACGGTGGACGCCTATCTGCAGGTATTGAGCGACCATCAGATCGCCGCGGTCGAGGTAGGCACACAGGCAGTGAGACTTCAAACGCCGATGCCGGTCGACCGCATCCCCGGTTTCCACGAAGGCGTCGTGTCGGTGCAGGACGCAGGCGCGCAGCTCGCCGCGCAATGCCTCGATGTACGCGACGGCATGCGCGTGCTCGACGCGTGCGCGGCGCCCGGCGGCAAGACCGGCCACTTGCTGGAACTGGCCGACATCGAACTCATTGCGCTCGAAAGCGACGCATTGCGCGCAAGGCGCATCGGCGAAAACCTGCGGCGCCTGCAGCTCGACGCGACCGTGCGGATCGGCGACGCGGGCAACCCGGCGCAATGGCACGACGCTGCTGACCCGTCATTCGACCGCATCCTCGCCGACGTGCCGTGCTCAGCGTCGGGCATCGTCCGGCGCCACCCGGATATTCGCTGGCTGCGCCGCGCGTCGGATATTCCGGCGCTCGTTGCCGAGCAGCGGCGCATTCTCGGGGCGCTCTGGCCGCTCGTGAAACCTGGCGGCGAATTGCTGTACGTCACGTGCTCGATCCTGCCCGAAGAAGGGGAATTACAAGCACAGTGGTTTGAAAACAACCATCAGGATGCGGTACGATTGGACGCGCCGGGGCAACTGCTGCCCGCAGTGGCCCGCGCGCCCGCCGAACCATCGGCCGGTTCCCGCGCTGGACCGGCCACCGGCTCGAACCAGGACCACGACGGATTCTTCTACGCGCGCTTTCAGAAACGGTGACAATCAAACGCCTCTTTCCGCTACGGCTCGCGTTCGCGCTCTGGATGGCGCTGACCCTTTGCCTGACCGCAGCCGGGCCGGCGCGCGCCGATTCGATCGCCGTTCAGCGAGCGTCGCTGCTATCCGACGGCAGCGGCTGGAGCCTCGACGCGCGGTTCGACTTCGAATTGAACGGCAACCTGGAAGACGCGGTCAATAAAGGCATTCCGCTTTACTTCACGACCGATTTCGAATTGAACCGCCCGCGCTGGTACTGGTTCGACGAGCAGCCGGTGAACGTCTCGCAGAGCATCCGCCTGTCGTTCCAGCCGCTCACACGCGAATACCGCGTTTCAACAGGCGGCTTGCAGCTTGGTTTCGGATCGCTGAACGAGGCGCTCTCGGTGATCAAGCACGTGACGTCGTGGCATGTGATCGACCGCAACGAGGTGCATGCTGGCGAAACCTATACCGCGTCGGTGCGGATGCAGCTCGATATCGCACTGATGCCCAAGCCGTTCCAGATCGACGCGGTCAACAACCGCGACTGGAATCTTGCTTCCGACTGGAAGCGTTTTACCTTCACGGTGACCGAACGTGCTAAATAGGGTGCGCCGCGCCACCAGTGTCAGCAGCATCGTCGTGCGCCTGCTGGTGTCGACGGTGGCGGTGACGGCCGTCCTGCTGCTCGTGCTGCTTGCAGCCGCGAGCGCGAATACCGAATTCTTCGACCGCTACTACCAGTGGCTGTACACGGCCAATATTGCGGTCGCGGTGATCTTCATGGTGATCGTGGCGGTGCTTGTCGTCGTGATCATCTCGCGCTTGCGGAAGGGCAAGTTCGGCACGCGGCTGCTCGCGAAACTCGCGTTCTTCTTTGCGCTGGTCGGCGTCGTGCCGGGCGGCATCATCTACATCGTGTCGTATCAGTTCGTGTCGCGCAGCATTGAGTCGTGGTTCGACGTGAATATCGAAACCGCGCTCACGTCGGGGCTGAACCTCGGGCGTGGCATGCTGGATGCGTCGCTGTCCGATTTGCAGACCAAGGGCCGTTTGATGGCCGAGCAGATCGCGAACGCCGATTCGGCGGGCACGACGTTGACGCTGCTGCGCCTGCGCGATCAATTCAGCGTGCAGGACGCGACGATCGTCGAGCCGGTGCGCAGCATGTCCGGCGCTTCGCCCGACATGCACGTCGTCGCGCAGGCGACCGGCAACTATGCATCGCTCGTTCCGAACGACCTGCCCACGCCGTTAATGATCGAGCAGGCGCGTGGCCGCGGCTACGCCGCGATCGAAGGCGAAGTGGACGGTGATCCGAGCGCGCTTGGCAGCAAAGGCGCTTTGCGGCTGCGCATCGTGCAGCGCATTCCCGACGCCAACACATCGCAGCTGCAACCCACTGACCGCTTCCTGCAACTGACGCAACCCGTATCCGCGTCGCTCGCGCGCAATGCGGATGCCGTGCAGCGCGCGTACCGCGAATACCAGGAGAAGGCGCTCGGCCGCACGGGTCTGCGCAAGATGTACATCGGTACGCTGACGCTCGCGCTTTTCCTTGCTACCTTCATCGCGATGATGCTCGCGCTCGCGCTCGGCAATCAGCTGGCGCGGCCGCTGTTCCTGCTTGCGCAGGGCACGAAGGAGATCACCGAAGGCGACTACACGCCAAAGCGAGAGATCAAATCGCGCGATGAACTCGGCTTTCTCACGCAGTCGTTCAACGCGATGACGCGGCAATTGTCCGAGGCGCGGGCGGCGGTCGAGAACAACCGCATCGCGTTGGAGCATTCGAAGGCGTATCTCGAGAGTATTCTTGCGAATCTCACCGCAGGCGTGTTCGTGTTCGACCGGCAATTCAGGCTAACTACAGCAAATCGCGGCGCCGATCGAATCTTCCGTCAGCCGTTCCAGTCGATGCTCGGTTCGCCGCTCGACCGCATCACCGTGTTGAGCGAATTCGGCGCGATGGTCCGCAAGGCGTTTGCCGATCGCGAGGCGGCGAGCAGCGACGGCCAGGTGGACGCCGGCCATTGGCAACAGCAGTTCTCGATGCAGGTGGCGGGCGAAACCGATCCGCTCACATTGCTCGTGCGCGGCGCGCGCCTCGTCGCGGCGATCTCGGACGACGATGCCGACAACGCACCGACATCGGGCTATGTCGTCGTATTCGACGACATCTCGGACGTGATTTCCGCGCAGCGCTCGATCGCATGGGGTGAAGTGGCGCGGCGTCTCGCGCACGAGATCAAGAATCCGCTGACGCCGATCCAGCTGTCCGCCGAGCGTTTGCAGATGAAGCTCGCCGACAAACTCACGCCGTCCGATGCCGACGTGCTCAAGCGCGGCGCGACGACGATCGTGAATCAGGTCGCGGCGATGAAGCAGATGGTCGATGATTTCCGCGACTATGCGCGCACGCCGCCCGCGATCCTTGCAAACCTGCAGCTTAATGAACTCGTAAGCGAAGTGCTGACGCTTTACGGCATCGAAGAAGGCAAAAGCGCGATTACGGTCGAGATGGCGGACTTGCCGGTGATTCGCGGCGACGCGACACAATTGCGCCAGGTGATACACAACCTGCTGCAGAATGCGCAGGATGCGGTGGCCGAGGTCGACCGTCCACGTGTAGTACTCGAGACGCGGACAGTAGAATATGGCGATCCGGACGCGGATGGGAAAGCGCGTATTGCGGTGCGTCTCACCGTATCGGACAACGGACCGGGCTTCTCCGCGCGCATCCTGACGCGTGCGTTCGAACCTTATGTGACGACCAAAGCCAAAGGAACAGGGCTTGGGCTGGCGATGGTCAAGAAGATCGTCGACGAACACGGCGCGCGAATCGACATTCGCAATCGTCTCAAGACAGGCGATGTGATCGAGGGCGCGCAGATCTCGATTCTCTTCCTTCAGCTCGCAGACAATGCGGTGTCCGGCGACGCACCGCGGACGGCGCGCGGTGGCGCGCCGCAGGGAACGACAAAAGCAACAGTGCAGACAAGGGCAGCGTAAATGGCAACCATCCTGGTGGTAGATGATGAAATGGGCATCCGGGAATTGCTCTCGGAGATCCTGAGCGACGAAGGGCACGTCGTCGAAGCAGCGGAAAACGCGCAGGAAGCGCGCGACTTCCGGCTGCGCCACGCGCCCGATCTGGTGCTGCTCGACATCTGGATGCCCGACACCGATGGCGTCACGTTGTTGAAAGAGTGGGCCGCGCAAGGGCAACTGACGATGCCGGTCATCATGATGTCGGGCCACGCGACGATCGATACCGCTGTCGAAGCGACGAAGATCGGCGCGCTCAATTTCCTCGAAAAGCCGATTGCGCTGCAGAAATTGCTGAAGGCCGTCGAACAGGGGCTCGCGCGCGGCAGCGCGGCGCCCGCGGCAGGCGGCGGGGCGGCGAAGCCGGCGTCGCCGGCGAACGCGTCGGCGGTGGCGTCGGCGGCTGCGTTGCCGATTCTGTCATCCGATAGCGTGGGCGGCGGCGCGTTGCCCGCGCAAACCACGTCGATTTCGTTCGATATCCCGTTGCGCGATGCGCGCGATGCGTTCGAGCGCGCGTACTTCGAATATCACCTGGCGCGCGAGAACGGCAGCATGACGCGCGTCGCCGAAAAGACGGGGCTCGAGCGCACGCACCTGTATCGCAAGCTGAAGCAGCTCGGCGTCGATCTCGGCAAGAACAAGAGCGAATGAACGCGTAACGGCGCGCCCTGCGAGCCCGACGAATTTTCCGCGAGGGGCTTGAGAGGCACGGCGCGCTTTGCTATACTCTCGCTTCTTCGTTGGCCCGGTAGCTCAGTTGGTAGAGCAGCGGATTGAAAATCCGCGTGTCGGTGGTTCGATTCCGCCCCAGGCCACCAGGATTCGGCCCTAGGAAATCGCAAGATTCCTAGGGCTTTTCTTATGTGGTCCGCCAAAAGCCGCGAAGGCACTCGCAGCGGTGCGCGGCACTGCATGATAAAATCCCGACGTTTCAAGGACTTGCGCGGTCTACTAGCAAGTCCTTTTTCGTTTTCGGCCCCGAGGCCGTGTACCGCGTGAATTCGCGCCGGCTTGCGCCGGTTTGCTCCGCCTGACGATGCGCGGTATAACCCCTGCCGCGCTGCCTACGCAGGCTCCGGCCTATACTGCTTGAGCCGGTATCGGCGCTGGCGTGCGCGTCGCTACCGGGCCATTACTGCATTCACGGAGTTTCACGGTGACCCGCAAAGACGCGAAGAGTAGCGCACTGGTGCTGTTTTCAGGCGGCCAGGATTCGGCGACCTGTCTTGCCTGGGCGCTGGATCGCTATGAAACCGTCGAAACGCTCGGCTTCGATTATGGCCAGCGGCATCGCATCGAACTGGCATGCCGGGAAGGGTTTCGCACTGCGATTGCAGGGGCTTTTCCCGATTGGCGCGCGCGGCTAGCCGACGACCACCTGATCGACCTGTCGGTGCTCGGCGCGATCAGCGACACCGCGATGACGCGCAACATCGAGATCGAAACGGCCGCAAGCGGTCTGCCGAATACGTTCGTGCCCGGCCGCAATCTGATGTTCATGACGATCGCGGCGGCAATCGCATATCGGCGTGGCTTGCGGGTGTTGGTCGGCGGTATGTGCGAAACGGATTTTTCCGGCTACCCCGACTGTCGCGACGACACGATGAAGGCGCTGCAGGCCACGCTCAACCTGGGGATGGACAGCCGCTTCGTGGTGGAAACGCCGCTGATGTGGATCGACAAGGCCGACACGTGGCGCTTGGCCGACCAGTTGGGCGGCGCAGCGCTGGTCGAGTTGATCCGCGTCGAGACGCATACGTGCTACGTTGGCGAGCGTTCGGAATTGCATGCGTGGGGTTACGGTTGCGGCGAATGTCCGGCGTGCCGCTTGCGCAAGCGCGGCTACGAAGCTTATCTTGCGGGCGAGCAGGTCAGCGGGCCGGTGAGCGCGCAAGCCTAAGGCGCCGCCAGCAACC
>DASXXR010000520.1:0-3081 GCA_036502945.1 Paraburkholderia sp. | reverse complement strand
ATGCCGGATCTCGTCAAAAAGCTGCCGTACGGGTCGGAGCAGATCAGCACCTGGTGGCAGGCCAATCTTGAGCAGCCGTTGAGGGCGTCGCCGGCAATGAAAGGGCTGCATGGCGGCGCCGTCGTCACGTTCAGCCGCCGTTTCGGCGTGCGCGCCGTTCATGCGCTGATGGTGTTCGCTTTCACGCTGGTGACGCTGTTCGTGATTCTGCAGGCTGGAGCGAGCCTGTCGGGTGCCCTGCTCAAGGGCGTGCGGCGCGCTTTCGGCACCGACGGAGCGCAGCTCGCCGAGCGCATGGCTGCGGCGGTGCGCGGCACGGTCTCGGGGCTCGTCGTCGTGGGCATCGGCGAAGGCGTGTTGCTCGCGCTTGCGTACGCGGTGACGGACCTGCCGCACGCGGCATCGCTCGGCCTCGTCACCGCGGTTGCCGCGATGCTGCCGTTTTGCGCGCCCCTCGTGTTTTGCGGCGCGGCACTGTGGCTTTTCGTGCATGGCAGCGTCGCGGGCGCGATCGGGGTCGTCGTGTTCGGGTTTATCGTCGTGTTCGTTGCCGAACATTTTGTGCGGCCCGTCCTGATCGGCAATTCGACCCGCTTGCCCTTTCTGCTCGTGCTGTTCGGGATTCTCGGCGGCGCGGAAACGTTCGGGCTGCTCGGTGTTTTCATCGGTCCCGCGCTGATGACCGTGCTGATGGTGTTGTGGTCCGATTGGGTTTGCTAGCGGATCAGGTGAAAGCACGGCTAGGGCGGCTTTACGCAGACCAACGCATACTTCAGCGCGGCGGGCAGCAGTGCGCTCCATACGTCCCACGTGTGTCCGCCGTCGACAATCCGCAATGCCGCCGCATTGCCCGACTGCCTGAGACGCGTATAGAGCGTGGACGCTTCGGCCTGGATGACGAGGTCGTCGTCGCCGGCGGCGATGAAAATCGGCAGCCGGTACGGCTGGCTCATATAGCGCTGCCATAGCGCCGGATAGTTCAGCGCGTGCCAGACGTTCGGATCGAATTGCCGGGCGCCGAACACGCCGACCCGCCGCGCGGCGGATTGCGGCGGCGGCTCGCCGGCGTAGATCGCCGGACTGAGCAGCAGTGCGCCGCAGAACTTGTCGGGTCGCGTCATTGCATAGCGCAGCGCGCCGAAGCCGCCCATCGATACGCCGCCGATCACCCGGCCGTTACGGTCGCCTGACGCCGCATAGTGCGCTTCGACATGCGGCAGCAGTTCGGTGAAGAACGCGGTTTCGATTCTTTCCTTGCGGTCGACGTACCAATCGGTGCCGCCTTGCGGCATCACGATCACAACCGGTGGGATTTCCCCGCGTTCGATCAATCGGTCGGCGGCGGTCTGCAGATGCCCTTGCGTGATCCAGTGGTTGGCGTCGTCGTCGTTGCCGTGCAGCAGATATAAAACCGGGTAGCGCGGACCGTCGGCACGATAGCCGGACGGCAAGTAGACCGTGTACGCCCAGTCGCGCTGCAACACATCTGAATGGAACGACCGGTTGGCCACCGTGCTGCCGGCCGCCGCCGTGCTCGTGGCGGCGCACAGCGACAGCGCGAGTAACCCGCAATGAAAGAGTCTGCGCAGCATGACGGCCCGAGAGCGAATGAATGCCAGGAACAATGCGAAGGGCAGGCGCGCCTAGCCCGAGTTCCTGAGCCGCGGCGCGAAGACCCGCGAAATCGGCACGGATGCCTTCGCGACCGCGACTAGCGCACTGATCGCAACCGCATCCGCGACGAGGCCGCGCGGCACATTGAGGTAGCCGCCCGTCGCCTCGTACAGCAGCGAATCGACGATCAGCGAAATCACCGCGCCCGCAATGAAGCATAGCAGCCCTCTGCGTCCGATCTGCCCGACCCACGGCAGACGGTGCGCAAGCTTTTTCGCCCAGCCGCTTCGGATCAGATTCCCGACGAGCCATGCAATCGCAACGAAATTCGCCACACGCAGCGACGAAAGATCCGGCTTAAAGCTGCTGTCGAACGGCGTGCTTTCGATAAACAGCTTGTAGTACGCGGCCGCGACGACCGTACCGGCTGCCAGCGTACTCAGGATCCAGCCGAGGCGATGTGCGCTGGCGCGCTGATAGACCGGCTGACAACGCGCGATCACGCCGAGCACGAACATCAACTGCCACGCAAACGGATTGAAGTCCCACTGCGGGCCATCCGCGATCGGCAGCCAGCCGGCGAGGGCAGGCGCGAGCGCCCAGAGCGCGCCGCTGCCCGCCAGCAACAGCGCGGGCCTGTTGCGCGCAAGCGGCAACACGGCCGGCACCGATAGCGCGAAGAACGCGTACATCGGCAGTACCGACGCGAGGTACGGTTGCCGGCGGAACAGCAGGATGTCGCGGAATACGGCAGCGGGGGTGTCGAGCAGGTCGTCGAGATCGGTGGTTGCGAGATTCGGCGCATCGACGTGCAGCGCGGTGAACACGGCACTCACGACGAGCATCAGCATCGCGGTGATGAGAAACGCGCGGTACAGCTCGAGCGAGCGTTTGAAGAAGCGCTGCCGCGCAACGGCTTCGGTGCGTCGTTCGGCGAGTGCCGCATAGGCGGTCGCCGTCGCGAAGCCGCCGAGAAACACGAACACCTCGGCCGCGTCGCACAGCGCGAACGCATGCAGTGTGAAGCGCGACAAAATGCTGCCGCCGATGTGATCCACCACGATGATCAGCAGCACCAGGCCTCTGAAGAAGTCCAGTTCGACGAGCCGGGATGACAGTTTTTGCATGGTGTCCTAGGCAAAGCATGGCGATGAAAGGGGGCGATGGCGCAGCGCGAAGCACTTTCATCGGGCTCGAAAAACGGGGTGGGGCGGTGTGCGCGAGCTCCGGCGAAGCGGCGCACCGCTTCAGGTGCGCCGAGCGAGCTGGCTAGCGGCGCGGTAATGAAAACTGACTTCTCGTGGTGGCCGGAGTTCCAGCGTGCGCTGTTACTTCCGGCTAGAAGTGTTTCGGGACATTACGGTGCAAGTTCCAGGCGGCGCTTTCCGGTTGCTTGTCACGGCTGACAAAAAAGAGATGGGCGCGTGGCGAAAACGGTGCGGGTATTGGCCGAATGTGCGCGGTACG
>DASXXR010000519.1:0-12709 GCA_036502945.1 Paraburkholderia sp. | reverse complement strand
TCCGTTCGCGGACGCCGCGGCTCCGGCATCGACGAGCTCGGTCAACGGTTGCCACAAGTCCAGGTATCTCGAAAAAAGTCGTACACCCGCATTGGTGTTTAGTGTAGCGAAGCGCGCATCGCCGCGTTGATTCGTCGCGATGTTGTCGACGAATGCCGGAACAGGCGGAATAGGGGCGTTGTCGACGAAACCCGGGGTCGAAGGTGGCGCGGGCGCGGGCATCGGCGTTGTGCCGTCGCCGTTGTCGCCGCTTCCGCCGCATGCGGCAAGGACAGCAACGCTAGACAGCGCCGCGAAGTGCAGCCGAAAACGCATTCGATGTGCAACCATAAATCGCAAGCTCCGTAGCTGGGGAAGAACCAAAGTAACGGGCGAGTTTATTCACTCAGCATGACGGTGGCGTTAAACGATCTGTAGGAAAGCAGACCGCTATTGGTGCATTTTCCATTCGGGCGTGCGGGTGTTTTGCTGTACGCTCAAGCCTTATTTTTCATATTTTTGACTCATTTCTATTAAGTTAGTGGACGGTGACAGAAGACCTCAAACGGAGGCACAATGGTCTTTGCCTGCCGCGCTGCGTTGCCTTTCGCTAGATCTTTGGGCTTTTACTTGAGCACGTCTTTAACCATCCTCTCTATGGCCGCTCAACTTAACTCATCCATCGCATCGAAATTCGCTTGTCTTGCACTCGCCCACTTGACGCGCGAGTATCCGAACAATCTGACCCATGCCCTTGTTGGGCCGCAAGACGTGCAAAGCCCTCGCGCGTTGCATCCCGTCTTCTACGGCAGCTACGACTGGCACTCATGTGTGCACGGCTACTGGTTACTGCTGCATCTGGTGGACCGCTTTCCGGACTTGCCGGAAGCCGCACGTATCGTCGCCGTGGTCGACGAGCATTTCACCGATGCGAACGTAGCGGCTGAACGCGCGTATCTGGATCTCGCGCATAACCGTGGCTTCGAGCGTCCCTATGGATGGGCATGGCTGCTTGCACTTGCGGCACAGATCGAATCGCTGAACCTGCCGCAAGCCGCGCGCTGGACGAAAACAATCGCACCATTGGCCGATGCATTCGCCGGGCGATTCGAGGAATTCCTGCCCAAGGCGACGTATCCGCTGCGTGTGGGCACGCATTTCAACACGGCGTTCGCGCTTGCGCTCGCGCTCGATTTCGCGCGCAGCACGTCGCGCAAATCGCTCGAAACACTGATTGTGGAGACAACAAAGCGCTGGTACCTGAACGACGCATCGTGTCAGGCATGGGAGCCGGCAGGCGATGAATTTCTGTCGCCAGCGCTAATGGAAGCCGAATTGATGCGCCGCGTGTTGCCGCCGGCGGTATTCGTTGAATGGTTCACGCGCTTTCTGCCCGGCCTCGCCGCACGCGAACCCGCCACGCTGTTCGAACCCGCCACCGTGACCGATCGCAGCGACGGCAAGATCGCACATCTGGACGGACTCAACCTCAGCCGCGCGTGGTGCCAGCGCTCGCTCGCCCGTGCGCTGCCCGAAGCCGACGCTCGTCGCGTCGTGCTGCTCGAGGCCGCAGAACGCCATCTCGAGCGCGCACTCGCCCATGTTGCCGGCGACTATATGGGCGAGCATTGGCTCGCAACCTTCGCGACACTCGCGCTGGAAGCGTAAAGAACGAATGGGAGTCGACGTCTGAGGTGGGCAGTGAACCGCTAGCCCACAGGACCGGACGGGTGAAGCGCCCTGCTTTCGAGCATCGCGTGAAATGCGAGCTTGATACGCTCCACCGCTTCAGTCTTGTAGGGAAACCGCGCGTTGTCGCCGTGCAGAAGCATGCAGGCATTGACCTCGAACACGACGATCGCGCCGTCCCCGTCCAGCCCGCAATCAATGCCGAAATAGTCGAGCCCAATCGTGTCGCAGATCAACCGCAACGCCGCGTATTGGGCGGGGCCAAATACATTCCATGGATTTTCGAGGAACGCCTGCTCCTCGGCTTGCATCCATGGGTGGTTTGCCATGCCCGTCGTGGCATGGTGTACCTTCCATTGCTGGTCGATGGCAAGGTGATACGGCAGAACTTCGCCGTCGACATAGAAGAAACGGTACTTGCGGAAGTAGCCGTCGGCGGAGCAATAGTCGACAAACGGCGTGAGATAGTAATCGTGATCGCCATGCCGCTCGACGAATGCGCTTACCTGCGCGTTGCCTTCCATCTTCTCGAAGTCATTGCCGCCGTGGGTGCCCGCCGGCCGTATCAGCAACGGGAACGACAGGGAAGCTTGCGCAGCATCGGCGGGCATCGCCCGCAATTCCGCTGCTGCGAGCAACCTGGTTTGCGGAACGCGACAGCCGGGCGTGTCCGCCAGCCGCCGTGCGATCGACTCCCGACCCGTGCCGGCGATCTTGCCCGGATGATTGACGACGGGCTTGCCGATACGCCCGACGAGTGTGTCCGCAGGGGCAAGCAGCGTGCGACCCTGATCGACATCGGCCACGAGATTGACTACGACATCCGCATGCGAACGCAGTTCTTCGATGTCGTAGTCGAAGTCCGGCAGCAGGCTGATTACATTGCTTTCAAAGCGTGCGTCGTCTACCAGATACGTAAACGGTGTATTGCCCATGCCGGGCGCAAAGACGAACAACGCACGGAAGTCGGGCGGCGACACCACCGCAGGGACATTGACCAGCGCCTGCAGCTTCAGCGCGCGACGATAGTGCATGTCGGCTTCCTCGTACATGCCGAGATGCTGCTGAAAGTTGGCGACGATGTGCAAGGCGTCGGCGTCGTCAGGATTGTCGGCGAGAATCTGCAAGAAATGATCGAGCGCGATACGCTGACGTCCAGCGCGCGCTTGTGCCAGGCCGAGTTCCCGATGCACCGCCGCGCGGTCCACCGTGTCGCTGAGAAGCGGCGTGAGCCAGCCAATCGCGGCGTCGAAGCGGTTCATCCGAATCAAGACCTGCGCGAGACCGAAGCGCGCGCTCCAATGCTCCGGCGCAACTTTGATCACCTCAAGATAGTAGGTTTCCGCGAGGTCGAGACGGCCCTCGCGATGGAACACAAACGCGCGCTGCAGGAAGCTATTGATGGACATGACCGATGGCAAGCGCGCAGTCCGCGCGCACGCGATGAGCGATGCACACGGCTTGCCGAAGTAAGAGGTTGAACTGTTTCATTGCCCGGTTGCAAATTCGCAACTCACCCGAGCGGGACTGGCCGGGCGAATGAAACATAGCAGAAGATCGTGAGCGTGAACGCGCCGATTGGGATACGTAAGGTTACTGGTTCTTACGGCGAAACAATTGCAAGGATCGAAAGACGTGCAAGCGCTAGCGGGCAATCTGTTCGAGTGCGACGCCTTTCGTGCGTGGCCCCATCAAGCCGATCACCAGCATCACCACCAGCATGGCCCCGGCGATGAACACGAACACGCCCGTCGAACCGAAATACCGCAAGACTGAAGCGATAAGGAACACGGTGAAGATCGCGGAAAAGCGGCTCCACGAATAGACAAAACCGACCGCGCGAGCCCGGATGCTAGTTGGAAAAAGCTCCGCCTGATACGCGTGAAAACTGTACGAAATGATGTTGCCGGCGAGCGTCAGGCACACGCCGAGGCTAACCAGCATCACTGCGCCCGACACCTGGCTAAACCATAAGCCGCACACCACATTGACAGCCGCCATCACAACGATCACCGTCTTGCGTTCAAAGCGATCGGCTATGAAGAGACCGATGATCGGCCCAAGCGGCGCGGCAATCGCGATGATGCTCGAATACGCGAGACTCGTCGTGACGGTAATACCCTGCTTGATCAACAGCGTCGGCACCCAGTTCGCGAAGCCGTAAAAGCCGATCGTCTGGAATGCGTTGAAGATCGCGAGCATCGCCGTGCGGCTGCGATATGGCGGCACCCACATGTCGCGAAAACGTCCGTGCACCTGCACGACGGATGCGGGTTCCGGCTCCGGCAGCGGGCGCCCGTACTCGGCTTGTACTTTCACCTCGAGCGCGCTCAGTACACGGTCTGCTTCTTCAGCGCGGCCCTGCTGAGCGAGCCAACGCGGGCTTTCCGGCAAACTGCGGCGAATCCACCAGACAAACAGCGCGCCGTGCGCGCCGATCAACACGACCCAACGCCAGCCGTCCAGTCCGAACGGCGCGCGCGGCACCAGCAGGTACGAGAGAAACGCCACCACCGGAACCGCGGTAAAGCCGACCGCCTGTTCGCAAGCGAACGCACGGCCGCGAATCTGTTTGGGCACGAGCTCCGATATGTATGTCCCGATCGTCACGAGTTCGACGCCGATGCCAACGCCCGCGACGAAGCGCCAGAAGTTGAGGCCCGCCGCGCTGTCCTGAAACGCCATCACGACGTTCGCCACGGTGTACCACAACAGCGAATAGGTAAAGATCGCGCGGCGGCCGAAGCGGTCCGCAAGAAAGCCGCACGCGATCGTGCCGATGAACAGGCCCGCGAACAGCGCCGCGATGAAGCTTGCGATACCGGTTGTGCCGAACAGACCATGCGTCGTCGCGGTCAACAGGCCGCTCTTGACGATGCCCGGTGCAACATAGCCGGTGTAAAGGAGGTCGTAAAGCTCAAAGAAGAAGCCAAGGCTTAGCAGCACGACGAGTTTCCATACTGAACGCGTCGCGGGCAGCCGATCGAGACGGGCGGAAATGTTGCCCGCGTCGATTGAATAGGTAGATCCGCTTTGACCAGGGATTGTCATTGGTTGGTTCACGCTGTTTCTTTGCGGGTTTGCCCGGCACAATGGACCAGACGCAAAGCAGAGCCCAGGTCGCACCTTCCGCACGGAATATACCCCAGCGCCTATCGTTCCGTGCATTAAGACTATCGCGCGCCGCTTTCCATTCGCAGGCGCATGTTGATGGATCAAGCGGCGGACCATTGGCCGCCATCGCGCAAGGTAAATAATCTCGACGGCCGGCGGCCCATTCATACAAACAAAAAACTTATATTACATTTTACTTTCATATATAACGGTAGGGCATGTGGCGAACCCGCTTTGTCTCGCTTCATGTTCTGAGCCCGCTGGCCTTGCCTGTGGGCTTTTTTTTGTCCGCAAAAACCACCCGTTCTACGACATACATTTACCTTTCATTAGAAGAAACGCCTGGTGAAAACCCCGCCGTTTCTTTCGCTTGACTTACTTGATATATCACATACTGTACCAACTCAACCTCCGAATTCAGGACGGTGGGCGACGTAATAGTCGCAGTTGACCCACAAAACACAAGGCTGCTAAGCCAAGGAGACAGCGATGAGCACGGATCGTCAGGGAGAGGCGTCGTCATGGATGGCGTCGCCGTGGGTGCAGCTCGTATTCGGCGTGATTTGCATGGCCATGATCGCCAACATGCAGTACGGCTGGACCTTGTTCGTCAATCCGATCAACGAAAAGTACCAATGGGGTCGAGCGGCCATCCAGGTGGCGTTCACGATCTTCGTCGTGACCGAAACGTGGCTCGTGCCGGTGGAAGGGTTTCTCGTCGACAAGTACGGTCCGCGCCCCGTCGTAGTGGTGGGCGGGTTGCTGTGCGCGGCGGCCTGGGCGCTCAATTCGGTGGCGTCGTCGTTGACGCTGCTGTATGTAGCGGCGGCCGTCGGCGGCGTCGGCGCGGGCGCCGTGTACGGCACCTGTGTCGGCAACGCGCTGAAGTGGTTCCCCAATCGGCGCGGGCTTGCCGCAGGCATTACCGCGGCCGGCTTCGGCATGGGGTCGGCCGCGACCGTCGTGCCGATCGCGCACATGATCAAGAGCAGCGGCTATGAAGCCACGTTCCTGTGGTTCGGTCTCGGCCAGGGCATCGTCGTCTTCCTGCTGGGCCTCGCGCTGCTCGCACCGCCGGCCAGCATGCTGGCGTCGGTGAGGAGCGCCGCCAGCGCCGTGAAGCGCGCGGTCTATAACGCCACGCCGCGCGAAGTGGTGAGCACGCCGGTGTTCTGGGTCATGTACCTGATGTTCGTGATGATGGCCGCGGGCGGCCTGATGGCAACCGCGCAGCTTGGCCCCATCGCCAAAGACTTCGGACTGCAGGATTCACCGGTTTCCCTGCTCGGATTGACGTTGCCCGCGCTGACGTTCGCACTGACGATCGACCGCGTGCTGAACGGCCTGACGCGGCCGTTCTTCGGCTGGGTCTCGGACCGCATCGGCCGCGAGAATACGATGTTTATCGCGTTTGCGATCGAGTCAGTCGGCATCGTTGCGCTGTCGATGTATGGGCATAGCCCGGTTGCGTTCGTCTTGCTCACCGGCATCGTCTTCTTTGCATGGGGCGAAATCTACAGCCTGTTTCCCGCAACGTGCGGCGACACGTATGGGCCGAAATTCGCCGCCACCAACGCCGGGCTGCTGTACACGGCAAAGGGAACCGCAGCGCTGCTGGTGCCGTTTAGCAGCATCATCACCGCGGCAACCGGAAACTGGCATGCAGTGTTCATGCTCGCCGCCGGGATGGCTGCGCTGGCGGCCTTGCTCGCACTGTTCGTATTGAAGCCGATGCGGCGCGCCCATGCGCAACGGCATACGGCGTCGGGAGCCGGCACGTCGTACGGGGGTTCACTCGTTAGCGATTCGGCGCGGATTTCGGCGGATGGAGGTTGAGCGGTTCATTGAAACAGTAACAGTTCAAGGCAGCTGCGCTGCTCGCCCAATAAAGAAAGCGGGTCGCCCTTTGAAAGCGACCCGCTTCTCATGGTTCACTGCATCGGCTAATCGCTTTCATCCTTACCAGCGCTGATGAACATGCGGCGCGATCAGTTCAGCGTAGATTTCCCGCGCGCGCGCCATCGTCGGCTCGGGCAATGCCGCAAGCTGACTGGCCGCCGCGTTCGCTTGCGCCTGCGCGGCATTCTTCGCGCCTGGAATGACCACGGACACGGCCTGTTCCATCAGAATCCAGCGCAACGCAAACTGCGCCATCGTCGCGCCGGTCGGCACGCACTCGCGCAACGCGTCGACTGCCTTGAGCGCGACGTCATAAGGCACACCGGAGAACGTCTCGCCGACATCGAACGCTTCGCCGTTCCGATTGAAGTTGCGATGGTCGTCGGCGGCGAAGCTGGATTGCGCGGTCAGCTTGCCAGTCAGCATGCCGCTCGCCAGCGGAACGCGGACGATCACCGCGATGTTCTTTGCCTGTGCCTCGCGAAAGAACAACTGCGCAGGCCGCTGGCGGAACACATTGTGGATGATCTGCACCGACACCACGTTCGGATACTCGATCGCCTTGAGCGCCTCTTCCACGCGCTCCACCGATACGCCGTAATGCCGCAGCTTGCCTGCCGCAACCAGTTCATCGAGCGCGGCAAAAACCTGCGGACGATAAAAGACGTCGGGAGGCGGGCAATGCAGCTGCACCAGGTCGAGTGTATCGACGCCCAGGTTTTCACGGCTGCGGTCGATGAATGCTTCCAGATTGGCCTTGGTAAAGCCGTCGGCGTGGTGCGGACTCAACCGGCGTCCGGCTTTGGTCGCGACGATGGGCCGCTCGCCGCCGCGCTCGCGCAGCACGTCGCGGATGATCCGCTCCGAGCGGCCGTCGCCATAGACGTCGGCGGTGTCGATAAACGTGACGCCCGCGTCCAGCGCGGCGTGCAGCGCCTCGCGCGCGTCCGCATCGGACACGTCACCCCACGAACCGCCGATGGCCCACGCACCGAAGCCGATTTCCGCCACGTTCCAGCCTGTACGGCCGAAACGGCGATGATTGATCGTCATGAAACGCTCCTCCTTTTGCAACGTGTTGGTTGGGTAGCGGGTGTCCGCCAGACGATAGTGTGCCAGCAAGACGAGTCCTCTCGCTTGCGTCACATGATTCATGCTTCTGCCGCGTGGTTTCTGAGCGGCGCGGCCTCTTCCGCACCCGCAATGGTCCGAACATTATCGACAAGCGGTGCGATTGGCCCTCTCGTCCTACTGATTTACCCCAATTCGTTGGTCACGAATACTGCGCCGCACGACACCGCGCCCCATTCTCCCACTTGCCTCAAACAGTTTCGGCGCCATCCTTCCCTCGCAACGCATCAAACCGATCGTTCCTTGACACCGGCACAACCCGCTGCTGTACTAAATAAAACAAAGTGATTTAGTCACAAACGACAACAACAAGAGGCAAAGCTCACTGCCCCTAAAAAGCAAACTGAATTGACCGCAATCCACAACGTCGTTGTCAATCAATCGGAGGAGCATCCCCATGAACCGGAAATCCCGCAGGCTTCCCGCCACGAGGCGCATCGTCGCCGCATGCGTGGCCGCATCGGCGCTCTGCTGTGTCGGCGCTAGCCTTGCCGCCGACCAGCCGGTTGTCGGCTTGATCACAAAGACCGACACCAACCCATTCTTCGTGAAGATGCGCCAAGGCGCGGAAGCCGCCGCCCAAAAGGACGGCGCCAAGCTCATCACTGCCGCGGGCAAGTTTGACGGCGACAACGCGAGCCAGGTCACCGCGATCGAAAACATGCTGACAGCCGGCGCGAAAGCCATCCTGATCACGCCAAGCGATACGAAAGCGATCGTGCCGAGCATCAAGAAAGCAAGAGCGGCCGGCGCACTGGTGATCGCACTCGATACGCCGACCGATCCGCAGGACGCAACGGACGCCCTCTTCGCCACCGACAACTTCAAGGCCGGCGTGCTGATCGGCGAATACGCGAAAGCGGCGCTGGCCGGCAAGCCTGCGAAGATCGCAACACTCGATCTCGCACCGGGCGTATCGGTCGGCGTGCTGCGGCATAACGGCTTCCTGAAGGGCTTCGGCATCAAGGAAGGCGATGCGGCGATCGTCTGCAGCCAGGATACCCGCGGCGATCAGGCGAAGGGGCAAACGGCGATGGAAAACTGCTTGCAGAAGGCGCCGGATATCAACGTCGTCTATACGATCAACGAACCGGCCGCAGCCGGCGCCTATCGTGCGCTAAAGGCCGCGAGCAAAGACAAGAGCGTGATGATCGTGTCGATCGACGGCGGCTGCGAAGGCGTGCGCAACGTCAAAGCCGGCGCAATTGCGGCAACCTCGCAACAGTACCCGCTGAAAATGGCGGAGCTGGGCGTGAACGCGGGCGTCGACTACGCGAAGACCGGCAAGAAAGCGACCGGCTATCACGACACGGGTGTCACGCTGATCACCGACAAGGCGCTTCCCGGCGTCGAAAGCAAAGACACCCAGTTCGGTCTCGACAACTGTTGGGGCAACAAGTAATACCAGGCAGCAGCGGAGATCCGCGACCCGCGGATCTCCAGCGGATTTACCGCGCAAGCGCTGCAGTTTCTCGCGCCGTGCGCATTGCATCGAGGAAACAACATCATGTCGACCCCCACCGTACCGGCCGCAGGCCAGCGCCGTTTTACCGACCACCTTCCCACGCTCGCCGAAGCCGGTCCGCTGATCGCGCTCGTACTCGCGTGCGCGTTCTTCATTTCGCAAAGCGATCGCTTCCTGTCAGCGCAGAACCTTTCGTTGATTCTGCAACAAACGATGGTCGTCGCCGTGATCGCAATCGGCCAGACGCTGATCGTGCTGACAGGGGGCATCGACCTGTCATGCGGGATGGTGATGGCGTTCGGCTCGATCGTCATGACCAAGTTCGCGGTCGTGCTAGGCGTGCCGCCGGGGCTCGCCATTCTGTGCGGCATCGGCGCCAGCATGCTGTTCGGCGCGCTCAACGGCGTGCTGATCACGCGCATCAAACTCCCCGCGTTCATCGTTACGCTGGGCACGCTCAACATCGCGTTCGCGCTGACGCAAATCTATTCAAACGCAGAAAGCGTATCGAACCTGCCCGAAGCCATCATGTTCTTCGGCAACACGTTCAGGCTCGGCCCTGCCGAGGTGACCTACGGCACGGTGCTCACGCTGCTGATGTATCTCGCGACATGGTTCGTCCTGCGCGACACCGTGCCGGGGCGCCATCTCTACGCGCTCGGCAACAACGCGGAAGCCGCCCGGCTGATGGGTCTGTCGTCGCAACGGATCCTGCTCACCGTGTACACGCTCGCGGGCGCGATCTACGGCGTGGCCGCGCTGTTGTCCGTCTCGCGGACCGGGGTCGGCGATCCGCAAGCGGGGCAAACCGAAAACCTCGACAGCATCACCGCGGTCGTGCTCGGCGGCACGAGTCTCTTCGGCGGACGCGGGTCGATTACGGGAACGCTGCTGGGCGCCCTGATTGTCGGCGTGTTTCGGAACGGCTTGACGCTGATCGGCGTGTCGTCGGTGTACCAGGTGCTGATTACCGGCATTCTCGTGATTCTCGCAGTGGCCGCCGACAAACTGTCGCGCCGCGGCGCACGCTGAGCGCGGCTGACTCGCTGCCGAACTTCCACCGACTACCCGCGAACCCTCGCAAGGAGCACGTCATGTCGACGACACCCCACTCCCCTTCCGCCACCATCCCCGTGTTGCAGGCGCGCGGTATCGTCAAACGCTACGGGCAGGTCACCGCGCTCGACGGCTGCGACTTCGAAGTCATGCCCGGCGAAATCATGGCTGTAATCGGCGACAACGGCGCCGGCAAATCGTCGTTGATCAAGGCGCTGTCCGGCGCGACGGTGCCCGACGAAGGCGACATCCTGCTCGACGGCAAGCCCGTCAAATTCCGCAGTCCGCTCGATGCGCGCCAGCAAGGCATCGAAACGGTCTATCAGGATCTGGCCGTCGCCCCCGCCATGAGCATTGCCGAAAATCTCTTCCTCGCGCGCGAACTGGTGAAACCCGGCTGGCGCGGATCGCTCTTCAAGATGATCGACAAACGCCGGATGCTCGAAGAAGCGACCTCGCACATGAAGGACCTGCAGATCGGCATCCGCTCGATGCGACAGGCCGTCGAAACGCTGTCGGGCGGTCAGCGCCAGGGCGTCGCGGTTGCACGCAGCGCGGCGTTCGCAAGGCACGTCGTGATTCTCGACGAACCCACTGCGGCGCTGGGCGTGAAGGAAGGCAACATGGTGCTCGAACTGATTCGCCGCGTGCGCGACCGCGGGCTGCCGGTGATCCTGATCAGCCACAACATGCCGCACGTGTTCGAGATCGCCGACCGCATTCACATCCAGCGGCTCGGGCGGCGCGCCGCGCTCGTGAACAGAAAGGACATCCACATGTCGGAGGCCGTGGCGATCATGACGGGCGCAAAGGAAGCCGACGTGAAGGCGATCGCGTGATCCACCCGACACCCGCGCACACTGAGCCAGCAACAACGATGGATACCCGTACCCGCTCGTCGCTGAAACGCACAGTCGGCTCGAACCAGGTCGGCATGCGGCAGTTCAACGAACGCATCGTTCTGCAGGCGATCCGTTTGCATGGGCCTTTGCCGAAAGCCGACGTCGGACGGTTAACGCGTCTGTCGATGCAGACCGTTTCGATGATCGTCGAGCGGCTGATCGACGACGGCCTGCTCGTCAAGCAAGCGCGTGTGCGCGGACGAATCGGCCAGCCGTCGGTGCCGATCGCGTTGCGTGCCGAAGGTGCGTACACGATCGGCATCAAGGTCGGGCGGCGTAGCCTCGATGTGCTGGCGATGGATTTTCTGGGCCGCGTGTGCTGCCGCGAGGTGCTCGACTATGCGTATCCGGATCCGCTTGCGCTATTCCCGGCGCTCGAAAGCAAGCTCGCGCGTGTGAACGAAACGCTGGGCGCGGCGCGCAAGCGCAATATCGTCGGCGTGGGTGTGGCTGCGCCGCTGTGGCTCGGCGGCTGGCGCGACTTTCTCGGCGCGCCGCGCGATGCGCTCGATGCATGGAACGACATCGACATCCGCGCACGCATTGCGGCGATGACGGGCCTGCCTGTCGAATTCGCCAAGGACACGACCGCTGCCTGCGCCGCCGAACTCGTAATGGGTCAAGGGCGCGGTATTCACAGCTTCCTGTATCTGTTCGTCGGCACGTTCATCGGCGGCGGCCTCGTCATCGACGGCCGCCTGCACGGCGGACCGCACGAGAATGCAGGCGCGGTGGGCTCGATTCCACTCGCGGGCGGCGCCCGGCAACCAGCGCGGCAGTTGTTGCATGCGGCATCGGGATTCGTGCTTGAAAAGCTGTTCACCGACGCGGGCGCGCCCGCCGCGGCTGCGCACGATCATCGCGCGCTGTCGGCGGACTGGTGGCGGCTGACCGAGCAATGGCTCGACACAGCGTGCCCAGCGATGGCGAGCGCATTGACGAATGCCGCGGCGCTGCTCGATCTCGAAGCGGTGGTGATCGACGGCGAACTCGACCGCCAGCTGGTACGCGAAATCATCCGCCGCATGGAGCGCGTACTCGACCGATTCGAATGGGAAGGCATGGTGCGTCCGCAGTTGCTGGAAGGCACGATCGGCGCCGACGCGCGCGCCATGGGCGGCGCCATTTTGCCGCTATACGCGCATTTTGCGCCGGTGCACGAGCTGTTCCTGAAGCCCGCGACCGAGGTGTACTAACCTGACCCGAGCGGCCCTTTGCCGCGCCGCTTATCTCGCGCTTATTTCGCACTTTGCCCCGCTACCGCGCCGCCTGCTTCAGCGACGCGCGCGGTACGGTGCGCAGGCGACGCATCGAGCAACGGCTGCAACGCCGGCGCGAGCGACTTCAACAGCTGCACCGACAGCGCGCTGGTGAAATCGTAGCGCGCCGCATACGGCTCATGCACATACGCGGTCAGCGTACCGTAGAAGCGGTCGCCGAGCACGAACACGAACGTCGCCGTGCGGTTGACCTT
>DASXXR010000518.1:0-14810 GCA_036502945.1 Paraburkholderia sp. | reverse complement strand
GCCAATGCGTCTCGTCCAGCACATCCCGACAGGCACATCACGCATGTAAGCACTGCCAATATGAATTTCATCGTTTCCTACGTTGAACGCCCCCGCCCTCACACAGGCCTGAGCATAACGACGTTCGCGCACACATAGTCCAGGAAATTTCCCCCTATCTCGTCGGATTAATCAGGCTCTGAAAAGCAGCCCCGGAAAAACCCCCAATTGAATTTAACTAACTCAACAATTAGAATGCCCGCCATGAATCCGAAGCGCCCTTCAAAGCCACGCGGTCGTCGTCCTGCCGTTCAGGATTTCGATTTGCGCGAGCATTTGCTTGATACGGCAACCCAACTCTTCGCAGAACGTGGCATCGCCGCGACCACCGTCGCGCAGATCGCCGTCGGCGCGGGCGTCACATCAGCGCTCGTCCACTATTACTTCATGAACCGCGAAACGTTACTCGACGCCGTGGCGGACGAACGCCTTACGCCTGCGATGCAATTCGTCTGGGGATGGAAAGTTGACGACGCAACCAATGACCCATTCGCGATGGTGCAGGAAATCGTCGGCCGGCTCTTCGACGTGACGGAACGCATGCCGTGGCTACCGCCTTTGTGGCTGCGCGAAATAGTCAACGAGGGCGGCTTGCTGCGCGAACGAATGATGAAGCGCATTCCAATCGACAACATCGGGCGCTTCGCCGGCCACATCGCGCACGCGCAGCAGGACGGCACGGTCAACACGGAGCTCGAGGCCGCGTTGCTGTTCAACTCGGTGCTCGCGGTCGTGATGTTGCCGCTGGCGACGGCGAAAATCTGGCAGAGCTTGCGCGGGATACCGGCTATCGAACCCGACGCAATGCGACGGCATGCCACTGCGCTGCTGATGGGCGGCATGCAGCCGCCGGCACGTGCGGCGCGCAAGGCGCGCCGTGCCTCTTCACGGGACAAACCATGAACCGCCTCTTTTGCACAGCGCTCCGTCCACTTGCCGCCGCGACCGGTTTCATCATCGCTGCGGTCGTCATGACCGGCTGCTCGCATCAGCCGGACAACGCATATCAAGGCTATGTGGAAGGGGAATTCGTCTATCTCGGCTCATCGCAATCGGGCAAGCTGACACAACTCGCCGTCACGCGCGGGCAGAATATCGACGCGAATACGCCCGTATTCGCGCTCGAATCCGTCGATGAAACCGCCGCGCTGCAACAGGCACAGCAGCAGCTCGCCGCAGCGCGCGCGCAACTTGCCGATCTTCAAACCGGCAAGCGCCCTCCTGAGGTCGATGTAACGAAAGCGCAGCTTGCACAAGCGGTCGCGAACGCGCACAAGGCCGCATTACAGCTGACGCGCGACGAGACGCAGTATCGCGCAGGCGGCATCGCGAAGGCGCAGCTCGACGACTCGCGCGCGTCCGCCGACGCGACCGCCGCGCAAGTGCGCGAACTGACTCATCAGGTTGAAGTGGCACGCTTGCCCGGCCGCGCGCAGCAGGTCGACGCCCAGCAGGCGCAGGTTGAAGCGGCGCAGGCTGCCGTCGTGCAGGCTCGATGGAAGCTCGACCAGAAGCGCGTAAACGCGCCGGCGCAGGGCCGCGTCTACGACACGCTGTACCGTGTGGGCGAATGGGTTCAGGCGGGCAGCGCCGTCGTGCAGATGCTGCCGCCGGAAAACATGAAAGTGCGCTTCTTCGTGCCTGAGACCATAGTCGGCAAACTCTCGCCGGGCCGTGCGCTGACGATTCATTGCGACGGCTGTGCCGCCGACGTCAACGCGAAAATCACTTACATATCGAACGAATCCGAATACACGCCACCGGTCATCTACAGCAACGAACGCCGTTCGAAGCTGGTGTTCATGGTGGAAGCCCATCCGTCGGCCGCCGATGCAATCAAGCTGCATCCGGGCCAGCCTGTCGCGGTAACACTGCAATGAACGCGCCGCCCGGACAGGATTCCTACGCGATCGATGTGCACAAGCTCAACAAGCACTTCGGCAATAAACACGTCGTCAACGACGTCTCATTGCAGGTCGCACGCGGCGAGATCTTCGGCTTTCTCGGACCGAACGGCAGCGGCAAGACCACATCGATCCGGCTAATGTGCGGTCTTCTCACGCCGGATTCCGGCAGTGGCACGTGTCTTGGGTATGACATCGTGCGGCAAAGCGCGGAGATCAAGCGCAACGTCGGCTATATGACGCAGCGCTTCTCGTTCTGGGAAGATCTGACGATCCGCGAAAATCTCGACTTCGTCGCACGCGTCTATCAGATGCACAATCGCCGTGAAGCGGTTGAACGATCGCTCGAATCGCTCGGCCTGCAAAGCCGGGCAAACCAGCTGACGGGGTCGCTGTCCGGCGGCTGGAAACAGCGCCTCGCGCTGGCCGCGTGCATGCTGCATGAACCGCGGCTACTGCTGCTCGACGAGCCGACTGCCGGCGTCGACCCCACCGCGCGCCGCGACTTCTGGGAAGAATTGCATCGACTCGCGTCGCAAGGCATTTCGGTCCTCGTCAGCACCCATTACATGGACGAAGCCGAACGCTGCCACAAGCTCGCGTACATCGCATACGGCAAGCTGCTCGCACAAGGCACATCGAAGGAAGTCATCGATTCGCAGAATCTCGCAACGTGGGCCATTTACGGCGAACGGCTAACGGAACTGTCGGAACGTCTGCGCAAAATGCCGGGCATCGATCAGACCGTCGTGTTCGGCACCGCGTTGCACGCAAGCGGCCACGACCATGCCGCGCTCGAAGCCGCCATCAGGCGGGCAACCGAAGGCAGCGCCGCGCGTATCGAACGGATAGAAACCGGCCTTGAAGACGTCTTCATCTACATGATGGGCCGTTCGGCCGACAACTTCGCGAATCCATCATGAGCACGCGCACCTTCTTTTCGCCATCGCGCTGGTGGAGCATCGTCCGCAAGGAGTTCCTTCAGTTGCGGCGCGACCGCATTACATTCGGCATGATCGTCGGCTTGCCGATCATCCAGCTCACGCTGTTCGGCTTCGCGATCAACACCGACCCGAAACATTTGCCGACCGCCGTCATCCTCGGCGACCAGAGCGCGTTTTCGCGCAGCTTCGTCGCGGCGATGAAAAACTCCGACTATTTCGACATCGTCGCAACCTTGCCTGACGAGGCAGCAGGACGCCGGTTGCTTGCGCAAGGGCGCGTGCAATTCGTGTTGTCGGTACCGGTGGATTTCTCGCGCAAGCTGCTGCGAGGCGAGCGGCCGTCTTTGCTGGTCGAAGCCGATGCGACCGACCCCACCGCGACCAGCACCGCGCTCGCCGCACTGCCTAACCTCGTGCAGCCCGTCGCGGACAAGGACATCGTCGGTCCGCTCGCGCATCTGAACGGCAGCCCCGCCGCGTTCGACGTGCAGGTACAGCGCCTGTACAACCCCGAAGGCGTCACGCAGTACAACGTCGTGCCGGGCCTGATGGGGGTCATTCTCACGATGACGATGGTGATGATGACCGGCCTCGCGATGACCCGCGAACGCGAGCGCGGCACGATGGAAAATCTGCTCGCGACCCCGGTGCTGCCGATCGAAGTAATGACCGGCAAGATCGTGCCGTACATCATGATCGGGCTCGTGCAGTCGTCGATCATTCTTGCCGCCGCGCGCTTCGTATTTCACGTGCCGTTCGAAGGCAGCATTGTCGCGATCTATCTGGCGGCGCTGCTTTTCATCGCGGCGAATCTGACGGTGGGCATCACGCTGTCGTCGATCGCGCAGAACCAGTTGCAGGCAATGCAGCTGACCGTGTTCTATTTCCTGCCGAGCCTGCTGCTGTCCGGCTTCATGTTTCCGTTCGCGGGCATGCCCGGTTGGGCACAATGGATCGGCAATCTGCTGCCGCTCACGTATTTCAACCGTCTGGTGCGCGGCATTCTGCTAAAGGGCAATGACTGGGCGGACCTGTGGCCGTCGGTATGGCCCGTTGCGCTTTTCACTGTCGTCGTGATGGCCATTGCGCTGCGCTTCTACCGGCGCACGCTCGACTAGGAGAACCCGTCGATGAAACGCTACGTCCTCGTGTTCGCTATCGCGCTGTGCGGCTGCGCGGTTGGCCCGGATTTTCACGCACCGGCAGCACCCGACACGCAGTCGTACACGCGCGACGCATTGCCTGCTACAACCGAAGCGGCAGGCGCGTCGCAAAGCTTCGTCGCCGCGGAGCGCGCGCTGCCGATGTGGTGGAAGCAATTTCATTCCGATGCGCTCGACGGCCTCGTCGACACCGCATTGCAGCAGAGCCCGACGCTTGCACAGGCGCGCGCGAAGCTTGTCGAAGCGCGCGAAAACTACATCGCGCAAGCGGGCGCCACGCAATTCCCGACATTCGACGCGAAGGTCTCCGCCTCGCGCCAGAAGGTCGACCTTGCCACCTTCGGCATTCCGAACTCGCTGAACCCCGGGCCGTTCTCGTTGTTCAACGCATCGGTTGACGTGTCGTATGCGCTCGACATTTTCGGCGGCAACCGGCGGGAACTCGAAGCGTTGCGTGCACAGGTCGACTACCAGCAATACGAACTCGACGCCGCGCGCCTTTCGCTGGCCGGCAATGTCGTATTGACCGCGATCCGCCGCGCATCGCTGCAGCAGCAGATCGCATTGACACAACGTCTCGCCGACGACGAAGCACAGCAATTGACGATCGTCGAACATCGCTTCGCGGCGGGTGGCGTATCGCAGCTCGACGTGCACAGCCAGCGCACCTTGCTGGCGCAAACCGTTGCACAGTTGCCGCCGCTCAAAACGCAACTCGCTCAAGCCGATCATCAGCTGGCAATCCTGCTTGGCGTCGCGCCATCTCAAGGCGACTTCAGCGAAATCACGCTCGACGCACTGCATTTGCCGGACACGGTGCCCATCACGCTGCCGTCGACGCTTGCACGCGAGCGCCCCGACATCCGCGCGTCGGAGGCACTCCTGCATCAGGCGAGCGCAAACATCGGCGTCGCGACGGCGAACCTGTATCCGCAGTTCGTGATTTCGGCGGGCATCGGGTCGGAGCGCACGAGTATTGCGGATGTGGTGAACGGGCTGAACATCTGGAACATCGGGTTGAACCTCACGCAGCCGATCTTTCACGGCGGCGAACTGCGCGCGAAGAAGCGCGCATCGGAAGCGGCTTACGACGCGGCACTGGCGGCCTGGCAGCAGACGGTACTGCAGGCGTTGCAACAGGTCGCGGACACGCTCAAGGCGCTCGACGACGACGCGCACGAACTGAACGCTCGCGAAGACGCGGCGCGCGACGCGCAGGCAAGCGTCGACATCGCGCGTGCGCAGTATGCGGCCGGCGGCGTAAGCCAGTTCGGTTTGCTGGATACGCAACGCCAGGCGCTGCAAACCGCGCTCGACAAAACCCGCGCGCAAGCCGACCGGATGACCGATACGGCGGCGCTGTTTCAGGCGCTAGGCAGCACCTGGTAAGCAGCGCGCCTCTACACCTTCACCGCGCGCGCCGCGTTGCGCCCGCGCAGCCATTCGAGTGCGAGCAACAGGCCGGTCGAGAACACGATCAGGATGGTTGCGAGCGCAGCGATCGTCGGGCTGATGTTCTCGCGAATGCCGGTGAACATCTGACGCGGCAGCGTGGTCTGATCTGCGCCGGCCAGAAACAGCGTCACCACCACTTCATCGAATGATGTCGCGAACGCGAAGAGCGCACCGGAGATCACGCCCGGCGCGATCACCGGCAACGTGATGCGGAAGAACGTCTTCATCGGGTTTGCGCCCAGCGACAAGCTCGCGCGCACGAGGTTGTAGTTGAAGCCTTGCAGCGTCGCGGCCACGGTCGTGACGACGAACGGCACACCAAGCGACGCATGCGCCATGATCAGGCCGGCATACGTATTCGCGAGCCCGAGCGGTGCAAAAAACAGATACATGCCGACACCCACTACGACCACCGGCACGATCATCGGTGAAATCAGCACGGCCATCAGCAGGGCTTTGCCGCGAAAATTCGCTTTCGTGAGGCCGATAGCGGCGAGCGTGCCGAGCACCGTCGCAACGATGGTCGCCGAAGGCGCAACGATAAAGCTGTTCTTGGCCGCCATGCGCCACTCGTCCGATGCAATCAGGTTCTGATACCAGCGCAGCGACCAGCCCGGAATCGGATAGACGAGGAACGTACTCGACGAAAACGACAGCGGCACGATCGCGAGTACCGGCAGGATCAGATACAGCAGCGTCAGCAGCGCGAGGCCGCGCAACGCGAAATACCACACCCGCTCGACGAGCGACATGTGCGGCGCGAACATCGGTTTGGCAAATTTCATCGCATGGCTCCGATGGCGTTCAGCCGAGGCTCACTTGCGAGCGCGTAAAGCGCCCGTAGATCACATACAGCACGAGCGTCGCCGCGAGCAGCAATCCGCCGAGCGCACAAGCCATGCCCCAGTTGATCGTCACATTCGTGAAGTACGCGACGTAGTAGCTGACCAACTGGTCGTTCGGGCCGCCGAGCAAGGCCGGCGTGATGTAGTAGCCGATCGCGAGAATGAACACGAGCAGCGCGCCCGCGCCGATGCCCGGATACGTCTGCGGCACATACACCCGCCAGAACGCCGCGAACGGATGACTGCCGAGCGATATGGCCGCGCGCTGATACGACGGCGGAATCGACTTCATCACGCTATACAGCGGCAAGATCATGAACGGCAGCAGGATATGCGTCATCGAGATATAAACGCCGACGCGGTTGAACAGTAGCGCAAGCGGATCGTGTATCAGCCCGCTGCCGACCAGCGCCTTGTTGACGAGCCCTTCGTTTTGCAGGATCACGATCCATGCGGCGACGCGCACGAGGATCGACGTCCAGAACGGAATCAGCACGAGGATCATCACGAGATTCGCGCGACGTTCGGAGAGTGTCGATATCCAGTATGCGAGCGGATAGCCGAGCAGCAATGCGCATACGGTCACCACGGCGCCGATCACGAACGTGCGGCTGAACACAGCAAGGTAAATCTGCTGCTCGGGGTCGGTCGCGACGATGTGGCCGAACGCATCCTGCTTGTGATCGAGCGACGCAAGAAGATAGAACGGCGAATACGTGCCGCCGTTCTTCGCGATGGCCTGCCAGTAGTTGACGTCGCCCCAGCGTTCGTCGATTTCAAGGATCTTCGCGCGTATCTGTGCCGGCGGCAGCGCATGACCGGCTTCGTCGGCAAGCGGCATCGCCCGCGCGGTCTTGGCGACGAGCGAGCGATAGCCCGGTATTTCGGTGTTCAGCCGCCGTGCTAGCGCGCCCATCGCTTCGCCGTCCGCGACTGCCGTGAGGTCCGTCGCCAATGCGGCGTAAGCGGCGTCGCCCGGCGGCGACCTCCGGTCCCAGTCGCGCAGCACCGCGCCCGTATGCGGCAAGGCCGTCGCAATCTCGGGATTCTGTACGGCGCGCGTGAGCAATGCGCCGATCGGCACGACGAAGATCAGCAGCAGGAAAATCGCGAGCGGCGCGACCAGCAACAGCGCCATTGCGCGCTTCCTTGCTTGCGCAACTTTCAGTTCGCGTTTGAGTCTATCCGACGATTCGGGCTTCGAATCCGCGGCTATCGTCATCGTGGTCACACGTGTCTCCTCTCAAGCGTCACTCCGGCGCGGCCCCAACCTGCGAGCCGCGCCGCTCCCCGCTCCCGCTGAGCGCCTACTTCGACGCCCACGAAGAGAAACGCTGCTCGAGCTCATCGCCGTGGTCGGTCCAGAACGTCAGGTTCTGCAGCACCGCGTTCTTACCGTTGGCCGGCGAATTCGGCAGATTGGCTAGCGTCTTTGCATCAAGCGACTTGATCGCCACCTCGTTCACCGGGCCATACGCGATATGTTTCGCGTACTCCTCCTGCGGTTTCGGCGAAATCGAATACGCGATGTATTTCTCGGCCAGCGCCTTGTTCGGCGTGCCCTTCGGCATTGCCCAGTAGTCGAGGTCGTAGATGCTGCCGGTCCAGACGACCTTGAGGTTCTTGCCTTCCTTCTGCGCGGCATCGATCCGCCCGTTGTACGCGGTCGACATCACAACGTCGCCGGCCACGAGAAACTGCGGCGGCTGCGCGCCCGCTTCCCACCACTGAATATTCGGCTTCAGCTCGTCGAGCTTCTTGAACGCGCGGTCCTGGCCCTCCTTCGTCGCGAGCACCTTGTACACGTCTTTGGGCGCGACGCCGTCGGCCATCAGCGCGAACTCAAGGTTGTAGCGCGCGCCTTTGCGCATGCCGCGCTTGCCGGGGATCTTCTTTGTGTCCCAGAAGTCCGCCCAGCCGGCGGGCGCCGTCTTCAGCTTGTCGGCGTTGTACGCCAGCGCGGTCGACCACACGAAGAAGCCGACCCCGCAGGTCTGCGGCGCCTCCGGCACCAGATCGGACTTCTTGCCGATCTTCGACCAGTCGAGCTTTTCATAGAGCCCCTCGTCGCAGCCCCGGCCGAGATCGCCCGACTCAACCTCGACGACATCCCAGTTCACATGCTTCGCCTCGACCATCGCCTTCACTTTGGCCTGCTCGCCGTTGTATTCGACGGCGGTGACCTTTGCGCCGCTTTGCGCCTCGAACGGCTGGTTGAACGCTGCCTTCTGCGCGTCGCCGTTCGCGCCGCCGAAGTTCACGACGGTGAGTTCCGCCGCACTCGCCTGCACCGCGCAAAGCGCGATAGCGGCAGCACCGACAGCGATTGCACAGCGCGATTGCCCGATCTTTTTCATCATGTCTTCCTCACTTTTATGGTGGTTTGCTACTGACGGTATGGTGCGTTGCTGTTGTTCCAGCCAAACGATTCAGGCAAACACGCGCAGATGCTCCGGCGCGAATTCGAGTGCGACAGGCGCGCCCGGTGCGAAGCGGTCGAGCACTTCGGTGCCGAGCGGTACCTTCACGAAGCACTCGTCCTGTTGCGGCAAGCCGCAGCGCATCCGCACGTGGTCGCCGAAATAGATCAGTCCGCGCGCCTCGCCGGCCAGCGCATTCGCACCGGGGCGCGACGTTCCCGCCGCGAGCTTCATCCGCTCGGGCCGGATGCACGCGACAGCGGCCGTGCCGGCCTGCGCGCCGCCGATATTGCGCCCGACAAGCCGTGTGCCGTCGCTCAGATGAAACTCGCAGTAGTCGCCGTCGACGTTGGCGATCGTGCCGCGCAGCTTGTTGCTGTCGCCGATGAAGTTCGCGACGAATTCATTGCACGGCGATTCGTAGAGATGGTCGACAGTATCGAGCTGCTGCACGATACCTTTGTCGAACACGGCGACGCGGTCCGACATCGTCAGCGCTTCGCCCTGATCGTGCGTCACATAGACGAAAGTAACGCCGAGCTTCTCGTGCAGCGATTTGAGCTCGTATTGCATGTGCTCGCGCAACTGCTTGTCGAGCGCGCCGAGCGGTTCGTCCATCAGCACGAGCTTCGGCTCGAACACCAGCGCCCGCGCAAGCGCGATGCGCTGCTGCTGCCCGCCGGAGAGTTGCGCCGGATAGCGTTTGGCGAAGCCCTCCATCCGCACCATCTTCAACGCGTTGTTCACGCGCTCGCCGCGCTCGTGCGCGGCCAGCCTGCGCACGGTCAGCGGATACGCGACGTTCTGCTCGACGGTCAAATGCGGGAATAACGCGTAGTTCTGAAACACCATGCCGATGTTGCGCTTGTGCGGCGGCACCGTATTGAGCAGCGTACCGTCCAGCCAGATCTCGCCGCCAGTCGGAAATTCGAAGCCGGCGAGCATCATCAGGCAGGTGGTCTTGCCGGAGCCGGACGGCCCGAGCAGCGTCAGAAACTCGCCTTGATAGATGTCCAGATCAAGCTGCTTGACGACCAGCGTCTCGCCGTCATACGTCTTGCGCACGCCTCGAAAACTGACGATCACGTCTTCGGTTTTCATCGTGGGTGTCTCCTTCGCGGGGCCGCCTGGTTCCCTCTGTCGCGAGGGATTGCATTGATTGTGTGATCCACTATAGCCGGTTACGGTTCTACACTATGGAACCATTTCATTATTCCGGATAGAACCACTTGGATACGGTGATCTTGTCGGACTGGCTTGCCGCGCGGCTCGATCGCGCCGCCGCCGAACCCGTCTACCGGCAGGTATTGCGGCTGATGCAGCAAGCAATCCTGACCAGCCAGTTTGCGCCCGGCGCGAAGCTGCCGAGCTCGCGCACGCTTGCAGTGGACCTAGGGATTGCCCGTAACACGGTGCTGCACGTCTACGACCAGTTGACGGCGGAGGGCTATGTGATCTCGACCACTGGCAGCGGCACCTATGTCGCCGACACGCGGCCCGATAGCGCCGCGGTGAATGCGCGCCGGTCCGCAGCGGCGCGCGGCCGACCCCAGACGGCTGCGGTGGAACTGGCCGCCAGCACGGTCGGCCCCGCGCCGGCACTCGCTCGCCCGGCGCACCGCAGCGAGGCCGGCGACCTCTCCGCGCGCGGACGCCGGCTGATCCGGCAGGCAGGCGTGTCGCCGAAACAATGGGGGGCGTTCATGCCCGGCGTGCCGGACGTCGCCGAATTCCCGGCACGCACATGGAGCCGCCTGCAGGCCAAGCTGTGGAAGGAGGCGAATCCCGATCTGCTCACCTACGCGCCGGGCGGCGGCTACCGGCCGCTGCGGCGCGCGTTGTCGGACTACCTGCGCGTCGCCCGTTCGGTGAACTGCACGCCGGATCAGATCATCATCACAACCGGCATTCATCAGTCGATTGACCTGGCCGTGCGTCTGCTCACCGACGTCGGCGATCGCGCATGGGTCGAAGAGCCGTGTTACTGGGGCGTGCGCAGCGTGCTGCAATCATCCGGCTTGACGCTCGCACCGGTGCCGGTCGACGACGAGGGGCTGAATCCGCGCGAGCACGACTTGCAGAACCCGCCGCGGCTCGCGCTCGTCACGCCGTCGCATCAATATCCGCTCGGCATGGTGATGAGCCTCGCTCGCCGCCGCACGCTGCTCGAATATGCGCGGCAGCACGGCGTGTGGATCATCGAAGACGACTACGACAGCGAGTTCCGCTACGGCAGCCGCCCGCTGGCGTCGCTGCAAGGACTCGACGAAGCGGGCCGGGTGATTTACGTGGGCAGTCTCGGCAAGATGCTGTTTCCGGGCTTGCGCATCGGCTACATGATCGCGCCGGAACATCTGATCGACATGTTTCGGACCGGCGTCGCGGAGCTCTACCGCGAAGGCCAGCTGATGCAGCAAGCCGTGCTGACCGAATTCATCATGGACGGCTATCTGACGTCGCACGTGCGCCGCATGCGCGCGCTGTACGGCGAGCGCCGGCAAATGCTGATCGATGCGATCACCGCGCGTTTCGGCGACACGCTGCCCGTGATGGGCGACGAGGCTGGCCTGCATTTCGTGCTCGGCCTGCCCGACCATGCGAACGACCGCGAAGTCACCGCAGCCGCCTACGACGCCGGCGTCATCGTGCGTCCGCTTGCCGCGTACTACAGTGCCGAAACACCTGGGCGGCGCGGATTGTTGCTCGGCTATGCGTGCGTCGCCAACGAAAAGATCGCGCCGGCCTTCGATACGCTCGCGCGCGTGATCGAAACAACGGCGCTGCGCGTGCCGTCGCGCGCGGCATAACAACAAGCGCGCGCCCTTCGCAAAGTCACTTCAACCCGAAATCGACACGCGTCGTCGCACCCTTGTCGTCGATGCCTTTTGCGTCGAGCTTCGGCGCGACGATGAACACGCGGCTGCTGTCGATCTTGCCGTTGAAGTACTGCTGCACGCTCTGCGCACGCCGCTGTGCGAGGTCGCGCAGGCTTGCTTCGTCGACCGGCGCGTGCTCGGCGATCGCCTTCTTCATATCGTCGTCGGGCAGCGTCTTTGTGAGGCCGACGATGTTGCGCGGCTTCTTGAAGTCCGCATCTTTATAGGCCTTCGTCAGGTACTTCTGGTACTCGTTCGGATCGACGGAAACCGTCGACGTATCGACGCTCTCGCCATTGCCGACCACATCCTTCAGCTTTTGCTGCTTGACGAGCCGGTCGACATACCGCGCGCGCAGCGCGGGTTCGTCGACGGCCGGATCGGCGCGCCCGATCAGATCGATGCGGACCGACGGCTTGTCGGTTAGCGCCTTTGCAATCGTATCGAGCTTCTTGTCGGCCGCATCCGGGAGCTTGGCCGACCCCGCTTCGAATTCGACGTAGCCGAGTTCCTGGCCACCACCGCCGAACGCGTTCGCGAGCAGCGTGAACGGCGCGGTCACCGCTTTTTGCAGCAGGTTCAGCACAGCATGCCAGATCAGGCCGCCGATGCTGAACTCGGGGTTGTCCAACGAGCCGGACACCGGAATGTTCACGTCGATTTCACCACGCGAATTCTTCAGCAACGAGATCGCGAGCCGCACCGGCAGCCGGGTCGCCGTGTCGTTGTCGACGTGCTCGCCGAACGTCAGCTGGTCGATGAACAGGTGGTTGTCCGCGCTCAGCTGATTGTTTTCGAGCTTGTAGTGCAGATCGACGTTGAGCTTGCCCTTCGTGATCGGATAGCCCGCGTATTTCGCCGAGTACGGCGTGAGGTTCGTCAGTTCGATATCGTGCGCGCTCGCCGTCAGATCGAGCGCCGGCTTCGCGATCAGCGGATTGATCGTGCCGCGGATCGATAGCGGGCCGTTCGCCTTGAGCTTCGCGGCGACATCGACGGGCGCGGGCGTCGTCGATTGCGTGCCGAATGCACCGATCGTACCGTTGATCGAAACGAGGTTCGCGGTGTAGTTCGGCTTGATGAAGTTGTCGGTATACGTCACGCGGCCGTTCTGCAGCACGAGTTGGCCGAAGTGAAGTTTCACCGGGCTTTGCGGCGCGCTCGCCGCGACCACCGCAGCGGGCGGCGCGGAAGCTGGCGCAGGCGCTGAAGCCGCAGCCACTTCGGACGCGGTGGGCGGCGTCAGCGGCACGGGCTCCTTGCCGCTCTTGTCACGCGTCAGCGACTGCGCCGTGCCGCTTTCATGCACCACGACGTCCTTCAGGTTCAGCTTGCCTTGCGCATCGAGCAGCACGCGGCCATAGAAGTTTGAGAACGTGACACGCGCAGCATCGACCTCGGTGCCGCGCTCCCCGTAGGTAGCCTTCAGGTTCGTCAAGGCGAGCGAACGCCAGCCCGCGAATTGATCGGACGTCGCCTTGTCGAGCAGCCGCACGTCGACCAGCGCCGCGTCGCCGTGGTACGAAGCCTGCAGCGCGCTGCCCGCCTTGCCGCGTTTCTCCGGTTTCTCGTCCTGGCTCAGCGCGACATCGCCGCTCGCGTTCAGCAGCGCGCTCGCGATCGTCGCGTTCAGCTGGCTGCCGAAATACGGCTCGAACGCTGCGGCGTCGAGCTGGTTTGCGTTCAGCTTCAGCGCGAGCTTCAGCGGCGTCGCCGTCACGTCGCCGGTCACGCCGAGCGTACCTTTGTGGTTGAGCGTCGCTTGCAGATCGATGGGCAGCGGGCGGCTCAGGTCGTCGCTGATCTGCTTCACTTTCAATTGCAGCGGCGCGATGGCGAGTTTGACCGGGTGCGCAGTGGTGTTATCGGTGAACGTCGCCGATGCGTCCTTCAGATCCAGTTCGCCGATCGTGTAATGCCACGGCGGCCCTTCTTCCTGTGCCTTCTTCACGGCATGGATCGCCGTGCGCTCCGCCGCTTCGTGGTGCGGACCCGCCAGCGCGGCGAGGTCGATGCTACCGTCCTTCAGGCGTTGCACGTCGACGGCGAGGCCGGTCGCGGCGACGCTTGCGATGTCCGCCTTGCGCGCCGCAACGTCGACGTGCTTCACCGCGACGTGCGCCTGCCCCAGCGCAATAGCCGGTTGCTTCACGCCGCGCGCGGCGAGTTTCAGCGACTGCAGATCGAGCGTGCTGTCCGACACCTGTACGTCCGGTGGCGACTTCGCCCAGTTCGCAGTCACGTTGGCCGTTGCGGTCAGCGAGCCGTCGAGCACTTGCGCGGCCGTCGCGGCGTCGAGATACGGCTGCAGCGGCGGCAGCGACAGCGACTTCAGGTCCAGCTTCGCGTCTGCCGTCTGCGCCGCCATGCCGAACGAACCGGCAACGCTCAGCGTGCCGCTGCTGTCTTTGGAGCGGGCATTCAACGTATAGCGCGCGGGCGTCTTTGCGAGCGACGAAAAATCCGCGAGCGAGACTGCGACGTTGGCGAGGCCGGCGGCAACCGGCCGCGACGCTGCATCGTCCTGCACGTCGAGCGTGCCTTCGTTGAGCGTGAAGCGTTTGATCGACAGATCGAGCGGCGGCGCGGCCTGCGCATTGCCTGCCGGCGGCGCGGATGCCGCCGATGCAGGCGCCGGCGCGCTCGCCGCCGGGTTCACTGCAGGCGCCGGCGCGAACGTGTGCTGCACGCTCAGCACGCCATCCTTGTCGCGCGTGAGGTGCACAGACGGCGCGTCGATGCGGATCTCATCGAAGTGATACGCGCTCTTCAACGGCTCAAGCATCTCGGCGTCGACATGCAGCGCACGGGCCGCAAAAAACGGCGCCTGATGTTCGTCGAGCACGTCGACGCCGTTCAGATCGGCCGTGCCCGACACACGCAGCGTCGGCGTGTCGCCCGAGATCACGAAGTTAAGCCGCAGGTCGCTCGACAGCTTGCCGGCCTGCACCGTCACCGGCAGCTTCGCCGGCACGTAGGACAGGATGCGCGGCACGTCGAGCCCATCGAAACGCAGCGACACTTCCGATTCGCGCGATTTCGCAAAAGGCTTGGTCTTGCCGTCGATCGCAAGCGGACTGCCGTCGATGCGCATGCGCAACAGCGGCTCGACGAAGATGTCGGTCTTCGACGGCAGCGTCGCGATGAACGGAATGCCGAGCCGC
>DASXXR010000517.1:0-7299 GCA_036502945.1 Paraburkholderia sp. | reverse complement strand
GTCTGGTGGATCGAAGACCGCGCGAGTGCGATCGCGCTCGACCTGCAGCGCGACATGTCGAGCGGCTTGTGGGTGCTCGAGACGATCGTGACGGCCGCGCCGCTGCTGGGGCTGCTTGGCACGATCGTCGGGATGATGCACGCATTCAAGCTGATCGGCGGCAGCGGCGTCGTCAACCCGACCGGCGTGACGGGCGGTGTTGCCCAGGCGCTGATCGCGACCGCAATCGGCCTCGTGATCGCGCTCGTTGCGTTGTTCGCGTTCAACTACTTCTCGCGGCGCGTCGAACGGCTGGTCGAGGAACTCGAAGCGTTCACGACCACCTGGCTAAGCGACGTGCGGCTCAAGCGCGAACAACCGTCCGAATCGAAATGAAGCTGCCGCGTTCCCGGGCCGCGAAGCGCGGCCGCATCGAGATCATTCCGATGATCGACGTAATGTTCTTTCTGCTCGCGACGTTCATGCTGACGTCGTTGTCGATGCAACAACTCGATGCGGTCAAGCTGAATTTGCCGCAAGGCCATGCGCAGGCGATCGACGATCGGCAACCGTTGACGCTTGCCGTCACGCGCGACGGCAGCATTGAGATCAACCGGCGGCGGGTGCGGCTCGACCAGGTGGCGGCGACGATCAAGCAGCTGCTGGGTACGGATGGCAACGTCGTGATTGCAGCGGATTCGGCAGCATCGAACGGTGTCGTCGTGCAGGCGATGCTGCAGGCCCGCGACGGCGGCGCCGAGCATTTTCTGGTAGCCGTTCAACGTGACCAATAAGCTGGCGCGGGCTGGCGCGAAGCTGGATGCGCGCGGGCCTCGCATCATTGTGTGTTTGCTGATGGCGGTGGTGATCTGGGGCGGCTTCATTGCCTGCTTTATTCGCGGATTGTGGCGAGTGGGTCCGCCGCCCGCGCCGCGGCGACCCGTCGCGTTCGATGTGCGGATCGTGCGGCTGCCGCCGCCTGAGCTGCCCAAACCGCCGGCGAAGCCGGCGCTGCCGCCCGCTCGGGCGCAGCAGCGGGTTGCTGCGGCCGCGGCCGCCGCCGTGCCCGCTGCTCCCGCGAAATCTGCGCGTGCCGTACAGCGAAGCGTCGCGGCACCGCTCGCTGCGCTTGCGCCACCGCCCGACGAATCGCGTCGTAACCTGCCGCTAGTTGCACCGGCAAATACGTCGCCGGTCGCGCCGTCGGCGCCGCCGGTTCAATCGACAACGTCAGCGGCAACCAGCGCAGCAACTTCCGGCACACCGGCCCACGCAGGCTCATCGCAAGCGGATGCGCCTGCCACTTCCACCACTTCCGGCAACGGCCCGGCGCACGCGATCATCCAGCCGTTGCCGTCGCTGCCCGACGACCTGCGCGAAGACGCGTTTCAAGCGGTCGCGACGGCGCGCTTCTCGATCCATCCCGACGGCTCCGTCGACGTCGAGCTGATCAAGCCGACCCACAACCCGCGACTAAATCAACTGCTGCTCGACGCGCTAAAGAAGTGGCGCTTCTTTCCGGCGATGAAGAATGGCCAGGCGGTTGAAAGCAGCCAGGGCATCCGCGTGCACTTCAACGTCGACTGAGCGCGCGGCGCGGCAGCGTCGCCGCCCAATCGGCCCTTCATGCCGAGGCCCGTCCCACGCCGATGCCCGCGCCAACGCCCGCGCCAAACTCACGCCGCCCCAACCTTCCCCTCCACCACCGCTTCCTGCGGCGCCGCGCCGCCGCGCGCCAGCACCGGCTCGAGCGCGCGCCCGGTATGACTCGCGCGCACCTTGACGAGCCCTTCCGGATCGGTCGCGGCGACGATCGTCCCGCCGCCCACTCCGCCTTCCGGCCCGAGATCGATGATCCAGTCCGCCTCGGCGATCACATCGAGGTCGTGCTCGATCACGACGACGCTATGCCCGCCGTCGGCCAGCCGGTGCAGCACGCGAATCAGCTTCGCGACGTCCGCCATATGCAGCCCGACCGTCGGTTCATCGAGCACATACAGCGTATGCGGCGCCTTCTGCCCGCGCCGCGTGATGTCGTCGCGCACCTTGCTCAGCTCGGTGACGAGCTTGATCCGCTGCGCCTCGCCGCCGGACAAGGTCGGCGACGGCTGGCCGAGCGTCAGATAGCCCAAGCCGACGTCCTTCATCAACTGCAGCGGATGCGCGATGTTCGACAGCGGTGCGAAGAATTCGACGGCTTCGTCGATTTCCATCGTCAGCACGTCGCCGATGTTCTTGCCGCGCCACGTCACAGCAAGCGTCTCGGGGTTGAAGCGCTGCCCGTGACAGACATCGCACGGCACCTTCACATCGGGCAGGAAGCTCATGCCGATCGTCCGCACGCCTTGCCCTTCGCACGCCGGGCAGCGCCCGTCGCCGGTATTGAACGAGAAGCGCGACGCCGTATAGCCGCGTGCGCGCGCTTCGAGCGTGTCCGCAAACAGGCGGCGAATCGCGTCCCACACACCGATATACGTCGCCGGACACGAACGCGGCGTCTTGCCGATCGGCGTCTGATCGACTTCGAGCACGCGGTCGATGGTTTCCCAGCCGGTGATCGACGCACAGCCTTGCCATGCATGCGTGACATTCAGCGAAGGCCGCGGCGCGCTGCGGGCAAGCACGCTCGCGCGCCGGTTCTGGGTCGACGCCGGCTCGCCTTGCTGCGCGCTCTTGCGCGCGCGCCGCGTAGCCGGCGACGACAGCACCGAGCGCCCCACCGCATCGAGCAGATTCGTCATCAGCACGTCGCGCGCGAGCGTCGACTTGCCGGAGCCGCTGACACCCGTCACCGCAACCAGCCGCCCAAGCGGGATGCCGACCGTCACGTCGCGCAGGTTATGCAGCTTGCCGCCGTGCACGGTCAGCCAGTTCTCCGGCACCGCTGCGGCGCGCTTACCCGGCGCGACCACCGGCCGGCGCGCTTGCAGCGGATGCGGAATCGGCTGCGCGAGAAAGCGTCCGGTCAGCGAATCGGGCCGCGCCGACAGGTCCTTCACACTGCCCTGCGCGACCAGCGTGCCGCCGCGCTTGCCGGCGCCCGGCCCGATATCGATGATATGGTCGGCGCGGCGGATCGTATCTTCGTCGTGCTCGACGACCACCAGCGTGTTGCCCTTGTCGCCGAGCTTGCGCAACGCGTTCAGCAGGATCTGGTTGTCGCGCGGATGCAGGCCGATGGTCGGCTCGTCAAGCACATAGCAGACGCCCTGCAGATTGCTGCCGAGCTGCGCCGCGAGCCGGATCCGCTGCGCCTCGCCGCCCGACAGGCTCGGCGCCGCGCGATCGAGGCTCAGATAGCCGAGCCCGACTTCTTCGAGAAACTGCAGACGGCTGCCGATCTCGCTGACCACATCGCGTGCGATCTCCGCATCGCGGCCCTTCAGGCGCAGACCGTCGATCCAGCAGCGCGTATCGGACACGGTCCATTGGGCGATGCCGACGATCGGCTGCCCGTCGAACGTCACCGCGCGCGCCGCCGGATTGAGCCGCGTGCCGTGGCAATCCGGGCACGGTTCCGCGCCGATGCCTTCCGGTTCCTGCTCGTCCGACGGCAGCGTCTGCTCGCGGCCGCGGTTGTCGTCGACGAGCACCGTGTCGTCATACGCCGCGCGCTGCTCGCGCGTCAACGCGAGACCCGTGCCGACGCAGGTCGTGCACCAGCCATGCTTGCTGTTGTACGAGAACATCCGCGGGTCGAGTTCCGGGTAGCTGGTGCCGCACACCGGGCACGCCCGCTTGACCGACAGCACCTTGATCGCGCCGACCGCGGACGTGGCGCCGTTCGTCATCGCGTCGTGCAGGCCGTCGAGCGGCGCGAGCAGATGCATCACGCCTTTGCCGGCTTCGAGGGTCTGGTCGAGCAGACGCCGCAATGGCGCCTCGTTATCCGCCGACACGACGATGTCGCCCACCGGCAGTTCGATCGTATGTTCGCGGAAGCGGTCGAGCTTCGGCCACGGGTCGACCGGCACGAACACGCCGTCGACGCGCAGATGCGAATTGCCGCGCGCCTTCGCCCACTTCGCGAGATCGGTATAGACACCCTTGCGGTTGACGACGAGCGGCGCGAGCAGCCCGACGTGTTGACCCTTGTGATCGCGCAGCAGCTGCGCGGCGATCGATTCGACGCTTTGCGACGTGACCGGCGTGCCGTCGTGAATGCAATGCTGGAGGCCGAGCTTCACGTACAGCAGGCGCAGGAAGTGCCACACCTCGGAGGTGGTCGCGACCGTGCTCTTGCGCCCGCCACGCGACAGCCGCTGCTCGATCGCGACGGTCGGCGGGATGCCGTACACCGCGTCCACTTCGGGCCGCCCGGCCGGCTGCACGATCGAGCGTGCATACGCGTTCAGCGATTCGAGGTAGCGGCGCTGGCCTTCATGAAACAGGATGTCGAAAGCGAGTGTCGATTTGCCCGAACCGGATACGCCGGTGATCACATTGAAGCGCCCATGCGGAATGTCGACATCGAGCGCTTTCAGGTTGTGTTCGCGCGCGTTGACGATACGCACGACGTCTTCGCCTTCGATCGCGCGACGTGCGCGCGCCGCGCTTAAGCTTGCCTGCAGCGGCACGCCTTCCGATGCGGCTTCGGCCGGTTCGATCGCAAGGCCGAGCGCGTTGTCGTATTGCACGAGCGCTGCGCCGGTGTGCGAACCGGCACATTGCTTGACGTCGTCGGGCGTACCCACGCACAGCACGAGGCCGCCGCCGTCGCCGCCTTCCGGGCCGAGATCGATCAGCCAGTCGGCCGCGCGGATCACGTCGAGATTGTGTTCGATCACGACCAGCGAATGGCCGCCCGCGAGCAGCTTGCCGAACGCCTGCATCAGCTTCGCGATGTCGTCGAAGTGCAGGCCGGTGGTCGGCTCGTCGAACATGAAGAGGCGCGCTGCGGGCGCTTCCTTGCGCGCACGTGCGCCAGCCGCCTGCGCCGTTTCGGCGAGAAAGCCCGCAAGCTTCAGACGCTGCGCTTCGCCGCCGGACAAGGTCGGCACCGGCTGGCCGAGCTTGACGTACTCGAGGCCGACGTCGACGATCGGCTGCAGCACGCGCAGCACTTCGGCATCCGCGGCGAAATACGTCACCGCTTCGTTGACCGTCAGTTCGAGCACATCCGCAATGCTGAGCGCACGCGCCGGCGCGCCGCGCTCGATCTTCACTTCAAGCACCTCGGGACGATAACGCCGCCCGTCGCAATCCGGGCAGCGCAGATACACGTCGCTCAGGAACTGCATTTCAACGTGCTCGAAGCCGGAGCCGCCACACGTCGGGCAGCGGCCGTCGCCGGAGTTGAAACTGAACACGCCGGCGCCGTAGCCGCGCTGCAGCGCGAGCGGCGCTTTCGCGAACAGCTTGCGGATTTCGTCGAACGCGCCGACGTAGCTGGCCGGATTCGAACGTGTCGTCTTGCCGATCGGCGACTGGTCGACGAACACGACGTCGCTGACATGCTCCACGCCGCTCAGGCTGCGATACACGCCAGGCGTTTCGGTCGCCTTGCCGAGATGGCGCGCGAGCGCCGGATACAGCACGTCCTGCACGAGCGTCGACTTGCCGGAGCCCGACACGCCCGTCACGCACACCAGACGCTGTAGCGGAATCGAAACATCGACGTCGCGCAGATTATGTTCACGCGCGCCTTCCAGCACGATGCGCGGCGTGCGTGCATCGACCGGCCGGCGCGACCAGTGTGCCGCATCGGCGACGTGCTTGCGGCCGCCCAGATAATCGCCGGTCAGCGTGCCGGCTGAACGGATGTCGTTCGGCACGCCGTCGAAGATGATCGTGCCGCCGCGTTCGCCGGGGCCCGGGCCCATGTCGATCAGCCGGTCAGCCGCCAGCATCACCGAAGGATCGTGTTCGACGACGACGAGCGTATTGCCCGCATCGCGCAAGCGGTGCATTGCTTCGACGATCCGGTTCAGGTCGCGCGGGTGCAGCCCGATGCTCGGCTCGTCGAGCACGAACAGCGTCTTGGTCAGCGACGTGCCGAGCGCGGTAGTGAGGTTGATCCGCTGCACCTCGCCGCCCGACAGCGTGCGGCTTTGCCGGTCGAGCGTCAGATAGCCGAGGCCGACGTCGCACAGATACTTGAGCCGCGTGCGCACTTCGGCGAGCAGCAGCTTCAGCGCGTCGTCGAGCAACGCGCTAGGCAGCGTGATGCCATCGAAGAAGCGGCGGATGCGCTCGATCGGCAGCAGCATCAAATCGTGCACCGTCAGACCGGGCAGCGTTTCGAGCTGCGCGCGCGTCCAGTCGACGCCGCGCGGCATGAAGCGCCGCACCGGCTCGAGCACGGCGTCGGCATCGGGCTTCGTGCCGAGCCGCCACAACAGCGACTCCACTTTCAGCCGCGCGCCGCCACACGTCTCGCACGGCGTATAGCTGCGGTACTTCGACAGCAGCACGCGGATGTGCATCTTGTACGCTTTCGATTCGAGGTAGGCGAAGAAGCGTTTCACGCCGTACCACTCGCGCTGCCATTCGCCGTCCCAATCCGGTGAACCGTTGATGACCCAGTCCCGTTCTTCGTCCGACAGCTCGGACCACGGCGTATCGCGCCGGATCGCGGCCTTCGCCGCGTAGCGCATCAGATCGTCCTGACACTCTTTCCACGCGGGCGTCTGAATTGGCTTGATCGCGCCGCCGCGCAGCGTCTTGCGCGCGTCGGGAATCACCAGGCCGAGGTCGACGCCGATCACGCGGCCAAAGCCGCGGCACGTTTCGCAGGCGCCGTAGGCGGAGTTGAACGAGAACAGCGCCGGCTGCGGGTCCGCGTAGCGCAGATCGCTGTCCGGGTTGTGCAGGCCGGTGGAAAAACGCCAGACTTGCGGCGCCTCTTCGCCAGCGGTTTGTTCCTGCGTTTCGGCTACCGGCAGCACGTAAACGTTGACCCGCCCGCCGCCGCGCTTGAGCGACGCTTCGATCGCCTCGACCACGCGCGCCTTGTCGGCCTGCTGCAGCCGGAAGCGGTCGGCGACCACATCGAGCACCTTGCGCACGCCGGTCGGCGACGCGACTTCGCGGCGCGCCTGCACGCGCGTATAGCCGCTCGCCGACAGCCATTGCTCGACTTCCGCATCGCTCGCGCTTTCAGGCAGTTCAACCGGAAACGTGACGACTACGCGCGGGTCGTGCTGCGCGGTGCGCGCGCGCAGGTCCGCATAGATCGTCTCCGGCGTATCGTGCCGCACCTGCTGCGCGGTCTTGCGGTCGAACAGTTCCGCGGCGCGCGCGTAGAGCAGCTTCAGGTGATCGTTCAATTCGGTCATCGTGCCGACCGTCGAACGCGAACTGCGCACCGGGTTGGTCTGG
>DASXXR010000516.1:0-2179 GCA_036502945.1 Paraburkholderia sp. | reverse complement strand
CTGAGGTTCAACATCTTCGCGGCGGCTTCGATCCGCGGCTTGAAACTCGCCGAGGATTCCTTACGAATTCGCGGCCCGAACGCAATGTTTTCGTAGACCGACAGATGCGGATAGAGCGCGTAGCTCTGGAACACCATCGAGATATTGCGCTGCTGCGGCGCGAGACTATTCGCCCGCGTGCCGCCGATCATCAGATCGCCGCCGCTGATCTCTTCGAGTCCGGCCACCATCCGCATCAGCGTGCTCTTGCCGCAGCCCGACGGCCCAACCAGCACGACGAACTCGCCGTCGTCGATGTCGAGATCGATGCCGTGCACCACTTGCGTGTCGCCATAGCGTTTGAAGATGCCGCTCAGTTGCACTGCTGCCATGCTGTCCTCATTGTCTTGCTGCGTTGACTCGGGCTTGCCTCGCCCGCCAGCTGCTCGCGGGCTGCCCGAATGTTGCTGAATGCTGCACCAAGCGGTTCAGAGCGATTCGAGCGTCAGTTCTTCCGCCATCAGACGGTTGCCGGCCATCAGACCGCCGTCGACCGGCAACGCAACGCCGGTAATCACGCGCGCCATCGGCGACGCGAGAAACAGCACCGCGTCGGCGATGTCGTCAGGCGTCGCGAAGTCGCGCAACGGGTACCACTTCTTCAGATCCTCGAAGACCTGCGGATTCTTGTCGACGCGTGCCTGCCACGCTTGCGTCTTCACCGTGCCCGGACAAACGATATTGGCGCGAATCCCATAGCGGCCCAGTTCGATCGCGAGCGTCTTCGTGTAGCTGATCAGCCCGGCCTTCGCCGCGCTATACGCCGGATGACCGAGCGCGGCGAGACCATTCACCGAGCCGATCAGCACCAGCGCGCCTCGCTGCCTTTCGATCATCGACGCCCGCACCGCTTCCACCGTGTGATACGTGCCGTTCAGATTCAGATGGATATCGCGCTGCCAGCTCGCGGCATCGGTCGTGGCGAGCGTCAGGCCGAGCGCCGCGCCCGCATTCGCGACCAGCACGTCCACCGGACCGCGTGTCTTGACCGCATCGGCCACCGCTTGCTGCACCGCGGCAGCATCGCCGAGATCGACGGCGACGGGCGTGACATGCGCCGCGCCGAGTAGCGCGGTCAATGCGTGCAGCGCGGCCGCATCGATGTCGAGCGCCAGCACCGTATCGCCCTGCTCCACGAAGCGCTTGCACAACACGCTGCCGATGCCGCCGCAAGCGCCCGTTACCAACACAACACGATTCATGTCCGCCTCGCTCCTCAACCTTGCCGCCAGCGCTGGTTTGCCGTGTAAATTTCCTACAAACCTGACACCGGCATAGTTGTCTAGCCATCCCGAAGATTGGGTATCCGTGACATCGCGCTATGCAGAATACCCCTGCTTTACAGCATCTTATGCACAAAACCGGCCGAGAAAAAATATCGCAGACCCTACGTGACAAGCTATTTTGCGTCCTGTAGGATTTTTTCAAACAATTCAACCCAAAGCGGCCGGCGACGGCAGCAGACCACCCCCCACCATCGTTGGATGGGACCGGAGCAAGCGCTAAAGCGCTAACTCCGATCGACATAGGAGAGAGAGAATGTCGTTGCATGCCCGTGCTTCCCTCGCGCTCGGCAAAGTTGCCGTGGCGCTCGCGTTTGCAGGTATCGCCGTCGCGGCTCACGCCGACACGGTCCGCGTCACTGTCGCCCACTACAGCGATGCGACCGCGCCGTACTTCGAAAAAATGGCCCGCAACTTCGAGAAGGCCAATCCCGGCACGACCATCAAGATCGAAGACGTGAACTGGGACACGCTGCAACAGAAACTGCAGACGGACATTTCCGGCAACGCCAACGCCGACCTCGCGATTGTCGGCACGCGCTGGCTGCTCGACTTCGTGAAGGACGACGTGGCCGAGCCGCTCGACGGCTACATGGACGCGAGCTTCAAGGGTCGCTTCATCGGTCCGTTCCTCGCGCCGGGTCAAATCAACGGCAAGACGTACGGCCTGCCGATCGCAGCCTCCGCGCGCGCTCTGTACTACAACAAGGACCTGCTCGCGAAGGTCGGTTACCCCGACGGCCCGAAGACGTGGAACGACGTGATCGACGCGTCGAAGAAACTGAAGGCGCAGGGCATTGCCGGCTTCGGTCTGCAAGGCAAGGAAATCGAAACCGACGTCTACTATTACTACGCGC
>DASXXR010000515.1:0-10162 GCA_036502945.1 Paraburkholderia sp. | reverse complement strand
GAAGGACCCACCGCGCGTCGCCATCAAGCACCCACACTTATCGGCTGTTAATTGTTAAAGATCATTGCGCACGTCCCGATCGCACCGCCCGCCTACCGCTCACATCCCGGGCCCGCACCACCGTTTCCTGCGTCTGCCGCTCAGCAGCAGAGAAGCGGAATTATGAAGAATCTATCCCGCTTCGTCAATACTTATTTTTGCTTTCGCTTAAAACAAGCTAGCTTCCCAGCCACCGCTTTCGCAGCAGCTCTCGTTCGCAAAACGAGGAGGCGAATAGTAGGCGAACCAGCGACATATGACAAGCGAATGACTCGAATATTTTCATCGACGGTCATTGACGCGAAGAACCGGCAATCATCTGCAGCGAAACCGCGCCTGCCATCGCAGCGTAGCCGGCGTCGTTCGGATGAATATGATCCCCACTGTCGAACACGCGTTGCAGTTGCGCCGGCTGCGCCGCGTCTCGCAAAGCAGCGTCGAAATCGACCACGCCGTCGAAGGCGCGACTCGTTCTGATCCACTCGTTCACCGATACGCGAGTGCGTTCTCGCTGGGGCGGCAACGCGGCAGGCGTCAGCGTCGCGCCCAGAATACGGACGCCACGCTCATGCGCGGCCGCGATGACGCGTCGGTAGCCGTCAATGAGCTTGTCAGCCGTGACCTCGGCATGCGGAAAATCGCAGTCCAACCCGGCTCGCGGCGGCATCGCGGCAAAGTTGATGTCGTTAATGCCGATTAGAAGAGCCGCCGTTTTGACGCCCGGATGGTCGAGCACATCACGACGAAACCGCGAGACGAGCGCGTCGCCATAACAGGGCGAGTCGCTAAGTAGACGATTGCCGCTGATTCCGACATTGATAACCGCCGTCGACTGAACTCCCGCACCCACCAACCGGCGGGCGAGCGCGTCCGGCCACCGGCGGTTCTGATTCAGACTCGAGCGCATGCCGTCGGTGATCGAGTCGCCTATGGCCGCAACGGCCGACGCGGACGGCGCCTCGACCGTCAGCCCCGTTATCCACGCATATTGCGTGAAGCGCTGCTGATAGGCGCCGTCGCCAGCGTCGGCGGTGTGATTGCCTGGCGCCGACACGTAGTTGACCTGGCTCGATACCCGATGCCACGCAACCATGCGTTGGTCAGCGCCCATATAGACGCTGACCGCATAAGGCGCGCCGGCGACGACGTTGGCTGGTATCGCGTCGCTATCTATTTCCCCACCGGCCGGCAGGGTGACCGCGGCCTTTCCCCCGAACGTCACGCGGATCGCACTACCGCTTTGTGTTTTGGCACCGGTGACCGAGCGCGCGAGACTGGCGTCTTCGATCACCAGCGGCGTCTTTCCATAGGCATTGCTGACATGAATGCGCACCGCGCTGCCGGACAGCGTCGGGTAGACGATTTGCCGCACGGTTCGCCCTGCGACGTCTGGCGCGCGATACAAGGGCGGCAAATCGGCGCGCTGCGGAATGGGTTGAAGTGCGGTTGCCCAGGCCGTCACCCACTGGCCGTGAACTTCCGCGGTGAACGCCGTAGCTGGCGCGAGAAAGACAAGCGCCGCGCCCCAGGCGACGGCCGACTGACGAACGATCATGTGAATTGAATGGGCAGGAGAAACGAAGCGCACATTGTGCCCGATCGGCCTTGCGAGGAGATTCCGCTGCGCGGTGGGAGTCCACTCGTGCCCCTTAAATTTATATCAACCGACCGGTCGGTTGATTTATACTGCTAAACACGGACAACCCAAGCACGAGAGAGCGTTCGCCATGTACACGCAAACCCTCGACATCCCCGGCAACGTCGCCCCGCCCGACCCCACCGTCAATTCCCCCGAGCAGACGCGTTTTAACGCCGTCATGACCGCGGACGGAAAAATCGAGCCGCAGGACTGGATGCCCGACGCTTACCGCAAGACGCTGGTGCGGCAGATTTCACAGCATGCGCACTCGGAAATCGTCGGCATGCTGCCGGAGGGCAACTGGATCACGCGCGCGCCGAGTCTGAAGCGCAAGGCCATCCTGCTCGCCAAAGTGCAGGACGAAGCCGGCCACGGGCTCTACCTGTACAGCGCGTGCGAGACGCTCGGCGTATCGCGCGATCAGTTGATCGACGCGCTGCACGCCGGCAAGGCGAAATATTCAAGCATCTTCAACTACCCGACACCGACCTGGGCGGACGTCGGCGTGATCGGCTGGCTGGTCGACGGCGCGGCGATCATGAATCAGATTCCGCTGTGCCGCTGCACATATGGGCCATACGCGCGCGCGATGATCCGCATTTGCAAGGAGGAGTCGTTCCACCAGCGCCAAGGGTTCGACGCGCTGCTATCGATGATGAAGGGCACCGACGCGCAACGCAAACTCGTGCAACAAGCCATGAACCGCTGGTGGTGGCCGGTGCTGATGATGTTCGGCCCGAGCGATACGGATTCGGTGCACAGCAGCCAGTCGGCGCAATGGGGCATCAAGCGGATCTCGAACGACGACTTGCGGCAGAAGTTCGTCGACGCAACCGTCCAGCAGGCAAAGGTCCTCGGCGTCACGCTGCCGGACCCGCATCTGAAGTGGAACGAAGCCCGCGGCCACTACGACTACGGCGCCATCGACTGGGAAGCATTCTGGCGCGTCGTCAACGGCGACGGCCCGTGCAACAAGGAGCGTCTCGCGACACGCGTCAAGGCGCACGACGACGGCGCCTGGGTCCGCGAGGCCGCACTTGCGCATGCGGACAAAGCGCATCGGCGCGCGCAGCAACACGCCGCGTGAGCGCGCGGCGTCGGCATTGAACCCACGCTAACTGGTCCGACGACGACTCAGCACGGAGAGCGACGATGAACAAGGAATGGCCGATCTGGGAAGTATTCGTGCGCAGCAAGCAGGGACTCGACCACAAACATTGCGGCAGTCTGCACGCTACGGATGCATCGATGGCGCTGCGGATGGCGCGCGACGTCTATACGCGCCGCCAGGAAGGGGTGAGCATCTGGGTGGTGCCGTCGTCGGCGATTACGGCGTCCGCGCCTGACGAAAAGGCGGAATTGTTCGAGCCCGCGGCCGACAAGATCTACCGCCACCCGACGTTCTACACGCTGCCCGACGAAGTCAACCACATGTAAGCGCGACATGGACATCACACCCCACCCTCTTTCGTACGTGCTGCGCCTCGCCGATACCGCGTTGATCCTCGGTCAACGCAACGCGGAGTGGTGCGGCCATGGCCCGATTCTCGAGGAGGACATCGCGCTCGCGAACATGAGCCTCGACCTGATCGGCCAGGCGCGACTGCTCTATGCACACGCGGCCGAACTCGAGCAATCGCTGACCGGAACCGCCCGGACCGAAGACGACTACGCGTATTTCCGCGCAGAACGCGAATTCGCAAACTACACGCTTGCCGAACTGCCGCACTATGGCCCGCTAACGGGCACGACGCATGCGGACAACGACTACGCGGTCACGATCACCCGCAACTTCCTCTACTCGACGCTGATGGCGCACGTATGGGCTGCGCTTGCGGCATCCGCCGACAATCAGCTGGCCGCCATCGCTGGAAAGTCGATCAAGGAGACGCACTATCACGTCCACCATTCACGCGAATGGCTGATCCGCTTCGGCGACGGCACCGATGAATCGCACCGCCGCGCGCAAGCCGCGCTCGACTACCTGATGCCGTACACGCGCGAATTCTTTAGTATCGACGCGACCGAACACGCTATTGCCGCGGCAGGCATCGGCCCGCACACAGCGGATCTCGAAGCCGCGTGGCTCGAAGACGTGCGCGCAGCAGTTGAAGAGGCGACGCTCGCGCTGCCCGCGCCCGTCAAGCACATCACGACGGGCAAGCACGGCGAGCATTCCGAGCATATGGGCTTTCTGCTCGCCGAAATGCAAAGCGTGGCGCGGCAGCACCCCGGCGCCACCTGGTAAGCACGACACAACGATGCTCACGACGACAACACACGAAGCCACCGCAGACCGCCAGCTCGCCGACGCATGGGCGGTACTCGAAGCCGTTCCGGATCCTGAGATTCCGGTCGTGTCGATTCGCGAGCTCGGCATTTTGCGCGACGTACGCCGCGCGTTGGACGGCATGCTCGAAGTGAGCATTACGCCGACGTACTCAGGCTGTCCGGCGATGTCGCAAATTACCGAGGACATTGCGCACGCGCTCGACGCAGCGAACCTGACGCCGTACCGGATCGAAACCGTGCTCGCACCCGCATGGACCACCGACTGGATCACCACCGCAGCCCGCGTAAAACTTCACGCCTACGGCATCGCGCCGCCCACCGGCCACTTCGGGACGAACCACGGCGACTCCGGCAATACCCCTGGCGAAAAAATCATCCGCTTCGTGCCGCACCAACTTCCGGCACCGGCCTGTCCGCGTTGCGGCTCGGCGCACACCGAACGGCTCGCGCAATTCGGCTCGACCGCATGCAAGGCGCTCTACCGCTGTCTCGCGTGCCGCGAACCCTTCGACTATTTCAAACCGCACTGATATGTCCACCCCGCAATTTCACCCGCTGCGCATCCGGGAAGTGCGGCCCGAAACCGCCGACGCGGTTTCGGTCGCTTTCGAGATTCCCGTTGAACTGCGCGAGCACTATCGCTTCACGCAAGGCCAGTTCGTCACGCTGAAGACGCATATCGACGGTGAAGAGACGCGCCGTTCGTATTCGATCTGCGTCGGTGTCACCGACTACGACCGCGACGGCGAACTGCGCATCGGCATCAAGCGCGTGCGCGGCGGGCGCTTTTCGAACTTCGCGTTCGACACCTTGCAGCCCGGCCATACGATCGACGTAATGACGCCCGACGGCCGCTTCTTCACGCATCTGAACGCGAAGCAAGGCCGGCAATACGTCGCGTTTTCGGGCGGCTCGGGCATCACGCCGGTGCTGGCAATCATCAAGACGACGCTCGAAGTCGAGCCGCGCAGCCTGTTCGCGCTGATCTACGGCAACCGAAGTATCGATTCGATCATGTTCGCCGAAGAACTCGAAGACCTGAAGAACCGGTTCATGAACCGGTTCGTGCTGTATCACGTGCTGTCGGACGATCTGCAGGACGTCGAGTTGTTCAACGGTGTGCTCGACCAGCAAAAGTGCGCAGCGTTTCTCGACACGCTGCTGCCCGCCGCGGCGATCGACGAAGCGTTCATCTGCGGCCCGGCGCCGATGATGGATGCCGCCGAAGCCGCGCTGAACGCGGCAGGCGTCGCGGCGGGGAAAATTCACGTTGAACGCTTCGGTTCGCCGCTGCCGCAGGCGGGCGTGCCGCCCGCCGAAATGACCGGCGACACACCGGCCGCCGATCTCGAAATCGTGCTCGACGGCAAGAAACGCAAGCTGCGTCTGCCGTACCAGGGCTTGAGCGTACTCGACGCCGGGCTGCGCGCCGGTCTCGCGCTGCCCTACGCGTGCAAGGGCGGCGTCTGCTGCACGTGCCGTGCGAAGGTGCTGGAAGGCGAAGTCACAATGGAAAAAAACTACACGCTCGAAGACCATGAGATCCGCGACGGCTTCGTGTTGACGTGCCAGTGTCATCCGGTGAGCGGCAGGATCGTGGTCAGCTATGACGAACGCTAGGCGAAGCCTCGAACCGAGGCAGAGTGTCGTGCGGCAAACCGCTTTCGGCATGATCGCGATCCGCTTACACTAGGGGCCGCTCGCGGCCGGGAACCCGATAACCGTTGGCAAGCAATGAATGAAGTCACGCGTCGCGGACCCGTCGCAGCTATTCACTTTCTCTGGCCTCTGAGCCCGGAAAACAACAAATCATGGCCCGTACCCGAGCGCCCGACCACGAAACGCAACGCGACCAGATCCTCGAACTCGCAGCGGAGAAATTCGCGCAGACCAGCTACCCGTCGACGTCGATGGCCGACCTCGCCGCCGCGAGCGGCACGTCGAAAGCCCGCCTCTACCACTACTACGCGAGCAAGGAAGCGATCCTGTTCGATCTGCTCGACCGCTACACCAAGCGGCTGATGCTGATCATCGCGGAAGTCGAAGGGGCGAGTCAGCGGCGTGGCCTCACGGAACGGGAGACATTCGCGGAATTGATCCGCGCGTTCCTGTCCGAATATGAGACTTCACACAGCCGGCACGTCGCGTTGCTGAACGACGTCAAATACCTCGAAGACGCACAGCGCGACGTCATCCTGAACCGCCAGCGCGACGTGGTTGCCGCTTTCGCGCGTCAGTTGACGCGCGCCTATCCCGGGCAGGTGACGCGCGAAAATCAGACAGCGCTGACGATGATGGTGTTCGGGATGATCAACTGGACGTTCACGTGGCTCAAACCGGGCGGCCGAGTAGGCTACCGGGAGTTCGCGGAACAGGTCGTCGGGATGGTCGATCACGGGCTGGCTGCGTCGAAGTAATTTTGCGCGGCAGCATGCGTCCGTCGCTCAAAGGCGACAGACGGCCGCACAGCGGTCGAAACTGCACCGAATGACCGATCGGATTTAGTTCAATAAAAATCAAATACTTGGAAAATTTCCCTACGCTACGGCAGGGCTTAAGATTAATCTGAAATACGGGTTTTCCCTAGTGACGGCACCCCTTCTCCATTACAATCGTTGCTGCGACGCACCATGTCGCCCGATGAATAGGAGAACCCGCCATGACCAGGACTACTGCCCGCGCCCAAGAGCCGATCGCGCTACCCGATCACGTACTGACCGCTGCCGGTCTTGCGCCTGTACTGGTGCGGGAACTGGGCTCGAAAGACCGTGAGCGGATGCTGGCCCACTTCCTCAGCCTCGGCGAAGACGACCGCTTGCTTCGCTTCGGTCAGATCGTGCCGGACCATGTGATCGAGAATTACATCCGCGCAATCGACTTTTCGCGCGATACGGTCTTCGGCGTGTTCGACAGCAAGCTGCAACTGGTCGGCGTTGGACATCTCGCCTATCTGCCTGTCGAAGACGGCAAGCGCGCGGCCGAGTTCGGCGTATCAGTCGTAGAAAGTGCGCGCGGCCAGGGTATCGGCAGCAAGCTGTTCGAGCGCGCAGCCATCCGCAGCCGCAATACGCACGTATCCACGCTTTATATGCATTGCCTGTCGCGCAACAAGACGATGATGCACATCGCGAAGAAATCCGGCATGAAGATCGAGTATGCGCACGGAGAAGCCGATGCTTCGTTGACGCTCGCGCCGGCAGACCAGGCCACCATCCTCTCGGAAATGCTCGAAGAACAGGCCGCCGCGTTCGACTATGCGCTGAAGCGTCAGGCCCGGCAGACCTCGACGTTTCTCGAATCGTTGCTGTCGACTGAAATCGCGGCCTGATCCGCGCGCTGAGAGCATGACGAAGGGCGGCCCGGAGCCGCCCTTTCTTTTGCGCGCCAGGGCCTGCCTTCAACATCACCCGATCGTCACCGAATCGGCAGCGCGGTGGTTTCCTTGAACGTCTCAAGCGCGAAGCTCGTCTTCACGTCGATCACCGACGGGTGATGCAGCAGCACATCCTGAACGAAGCGCGAGAAGTGCGCCATATCCTCCACCTGCACACGTAACAGGTAGTCCATTTCGCCTGTCATCGCGTGACACGCAACCACTTCGGGCCACGCCTGCACCGCGCCACGAAACAGTTCGGCATGCGTCGCGCCCGCGCGCACCGACGTTGCGTCGCCGCGTGCGCCGACCGCCGGGCCGCCGCGCTTTTCCAGCCGCACGTTGACGAACGCGAGCAGATCCAGACCGAGCTTCTGCCCGTCGAGCAGCGCGACGTAACCGCGAATCACGCCGCTTTCTTCGAGCTGCCGGATGCGGCGCAGACACGGACTCGGCGACAGATTGACCCGCTCCGCAATGTCCTGGTTTGAGAGCCGACCGCTCTGCTGGAGGATGGCGAGAATTCGTCGGTCGATCGCGTCCAGTTCGATATTGGCCATATTCCGCTACCCAATCGCGCAACTGCGCTATTAAATAGCTCAAGCGTAGCGGATGACGATTAACTTCGCAAATTTTCGCCACCCTCCGCCCTTTACACTCGTGCCATGGCATGGCGCAAACGCGCGCCGCCGCAGTCAGGAGACGAATATGAAGGTCGCAACCTGGGACAACCCCGTCGGCACCGACGGTTTCGAGTTCATCGAGTACACCGCGCCAGACCCGAAAGCGCTCGGCAAGCTGTTTGAGCAAATGGGCTTCAGCGCTGTCGCGCGCCATCGCCACAAGGACGTGACGCTGTACCGCCAGGGTGAGATCAATTTCATCGTCAATGCCGAACCTGATTCGTTCGCGCAGCGCTTCACGCGGCTGCACGGCCCGTCGATCTGCGCGATCGCGTTTCGTGTGCAGGACGCCGCGAAGGCCTATCGGCATGCGCTCGAACTCGGCGCATGGGGCTTCGACAACAAGACCGGCCCGATGGAACTGAACATTCCCGCAATCAAGGGCGTTGGCGATTCGCTGATCTATTTTGTCGACCGCTGGCGCGGCAAAAACGGTGCGGTGCCGAACAGCATCGGCGACATCGGCATCTACGACGTCGACTTCGAACCGATCCCAGGCGCCGATCCGAACCCAGTCGGCCACGGCCTCACCTACATCGACCACCTGACGCACAACGTGCACCGAGGCCGCATGCAGGAATGGGCCGAGTTTTACGAGCGCCTGTTCAATTTCCGCGAGGTGCGCTACTTCGATATCGAGGGCAAGGTGACGGGCGTGAAGTCGAAGGCGATGACGTCCCCGTGCGGAAAGATCCGCATTCCGATCAACGAAGAAGGTTCCGAAACCGCTGGCCAGATCCAGGAATACCTCGACGCGTACCACGGCGAAGGCATCCAGCACATCGCGCTAGGCACGAACGAGATCTACCGAACCGTCGATGCGTTGCGTGGATCGAATATTTCGCTGCTCGACACGATCGATACTTACTACGAGCTGGTCGATCGCCGCGTGCCGGATCATGGCGAACCGCTGGATGAGCTGCGCAAACGCAAGATCCTGATCGATGGCGCGCACGAAGACTTGCTGCTGCAGATCTTCACCGAAAATCAGATTGGGCCGATCTTCTTCGAAATCATTCAGCGCAAGGGCAACCAGGGTTTTGGCGAGGGTAATTTCAAGGCGCTGTTCGAATCGATCGAACTGGATCAGATTCGCCGCGGCGTCGTGCAGGACAAGGCGTAACGCGCCCGCCCCGCGCCGGCGGCGGGCGAGAAAAAATGGCGACGACCTGGGGTCTCGCCTTCTGGATAGGATTTCGCGGCCCGCGCTGGTCCAACTCGGGCGACGGTGAAAATCAGTCGGAGGCGCTGCGACGGCGCCCCAAAACGTCAACTGCGCGGTGTGGTTCGCGTAAATGAACCCGCCCGACTTGCGCCGGGTGTAGCGGGCGCAACCTGCGTCCCGCGGCTAACGGCATTCGCGAGCGTTTGCGCGCTGTTCGAACGCACGGGTGCGCTCATTGCGAAGAATGCGGCCGAAGCCATCAGAAAGGTCTGGATATGTCTACTGTTCATGCGTACTCCTTGTTCTGGCTGCCTGCGTCGCGAAGCTCCGCATCATGTGGAACGTTGCTGGAAAACGCAGGTGGGAGTTAGACAGCCGCCCGAAGACCGGTTCCGCGTGCCGGTGCCTTTTACAGCTTGTTACACCGGCGTTCGGATCGAACACGCGGCGTCATAAACACGTCATCGTGGGCTCTGTCATACACAGCACACGGTTGCATTTTTGACCCATAGGCGACGGGTTTCTCCCAGTGCTACCATCGACGAAAACCCGTCAATATGGCGACCCCGGCCGACGCATTCACAAGATGCCGAGGCCAGACAGTTTTGGTGATCCCAAAATAGCTGGAGGAGTAAATAATGAATGCCCCGCTAGACGCAGGTCAGCGAGCGTCGCTCGAAGCCGCGCTATCGTCCGTCACGCTCGACGACAAATACACCCTCGAACGCGGCCGCGCGTATATGAGCGGCATTCAGGCGCTGGTACGGCTGCCGATGCTGCAGCAGGAGCGCGACAAGGCCGCCGGGCTCAATACAGCCGGTTTCATCTCAGGCTATCGCGGCTCACCGCTCGGCGGGCTCGATCTCTCGCTGTGGAAAGCGAAGAAGCATCTGTCTGCCCACCAGGTCGTGTTTCAACCCGGCGTCAATGAAGACCTCGCCGCCACCGCCGTCTGGGGGTCGCAGCAGGTC
>DASXXR010000514.1:0-2410 GCA_036502945.1 Paraburkholderia sp. | reverse complement strand
CGCGCGGCACGTGGGGTGAAGTGCAACTCGAGGCGCTGCTCGAGCAGTTGCTGACCGCCGATCAATACGCGAAGAACGTCGCGACGATTCCAGGAAGCGGCGATCGCGTCGAGTTCGCGATCAAGCTGCCGGGACGGTCGTCGTCGGCGGATGGCGATGCTCTGCCGGTGTGGTTGCCCATCGACGCCAAGTTTCCGCGCGAAGACTATGAACGCCTGATCGAAGCGCAGGAGCGCGCGGATCCGGTGGCCGTCGAAGACGCGTCGCGTGCGCTCGAAGCGCGCATTCGCGGCGAGGCGCGGGCGATCGCGGAAAAGTACGTGTCGCCGCCGCATACGACCGATTTCGCGCTGCTGTTTCTGCCGACCGAAGGGCTTTATGCGGAGATCCTCCGCCGGCCGGGTCTGACCGACCAGCTGCAGCGCGACTATCGCGTCACGATAGCCGGCCCGACCACGCTGACCGCGTTGCTGAACAGCTTGCAGATGGGTTTCCGCACACTCGCGATCGAAAGGCGTTCGAGCGAAGTGTGGCAGGTGCTGGGCGCGGTGAAGACCGAGTTCGGCCAGTTCGGCGATGTGCTCGCGCGGACCAAGGCGCAGCTTGAAACCGTCACGCGTTCCATCGAAAAGGCAGAAGTGCGCACGCGCGCGATGAACCGCAAGCTGCGCGATGTCGAAGCGCTGCCCGGCGAAGAGGCGCGCGAGTTGCTGGGCGATGCGCTGGCCGGCTCGGATGCAGACGAACCGTAACGCCGCGTAGCCCGCGAGCGGGCTTCGTTAGTCGTTAGTCTTGTTGCCGGCGGCGGCCAGCTGTTCGAGCGCATCGCCGGTAATGCGCACGATGCGCCAATCCGGCAGCACGTTCGCGCCCATCCTTTCGTAGAAGTCGATCGCCGTCTGATTCCAGTCGAGCACCGACCATTCGAAGCGGCCGCACTGCCGTTCCACCGCGAGCGCCGCCAGATGGCGCAGCATCGCCGAGCCGAGTCCGCTGCCGCGCTGCGCCGGCTGCACGTACAGGTCTTCGAGGTACAGCCCGCGGCGGCCGAGAAAGGTCGAGAAATTGTGGAAGAAGAGCGCGTAGCCGACGATGCGGCCGCCGTTCTCCGCAACCAGTGCTTCGGCCGAAGGCCGCGCGCCGAACAGCGCGTCATGCACGCTGGCTTCGGTCGCGACGAACAGATGGGTCAGCTTCTCGAATTCTGCGAGTTCATGCATCAGCGCGAGCATCGCGCCGACATCGGCAGGCGTGGCGGCGCGGATTGTCGCCGCCGGCATTACGCTTCCTCCGGCACGTCGCTCAACTGGATCTCGATGCCGCCGAAGCGCGACGCGACCCAGTTATACGCGTGACAGGCAATCCACAGCAGAACGAAGCCGAGAATCGCATTGAGCAGCAGCGCGCTGAACACCGTGCTCAATTCCACTGATCCGTAGCGGATGAACGCGACCAGCACGCCCAGCAGCACGATCGGCACGCTGAACGTCAGGTACACGAGAATCAGCGCCTTGGCGGTTTGTCCCGGTGCGATGGACGAGATCTGTTTTTTCATTGAAGTCTTACCCGTGAGTCGTGTTGTTGCGAGCAATGGTGTACGTGAAATAGCGTGGTTCAGATAAGGCCGTCGAACAGCATGATCTCGATAATGTCGCCTGCGTCGACGTCAGCCTGGTCATGCGCGAGCACGATAAAGCAATTCGCTTCGCTCATCGAGCTCAGCACGCCGGAGCCTTGCGAACCGGTTGGCGTGACTTGCCATTGTCCGTCGGCGGAGCGCACGGCGACGCCGCGTTGATATTCGGTGCGCCCCGGCCGCTTGCGGATCGATACGCTGCTCAACGCGCGAATCACGGGCGCCGGCTGCAAAGTTGCGCCGGCCATGATCAGCAGCGCGTCGCGCACGATCTGATAGAACGTGACCATCACCGCGACCGGATTGCCCGGCAAGCCGAAGAAGAGCGCCGGTTTGCCCGCGCCGGCGCGCCCGCCCGACCACACGCGGCCGAACGCCATAGGCCGGCCGGGACGCATCGCGAGGTTCCAGAATGCGACGTCGCCCAGCGAGCGGGAAAGCTGTTTCGTCAGATCCGCGTCGCCGACCGATACGCCGCCCGACGTTAGCACGACGTCGGCGCTGGTCGCCGCGCTTAGCAACGCCTGCTCGAGCGCGGCCGGCTCGTCGCGCACGACGCCGAGATCGATCGCTTCGATATTCATCCGCCGCAGCATCGCGAATAGCGTATAGCGGTTGCTGTCGTACACGCAGCCGGCCTCGAGCGGCTGGCCGATCGAGCGCAGTTCGTCGCCGGTCGAGAAGAACGCGACGCGCAGCCGCCGCCGTACGGCTACTTCGCCGATGCCGAGCGACGCGAGCAGGCCCAGATCCGCCGCGCGGACGATGCGCCCG
>DASXXR010000513.1:0-5756 GCA_036502945.1 Paraburkholderia sp. | reverse complement strand
GCTTCGAAGGCGGTCATCATCGGCTTCAACACACGGGCCGATGGGCAGGCGCGCAAGCTCGCGGAAACGAACGGCATCGACATTCGCTACTACAACATCATTTACGACGCAGTGGATGAAGTGAAGGCCGCGATGTCGGGCATGTTGCCGCCGGAAAAGCGCGAAGTCGTGACCGGCATGGTCGAGGTGCGGCAGGTGTTCAAGGTGCCGAAGATCGGCTCGGTGGCCGGCTGTATGGTCACGGATGGCATCGTCAAGCGTTCGTCGTCGGTGCGCGTGCTGCGCGAAAATGTCGTGATTCACACGGGCGAGCTCGATTCGCTGAAGCGCTTCAAGGACGACGTCCGCGAAGTGCGCCAGGGCTTCGAGTGCGGGATGTCGGTGAAGAACTTCAACGACATCATGGAAGGCGACCAGTTCGAAGTTTTCGAGGTCACCGAAGTCGCGCGTACGCTGTAATTCGGGCGCCGCGCGTGAGGGGCGGAGCGGGCGCTGAGCCAGCTCCGCCCCTTGTTTTTGTGCCGGGAGCGACGGCTCGCGGTGTTCGCTGGCCGAGGTTCAGGTGGCGCGCGCAGCATGCAGCGACGCGCTTGCCGACGCCGCACGAACAAGTTTGCCGTCCGGCAAAAAGGATCACGGATTCACCATGCCCAAGAAACGTACTTCCCCTAATCGCAACGTTCAGATCGCCGATCAGATTCAACGCGATCTGTCCGATTTGCTGCGCGAGGTCAAAGACCCGCGAATCGGCCTCGTTACGATTCAGAGCGTCGAGTTGACGCCGGACTATGCGCACGCAAAGGTCTTCTTCACGACGCTGACGGGCGACCCGCAGCAGACGCAGACCGCGCTCAATCACGCGGCCGGCCATTTGCATAACCAGTTGTTCAAGCGTCTGCACATTCATACGGTGCCGACGCTGCATTTCCACTATGACCAGACCATCGAGCGGGCTGTGCAAATGTCGCGTCTGATCGACGAAGCGAACGCCGATCGCGCGAAAGAAGACTGACGCCGTTTCCCGACATGACCGCAACGACCGCACCGCAGCAGCGCCCGCGCCTACCGCGCCGCGCGCTCAATGGCGTGTTGCTGCTGGACAAGCCCGTCGGCCTGTCCAGCAACGATGCGCTGATTCGCGCGAAGCGCCTCTATCTGGCGAAGAAGGCGGGCCACACCGGCACGCTCGATCCGCTCGCATCCGGCTTGTTGCCGCTGTGTTTCGGCGAGGCGACGAAGTTTTCGCAGGACCTGCTGGAAGCGGACAAAACCTACGAAGCCACGATGCGCCTCGGCATTAAAACGTCGACGGGCGACGCAGAAGGGGAAGCGCTCGACATCCGTGCCGTTGAATGCGACCCGCCGGCGATCGAGCGAGCGCTTGCGCAATTTCGCGGCGACATCGTCCAGGTGCCGCCGATGTACTCCGCGCTCAAGCGCGACGGCAAGCCGCTGTACGAATACGCACGCGCCGGCCAGACCGTCGAGCGCGAAGGGCGGCACGTGACGATCCATGCGCTCGAACTGATCGCGTGCGCGCTGCCCGATGTGACGTTTCGCGTGACGTGCAGCAAGGGCACTTACGTGCGCACGCTGGCCGAAGACATCGGCCAGGTGCTCGGCTGCGGCGCGCATCTGATCGCGTTGCGCCGCACGGCGGTCGGCGCGCTGACGCTCGAACAGGCGGTGACGCTCGATGCGCTGTCGGACGCCACGGAAGCCGAGCGTGATGGATGGCTGCAACCGGTCGACGCATTGCTGTCGACTTTCCCCGCAGTGCAACTCGATGCCGAAGCCACGCGCCGCTTCCTGCACGGTCAGCGGTTGCGGCTCGCCGATCTGAAGCTCGACAACAAGGAAGCGCTGAGCGCCAGCCGCGCGCGCGTGTACGCGGCCGAGGCGAACCGGCTGCTCGGCATCGCGAAGATCGGCGATGGCGTGCTTTCGCCGGAGCGGCTGGTCGTGACCGCGGCCGATTGAACGCGAGCGAGTAGCGAGTCTCCGCCAGCTCGACGCGCGGGTTGGCGATCGATCAGGCGGCACGTGCGGATGCGTGCGGATGCGAGAGAGGGCTGCCGGTCTGCGAAAAGCGAAACGGCCTTGCTACTTCTTCTTGATGTCGTCGGGGTTATACGTGACGTACATTTTCGTGTAGCCCTGAGTGTCGAAAATCCCGGTCCATCCTCTGGGAATCGTGACGGCTTCGCCGGCGCGCACCACTACCACCGAACCGTCCGACGACGTGAGCCTGGCGCTGCCGGAAATGAAATAAAGAAACTCGTTATACGGGTACCCGCCCGCGTTCTTTATTTCTTCATGGAGCGGCCCGGATTTGTACATTCCGGTCTGAAACGCGGAATCTTCGGAGGTGTAGGTCACGACGTCGGTGGTGCGATTGCCGTCCTTGCTTTCCTTGACCGCATCCTTTCGCTGGAAAATCGCACCGGCGATATCGGGCTTTGAATCCTTTATCGGCTTGATGGTTTCCGCGTGCACGGCCGTCGTGACCATGATGCAGGCCAGCACCCATCCGGCAAGTGTGATTCGGTACGTCGAAACATTTTTCATGTGTCGCTGCGACTTGTTGTTGGCTCTCCAAAAATCTACCGCATCCGTTCGATGGTGTCACATTGATAATCGGACAAGTTCGTGCGGCCACGTATCGTTTCGCTCGCCACCGGTCAATGCGCTGCCGAAGCCGCGGCTCCCGCGTCGCCACCGCCGGCGCGCTCGGGCTTCGTGATCCAGATTAGCGCAATGAGCGCGATAAAGATTCCCGCCGAGATAAAGAACAGATCGTTCACACCCAGTTGCGCGGCCTGCTGGGTCGCCATCGAATTGAAGAGCCCATACGCCTGCTGCTGGCTGAGTCCTAGCTGACCCATCTGACGCACCGTTGCATCGAAGGTCGGGTTATACGGATTGGCCTGCGTAACGAGCCGCGCGTGATGCATGATCGACCGATGATCCCACGCGGTCTGGAAGATCGACGTCCCGATGCCGCCGCACATGATCCGCACGAAGTTCGACAAGCCCGATGCCGCCGGAATCCGGTTGCCCGGCAGCCCGGACAACGTGATCGATACGAGCGGAATGAAGAAGCCGGCCATCGCGACACCCTGAATCAGCGTCGGCATCATCAGCGCATAGGTATCGACGCCGGTCGTATACCTCGAACGCATCCAGAAGCACAGCGCGAAGATGAGGAACGACGCGGTCGCGATGTAGCGTGGGTCGGTGCGCGGCAGAATCTTGCCCGTGACCGGCGACAGCAGGATCGCAAACAGGCCGACCGGCGCCAGCACGATGCCGGCATTCGTCGCGGTATAGCCGAGGTCGGTTTGCAGCCACAGCGGCAGCAGCACCAGATTGCCGAAGTAGAGCCCGTAGCCGATCGCGAGCGCCACCGTCCCGCCCGTGAAGTTGCGCAAGCTGAAGAGCGACAGGTCGACCACCGGGTGCTCGGCAGTCAACTCCCACACAATAAAGAACGCCAGCGCGATCACGGCGATCAGCGTCAGCACGACGATGGTCGTCGACGAAAACCAGTCGAGGTCCTTGCCCTTGTCGAGCATGATCTGCAACGCGCCGACCCAGGTGATCAGCAGCACAAGGCCGACCGTATCGATCGGCGCCTTCCTGATCACCGAATCGCGATTGCGGAAGATCGCCCACGTGGCCAGCGCGGCGATCGCGCCGACCGGAATGTTGACGTAGAAGATCCACGGCCACGAAATGTTGTCCGAAATCCAGCCGCCGAGAATCGGCCCGGCGACCGGCGCGGTCAACGTCGTCATCGCCCACATCGATAGCGCCATCGGCGCTTTCGCGCGCGGGTAGCTCGCGAGCAGCAGCGTCTGCGACAGCGGGATCATCGGGCCGGCCACCGCGCCCTGCAGCACGCGCGCGGCGAGCAGGAACGGCAGCGTCGGCGCGAGGCCGCACAGCCACGACGAAATCACGAAAAGCACGATCGACGCCATGAAGAGCCGCACCTGGCCGATGCGCTCGGTGAGCCAGCCGGTCAGCGGCACCGAGATCGCATTCGCCACCGCGAACGACGTGATGACCCACGTGCCCTGATCGGACGACACGCCGAGGTCGCCGGAAATCGACGGAATCGATACGTTCGCAATCGACGTGTCGAGCACGTTCATGAACACCGCGAGCGACACCGCGATCGTGCCGATCACGAGTTGCGCGCCCTGCAGCGGCGGATGAGGAGTAGGCGCCTGAGCCTGAGCCATTGAACGAGAGCCCTGAGTGGAGGTTGCGCCGCTTACATCAGCTTCGCTGCGCTTTTCGCGCCGCGGGTTGCCGCCTTTTGCGCGGGATTGCCGCTCGGGCCCGCGTTCTCCGTGATGATCCGTGCAATTTCGGCATCGGCCTCGTCGCCGTACTTGTCGAATACGTTGGTCTGATAGACGGTGTTCGGCACGTCGGTGAGCTGGCCGCCGTTTTCATCCTTGATGCTGACGTCGACCAGCATCGACAGGCCGATTCGCAGCGGATGCTTCGCGAGTTCCTGCGGGTCGAGCGCGATCCGCACCGGCAGACGCTGCACGACCTTGATCCAGTTGCCGGTCGCGTTCTGCGCGGGCAGCAGCGAAAACGCCGCGCCCGTGCCCGCTGAGAAGCCGACCACCTTGCCGTGGAATACCACCGACGAGCCGTACACGTCCGCCGTCAGTTCGACCGGCTGGCCGATGCGCATGTGCTTCAGCTGCACTTCCTTGAAGTTCGCGTCGACCCATACTGCGTTCAGCGGCACGACGGCCATCAGCGGATTGCCCGGCGACACGCGCTGGCCGACCTGCACCGAACGCCTTGCGACGTACCCCGTGACGGGCGCGGGCAACGTGTTGCGCGCGTTGTTCAGATACGCGTCGCGGACTTTCGCCGCGGCGGCCTGCACGTTCGGGTGGGTCGCGATCGTCGTGTTCGCGGTCAGCGCGCGGTTCGACGCGAGCTGTTGCCCGGCCGCATCGAGCGCGGCCTGGGCGCTCTTCACCGCGTCGCGCGCGTGCGAGATCTCTTCCTGCGACACGGCGCCCGTCTGCGCAACCGTCAGGCGGCGGCGCAGATCGTCCTGCGCGCGCGACAGATCGGACTGGCGCACGGCGACTTGCGCCAGATACTGATTGTCGTCGGCAAAGAGGCCGCGCACCTGGCGGACCGTCTGCGCGAGACTTGCTTCGGACTGCTGCAATGCGATGCGCGCGTCGGCCGGGTCGAGCATGACGAGCGGATCGCCGACCTTCACGGTTTGCGTATCGTCGGCATTCACCGCGACGACGGTGCCGGTCACCTGCGGCGTGATCTGCACGATGTTGCCGTTGACGTACGCGTCGTCGGTGTCTTCATGAAAGCGCGCGACGAGGAAATAGTACAGGCCGTACGCCACTGCGGCGATCAGGATCACGATGACGAGCAGCGTCATCATGCGCTTGCGCTTGCCGTTGGTCGCCGGTCGCGCGCTTGGTGCGGGTTGTTGGGGCGTACTCATGGTGTGCTCCGTATGCTTTCGTTTTGTGTCGTTGACTCGGGTCGTGCGCCGACCCGGTCAGTTCGCCGCTTGAGCCGAAGTGGCTGAGGTCTTTGTGCTGGCCGGTGAGTTGATCGATGAGTTGGCGGGCGCGCTGGCCGCTGCGTCGCCCGGCGCCGCTGGGGCTGGGGCGAGACCCGTCGCGGTCGCGTCGAACCCGCCGCCGAGCGCCTTGACGAGGCCGATCTGCAGGTCGCGGCGCTGCATCTTC
>DASXXR010000512.1:0-3545 GCA_036502945.1 Paraburkholderia sp. | reverse complement strand
GCCGGGCCTGCTATCGCTGTGGATCGGCCGTGCGCTGCTCAAGCTCGACACGCCGATGCTGCTCGGCGCGATTGCGGGCCAGCAATGCAGCACGCCGGCCATCAGCGCGCTGGTCGGCGTGACCGGCAATTCGACGCCGGTTATCGGCTACACGATCACGTATGCGCTGTCGAACATCCTGTTGCCGCTGATGGGGCCAGTCATCGTCGGGTTGGCGGGAAAGTTCGGATAGCAAACGAATATGACCTATCGAATGCGGCATGCATACGGAATCGGGCGTGCAGTGTCGCCTCCAAAGCGGCTCGCATGACGTTCTTGCATCTAACAGAGAGCACGATGGACTGGTTACACAACATCTTCCACAAATCTCCAGAGATAGCGTTATTCCTCTCGCTGGCTGTCGGCTATCTGATCGGTCAGATCAACTTCGGCAAGTTTCAGCTGGGCGGTGTCGGCGGTTCGCTGCTGGCCGCGGTCGTGATCAGTCAGGCGGGCGTCACGATCGACAACGGCGTCAAGGCGGTGATGTTCGCCGTCTTCATCTATGCGGTCGGCTACGACTCCGGGCCGGGCTTCTTCAATTCGCTGAACCGCAAGACGTTGCGCGAAATCGCGATGGCGGTATTTCTTGCCGTGACCGCGCTCATCACCGTGCTGGTGTGCGCGAAGCTGTTCCATCTGAACAAGGGGCTTGCGGCGGGGCTTGCGGGCGGCGCGTTGACGCAGTCCGCGATCATCGGCACAGCCGGCGATGCGATCGCGCGTCTCGGCTTGTCCGCCGACGAAACCAAGTTGCTGCAATCGGACGTGGCGATTGCGTATGCGGTGACCTACGTGTTCGGCTCGCTCGGCGCGATCATCGTGTGCGTGAATATTCTGCCGAAGTTCATGGGGCAAGGCCTGCGGGAAGCCGCGGCCGACGCGGAGCGGACGCTCGCCGGCGACGCGCCGGCACGCGGCCCCGGGCAGCTGGCCGCGCTGCCGGAGCTGGTTGGCCGTGCGTTTCGCGTCGAGCACGCGGCAGGCCGCACGGTCGCCGACATCGAGATCGGCCAGAAGGACATGATCACGATTGAACGTATCCAACGCGGCGGACAACCGGTCGACCCGGTAGCGGGCGTCGTGCTAGCGAAGAACGACGTCGTGCTGATCGTCGGACGACGCGAAGGCATAGTCGGCGTCGCGCCGCTGATCGGGCCTGAAGTTGCCGATACCAGCGATGTCCCGCTCGTCATGCAGTCGCGGCAAGGCGTCTTCACCCTCAAGGGCATGAACCACAAGACGATCGCACACGTGCGCACAACCGTCGATCGCGATCTGCGCCACGGCGTCTATCTGGAACGGGTCACGCGCGCCGGCAAGCCGGTGCCGGTGCTGCCGGAGACAAAGCTCGAACACGGCGACGTGATCACGTTCTTCGGCGCGGCGAAAGACACGAAGCGCGCCGTCGATACCGCAGGCTACGAGCTTCCGTATTCGATCAAGACCGACTTCATCTACATGGGCGTGGGGCTGGTGCTCGGTCTGCTGATCGGCCTTATCGTCGTCGACGTCGGCGGCGTGCCGCTGACGCTCGGTTCAGGCGGTGGTTGTCTGCTGGCGGGCCTGCTGTTCGGCTGGATGCGCGGCAAGTATCCGATGTACGGCGTGATGCCGCCCGCGGCGTCGCAGTTGCTGAAGGACTTCGGGCTTGCCGCTTTTGTCGCGGTGGTCGGTCTGAACTCCGGCTTGCAGGCGGTGGTGACGGTCAAGCAAAGCGGCCTCCAGATTTTTCTGCTCGGCGTCGTGGTCACCATGCTGCCGCTGCTGCTGACGATGCTCTTTGGCCGCTACGTGCTTCGCTATAACAACGCAGCCATTCTGGCCGGTGCGCTGTCCGGGTCCCGCAGCGCGAATCCGGCGTTCGGCGGCGTGCTCGACAAGGCAGAAAGCGCGGTGCCGACCGTGCCGTTCGCGATTACCTACGCAATCGCAAATGTGCTGCTGACATTGCTCGGGCCGCTTGTCGTCGGGCTCGTGTGACGCGTGCTGGTACGCGTCGCTGGTTTTGAATCACATCGGCGCCGGGGTTGCCGCAGTCTAACGATCCTGCGGCGCGCGGGCGTCAATTCCTCTTCACTGGAGAACATCATGGCAAAGGATAAATCGGGCAGCACCGAACAGGCAAAGCTGGCCGCACTCAGCCCGTTCGAACTGAAGGACGAACTCATCAAGGCGGCAGGCGGCGGCGCGGTCGAGCGTGCGGCGAACTCGTCGATGCTCAATGCCGGCCGCGGCAATCCGAACTTTCTCGCGACGATTCCGCGTCATGGTTTCTGGCAGCTCGGCCTGTTCGCGATGCGCGAGGCGGAGCGCTCGTTCGCGCATATGCCGGAGGGCATCGGCGGCTTCCCGAAACGCGATGGGCTGACCGAGCGCTTCGAATTGTTCCTGCGCGAGAACAGGGGTGTGCAGGGCATCGACTTCCTGCGCGGCGCGGTGTCGTATGTGCGCGACCAGCTTGGGTTGTCGGCGGGCGACTTTCTGTATGAAATGTGCGAGGGCATTCTTGCGTCGAACTATCCGGTGCCCGACCGGATGCTGAAAATGTCCGAGGTCATCGTCGGGCAGTATCTGCGGCGCGAGATGATCGGCAAGCATCCGTTCGTCGGCGAATTCGACATCTTCGCGGTTGAAGGCGGCACCGCGGCGATGACGTACATCTTCAACACGATGCGCGAAAACCGGCTGATCAAGCCGGGCGACACGATCGCGCTCGGCATGCCGATCTTCACACCGTACATCGAGATTCCGCGGTTGAACGACTATCAGCTGAACGTCGTGAACCTGGATGCCGATGTGGAAAACAACTGGCAGTACTCGAAGGCGGAACTCGACAAGCTGCGCGACCCGGAGGTGAAGGCGTTCTTCCTCGTGAACCCGAGCAATCCGCCTTCGGTGAAAATCAGCGACGAAAGCCTCGAATACATCGCGGATATCGTGAAGGAGCGGCCCGATCTGATTCTGCTGACCGACGACGTGTACGGCACCTTCGCCGACGACTTCGTGTCGCTTTTCGCGCTGGCGCCGAAGAACACGATTCTCGTGTACTCGTATTCGAAGTACTTCGGCGCAACCGGCTGGCGGCTCGGCACGATTGCGACGCATCGCGACAACGTGCTCGACCGCCTGCTCGCCGAGCTGCCGAAGGACACAAAAAAGGAACTGCATGAGCGTTATGAGTCGATCACGACGGAGCCGGACAAGCTCAAGTTCATCGACCGTCTGGTCGCCGACAGCCGCACGGTCGCGCTGAATCACACCGCCGGCCTGTCGACGCCGCAGCAGGTACAGATGGTGCTGTTTTCGCTGTTCTCGCTGATGGATACGCCTGATGCGTACAAGTGCGCGTTGAAGCGTCTGATCCGCAGCCGCAAGCGCGCGCTGTATGAAGCGATCGGCATCTTGTTCGACGATAAGGATCCGAATCAGGTCGACTACTACACGATCCTCGATATGGTGTTCTTCGGCGAGCGTGCGTACGGCCGCGAGTTCGTCGAGTGGCT
>DASXXR010000511.1:0-10786 GCA_036502945.1 Paraburkholderia sp. | reverse complement strand
GCCACCAAGAAGTCCGACCGCAAGCTCGGTCTGGATGTTCGCCGGGCGTTGTCGAAGGCGCAAGGTTTCGACGTATCGAATGTCTTCGTGCGGGCGCGCAGCGGCGCGGTCGTGCTGACAGGCACGGTGCCCGACGGCAGCCAGATCGGCCAGGCCGAGGAAATCGCGAAAGGGGTGCCGGGCGTCACGTCGGTGTCGAACAAGCTCACCCTCGGCACGCAGGGCGGCGGAGGTTAAGCGGCCGTCATCACCACCCCGGTGATCAGGCTGAGCCCGTATGGGCTCAGCCGCGTGTCGGGAGGATCAAGCGAATCCACGACCGCCGGCAGATATCGCCCGCATCCAGCCAGTCATAGCGATCCTGTCGATATCGCCTACTTGATCCCGAACACGTGATCGAGCGACCACTTCCCGCCGCCGCGCGCGATCATGATCAGCATCAGGCCCGCCCACGAAAGATGCGTCGGCCATGCATCCGGATAGACGAACACTTCGATCACGGTCGTCATGCCGAGCAGCGCGAATGCGGAGAGCCGGGTGCACAGTCCAAGCAACAGCAATATCGAAAACAGATGCTCGGAATAAGCGGCCATGTGCGCCGCGATCTCCGGCGCAATGAACGGCAGTTTGTAGTCGGTGCGAAAGAGTTCGTACGTGCTCGGCGTCAACGTCAGAAACCCGGTGACCTTCGTGCGGCCGGACATGAAAAAGATCGCCGCGATCGATACACGCGCAACCAGCGACAACAGCGAATCGCCGATCAACATCTGCAGCTTGTCGGTCACGCGCCCCCATAGCGCGCATGCGCGGCCCAGGGTGGACGGTGCCGCGGTCCGGGTTGCTTCCATGTGTATCTCCATTGGGTCAGCGTTGAGCCGGCGCCGCTATCGCGCCGAGTGCGCTTGCGCTCAGCAAGCGGTGTAGCAACTGCATCAGATCGACATCCGGCTGCGCGGCGAACGCGGCAGTGGCGGCCCGTTCGAGAGCGTGACCGGCGGCGCAGGCGTCGAGAAACGCGCAACTCGCGCCGTCGATGCACTGCCATTGAACACGCCCCCCGTTACGCACGATCAGCGCGCCTTCCGCATGCCACGCGAGATCAGCGGGTACCTCCACGCCCTCGCGGTTCGCACGCCAGATCGTGTAGGCCGGCTGATCGGCGAACCACATCCAGCGGGCGCCCGCACGCGGACGCAGCGCGAGCAGTCCGAACGCTTCAGGCGGATGTTGTGCAATCGACGCGAGGTCGGCGGCGGGCTCTTCCGCGGCAACGTGTGCTTCCATCCACAACCGGTCGAGGCGCGCGACGTTCGCCAGGTAAGGGAGTTCACGCGCCGGCTCGAACGTGTCCAGAAACGCGGCGAAACTCGCGCCGTAGTGCAGCAGGCGCGTATCGGTCGGCGGTGATCGATACACATAGACCGCTGCGGTCGAGCGAAACCATTCGGTGCCGACCAGCCTTTCGACGCTTGGGTAATTCGCCTGCAACGCGTCGATGCAGCCTTTGATCACCGTGTTGCGGTAGATCGAGAATCCCGGCTGCGCGGCAAGCGCGGCAACGCCTGGATGTTGCGCCGGCATGCCGTATAGCGCGCCGACAAAGTCGTCCTGGAAGTCCGCAAGCGTAGGCTTTGTCATGCCGTCACCTCGCGGCCGTCGAGAATCACCTGTGCGTGGCTGCGTTCACGCAACAGCTCGTCGAAGGCCGGGATGTGATCGTCGCGTTCGATCAGCGTCGGACGCGGCCCAATCCGGTCGATCACGCGTCGATACAGCGTCCAGACGGGGTCCGCAATTGCGGCGTCGTGCGAGTCGACGAGGAGCGGAGAATCAGCGGCGGCGTCGGTGCTGTGGCCGGCAAGATGAATCTCCAGCACCGCGTCGCCCGGAAAGCAGTCGAGATACGACCCGGCGTCGAAGCCGAGGTTGTGCGCACTGATGTAGACGTTATTCACATCCAGCAGCAGTCCGCAGCCGGTGCGGCGGCTCAGTTCGCCCAGAAAATCGAGTTCGCTCCATTCATGGCCGTCGATGTGCGCATAGTGCGTCGGATTCTCGATCGCGATGCGGCGCCCGAGCGTCTCCTGGGTGAGCGCGATGTTCGCCGCGATGCGGGTCAGCGCATCGTGCGTACGCGGAAAGGGCAGCAGGTCCGGGTGATACTGGCCGCGCCAGGCCGACCATGCGAGATGTTCGGATATGAGCGCGGGCTGGATGCGCTTCGCAAGCTCGTCCAGCCGCTGCAGATGCGCGAGGTCCGGCATAGCATCTGCGGCGAGCGACAGCGACACGCCATGCAGCGACAGCGGATGCTTCGCGCGGATCGCCTCAAGCCACGCGACGCGTGGGCCGCCGCCGACCATGTAGTTCTCCGGATGGACTTCGAACCACAGTCCGGATGCGGTGCAATCATGGGCCGCGTCGTAGTGGGCCGGCTTCAGGCCCAGTCCGGCGCCCATCGCGAGGGTCATGTTCATGGTCGGCGTGCGGTAGTCGCGGTTACGAACCCATCGGCGTCAGCGAACCCATGCCTTGCGGTGTCTTGATGGTCGAGCAGGTGCCGGCCGGCACGTTCTTCCACGAATTGCCCTGATAATCCATCTTCGACGTGCCCGCACAGGTCGTGCCGGCGCCCGCCTTGCAGTCGTTATGGCCGGCGAGTGCAACGCCGTAGCACTTTTCCACGGCGTTGCCGGCAGCCGGTTGCGTTTGTGCGAGAGCGGCGCCCGAGACGAGGGAAGCGAGTGCGAAAGCTGCGGCGAATTTGAAGTTGCTCATGATGTTTGCCTCCAATGGCAGTCAGGTCAGGTTGGACCGATGTGCGTCGGTGTGATGCATTTGCGATCCGCAAGGTATTTCGGTGAAACTCGACAAGCGGTTACAGCACTGCAAAAAATTTTCCTGGCACTTCCGTCGACGGTGGTGTTCTGCCGCGCGACTCACCGGCTATTTCGAAGGCTATCTCGATCCGGTTACAGCAGCGTCAAGATTTTTTGAAGGGGGCGCTGAGCCGTTGTATTTCGACGGGAACAGCCGCCCTGTAAAATTCGCAGAAATTTTTCTTCACCACGTTGTAACCGGAATGGCCGATGGAGCGAACTACAGACAGCGGAGTTTTACAGGCGAAGGAGACGCGCTTGCGCGGACTCTTCGTCGAAGCGCTTGGCGGCAACGAGACGTCATATCGGGTTTTCCTGTCGGAACTGGGCGCACACTTGCGGGGCTTCCTCAGAAGGCGGCTCATGCAGCAGCCGGGCGATGTGGAGGATCTGGTGCAGGAGGTTTTGCTGGCGGTGCACAACGCGCGCGCGAGCTACCGGCCGGATCAGCCCGTCACCGCCTGGGTGCATGCGATTGCGCGCCATAAGCTGACGGACTACTTTCGGTCGCGCTCGCGCTCCGATGCGCTGAACGATCCGCTGGACGACGCGCCGGAACTCTTTGCCGCGCCCGATATGGAACAGGCGCAGGCGCGGCGCGATATCGGCCAGTTGCTGGAAGAACTGCCGGACCGGCAGCGGTTGCCGATCCTGCACGTGAAGCTGGAAGGTCTGTCGGTTGCGGAGTGCGCGCGCCTGACGGGCATGTCGGATTCGGCGGTCAAGGTCGGCGTGCATCGCGGGTTGAGGGCGCTGGCCGCAAAGATTCGAGGGAAGTGATGAAAACGGATGATCTGATATCCATGCTGGCGACCGGCGTTGCGCCGGTGGATCCGCGCCTGCTCGCGAAGCGGATGAGCATTGCGCTGATTGCCGGCGCGCTCGGCGCGACACTGCTGACGGCCCTGCTGCTGGGCGTGCGTCCCGATCTCGCGCAGGTGTCCGCGACGCCGCTGTTCTGGGCGAAGGTTGCGTTTCCGCTGCTGATGCTGATCGGGGCCGTCGCCGTGACCAGCCGGCTCGCGCGCCCGGGTGTCGCGCCTGGCAGCGGCCGGTGGGTCATTGCATTGACGGTGGCGGTGATCTGGCTGTGGGGCGCGTATGTCGTCATTTACGCGCCGCCGGACCTGCAACTGGCGGCCATACTCGGCAAGACGTGGCGGGTGTGCCCGTTCAATATCGCGATGCTGTCGGTGCCGGCATTCGTCGCGGTGTTCTGGGCACTCAGGGAGCTTGCGCCGACCCGGCCCGCACTGGCGGGCGCGAGCGCAGGCCTGATGTCCGGTGCGGTGGCGGCGCTCGCCTACTGCCTGCATTGCCCGGAAATGGGTGTGGCGTTCTGGGGCGTGTGGTATCTGCTCGGGATGCTGGTGCCGACGGTGGTCGGCGCGCTGCTCGGGCCTCGGCTGCTGCGCTGGTGAAGCGGTGGTGTCCGGGCGCGTTATAGTGCGCAAGCACGCGCAAGCGGCCGTTCGAAAAAATCTCCGGATCGCTGTAATTAAAGGTGTCTATTGACCGACCAATGCGAAGGGCGACGACAAGCCCGTCTTTTCCCAATCGCAACAGCCTGACAGTAGCGGGTCAGGCAACCCCTGAATATGACGATCCATTTCTCCTGCACGATGTGTGGCAAGTGCTGTCACAACCTGCGTTTGCCGTTGGGCGTCGAAGAGGCGCTCAACTGGCTGAAGCGCGGCGGCGACGTCCAGCTTTTCTGCGACGCGATTCCATGGCCCGTCGAACCCCCTGCCGGTGATGCACTCGCGCAGCACAAGCGCAGACGGTCTTTCGCCTCCCGAAGCGGCAAGCTGCCGGTACGGGTGGCCGTGACCCTGGTTGCTTCGTTCGACGGCGCGTGTCCGCATCTTCAGGCCGACATGCGTTGCGGCGCCTATGAAGCGAGGCCCCGCGTCTGCCGTATCTATCCGGCTGAGGTCAACCCGTTCGTCGAGCTCGCGCCCGCGAACAAGGCCTGCCCGCCGGATGCGTGGACGCCTGACAAACCGGTGTTCCTGCAGGCGGGGCAGCCGGCCGATGAGGCGACGGTGACGTTCATCCGGCAGTCGCGAGAGGCGGACGCCCGCGATGCCGACGCAAAGATGCACCTGTGTTCGCTTCTTGGGTGCTCGACTGCCGCTTTGGCAAACGAAGGATTCTCCATCTATTCGCCACAGCGCGATACCGCCCTCGCCGCGCTCGAGACGGTGAGCGCGGCGTCGTTCATGCCGCCGGCACGCGACGTGTCATGGCAGCTTGTTTCGAACCGGCGTGCCACGATCGATACGCTGGTGTCGATCGAAGCATTCGCCGGCTTTTCCGGCGATGCAGCCGCGGGGACGTTCGAATATCTCGGCTTTTTTGGCACCGACGTTCTTTGATCCCAAAGCGTCCGGTCTCATGCCGTTGCGTTCCTGACGAGGAGTAGCGCCGTGTCAATGAGGGGTGCATGCGGCAAGCGTCATGGCGCGACCGCCCGCGCGATCATGAGCAACCCCGCCCCGGCGACCACGCCTCCGATAACCCGCGCAGCGCGCACACCGCCCGGTGCAAGACGTTCGACGGTGATGGCTGCCGTCACGCCAGCCATCATGCGCAGGTCCATGACCCCGATGACGAGAAGGATCGCCACGAAGCCGGCACAGCTATAGCTGCAATGGAGACCAAGACGCAAGCCGTGTCGCCAGGCTGCGGCGGCATCGGACGGCAACGTATGGCCGCGCGCCGGTGCCTCGCGGCAGCACGCAAGGTGACGCGCCTTCCACGCGGTGAACTGGAGCAAGCCGGCAATCACGACGACCACGCCGGCCGCGGCCGGAACAGCGCGCGCCAGCGGCGGCATTTCCATCTCGGCCGCGGCGAGCGCGACGCCCACCGGAAAGGCAGCCATCCCGCACGCGGTCCACACGAAGAAGTACCCCACGCCCACCAGCGCGGTCAGCCAACCGACGCACCTCTCGCCTGCCGCGCCGACAGCCTCGCGGTAGCGCGACAGCATGGGTACGAGGGACGGCAGCATCATCGCCGCCATCATCACGACCCACATGCCGACGAACGACGCCGCCGCGCCCGCCCACGTCTGTCCGCACATCCGCATCCACGCCTTCGACATCGTCCAGCCGCCGGGCATCGGCATGCCGCCCATCGCGGACATGGACACGCAGCAGACAATCGTCGCCGCCGCGCTGGCAGCGAAGAGCAGCGCGGAGACGCCGAAGAAGAAGCAGTGCGAAGCGCGCCCGGAAACCAGGCGTTGCGAGATCTCACGCTCTCCAGTTGCACCGACGATATCCACGGCTTGCCTCACCGCTGGCCGTACTCGTCGTGGCGGCGCCACCAGATGCCCCTCTCGTTGCGCCCCCTGGGCGCGCGGTCGAGCCACTGATACATGCCCCAAAGGCCATCCAGTCCGCGCGCATAGGTGGAATACGTGTGGTAGACGACACCGTCCTCGAGCACGAACGCGCTCATGCCGGGCCGGTCGCGCGCGTACGTTGCGGCATCGGTTCCGGACATGGCTGCGAACTCGGCGACAGGCGCCGGAGTCGGTGTCGCGTCCATCGCGTGGCCGCCGCGCTGGTAGTTGTATTCGATGCACCCTTCGTGCTGTTGCTGCTCGGTGAACGAGACGTTGAAATCAAAGTTGAAATCGCCGCCGGACGACGATGCCCAGGGAAACGTCCATCCCATCCGCCGCTGGTACTCCTGCAGCTTGGCGAGCGGCGCCCGCGATACCGCCGCAAGTGTGACGTCGTGGTTCGCCAGGTGCACGGCGAAGCCGTCGAAGCCATCCGCAATCGCCGAGCAGGACGGGCACCCTGCGGTGTAGTCGGGCCCGAACATGAAGTGGTAGACAAGGAGCTGCGAGCGCCCTCTGAAGAGCTCTGCCAGCGAGTGGCTTCCTTCACCGGTCTCGAATCGGTATTGCTTGTCGACGCGAACCCACGGCAGCGCCTGACGTCGCTGCACCAGTTCGTCGCCGCGCCGCGTGAACTCCTTCTCCACCTTGAGCAGTTCGAGCCGCGCTGCCAGCCACTCTTCACGTGTTCCGGTCATGTGTGTCGTCGTCATGCTTCGCTCCGCTGGGTGTGCCACGCCGTTTGTTCAGTTCTCGATACGACGTGTGGGTTGATTGCTGTGTGCTAGATTAGGCCCGGACCCCGGACGGGTGGGAGTGACAACTGTGGCGGGATTCAAATGGACTCGCTGATCACAGCTGCGGCGCGAGCGCTTGCGGCGGGCGATCCGCTCGGCGCACTGAACCTGATTGCACTGCGCGGCGACGCGCCTGCGCTCGCGCTTCGCGGCATCGCGATGGCGCAGCTCGGCGACCTCGAGCGGGCGAAGGTACTCGTACGAAGCGCGGCGCGCGCCTTCGGTCCGAAGGAGGCCATCGCCCGCGCGAGATGTGTCGTCGCCGAGGCAGAGATCGCGCTGGTCTCGCGCGACCTCAACTGGCCTACGAAGGCACTGGACGCCGCTCGCGCAACGCTCGAAGCGCACGGCGACCGTTTGAACGCCGCGCATGCGCGGTATCTCGAGGTCCGGCGCCTGCTGCTGATCGGGCGCCTCGACGAGGCCGAGCGAACGCTCGCCGAACTCGATCCCGCGCCCTTCCCGCCCGCATCGCGTGCGGCCCACGAACTGGTGGTTGCGGGCATCGCGTTGCGACGCCTGCAAACCCGACCCGCGCATGCAGCGCTCGCCCGTGCCCGGCGCGCCGCGCGCCACGCAGGCATCGCCGCGCTGACGGCGGAGGTCGAAAGCGCAGCCCTCGTGCTGCGCACGCCCGCGGCGCGCCTGATCACACGTGGCGACGAGCGGCCTCTGCTGCTCGAGGAAGTCGAAGCGTTGCTGTCATCGAGGGCGCTGATCGTGGACGCGTGCCGTCACGTCGTGCGTGACGCGCACACGTCGGTCTCGCTCGCGACGCGTCCGGTGTTGTTCGCGCTCGCACGCGCGCTCGCCGAAGCGTGGCCCGCCGATGTCCCTAGAGACGAACTCGTCGCGCGAGCCTTCCGGGCAAAGCACGCCGATGAATCGCATCGCGCGCGCTTGCGCGTCGAACTCGGGCGGCTTCGCACGGTGCTGCGGACGCTGGCCGGTGTGAGCGCAACCCAGCGTGGGTTCGCGCTGGTGCCGCGCCACGCACGCGAGGTCGCCGTGCTGGCGCGGCCCGTCGAAGAGAAGCACGCGACGGTGCTTGCCTTCCTCGCCGACGGCGAGTCGTGGTCGAGCTCGGCCCTCGCACTGGCGCTCGGCGCCAGCCAGCGCACCGCGCAGCGGGCACTCGACGCGCTTGCCGCCGCGGGCAAGGTGCAATCGCTGGGTCGTGGACGCGCGCGCCGCTGGATGACCCCGCCCATGCCGGGATTCACGACGACCTTGTTACTCCCCGCTCCACTCACCTTCGACTAGGATCCAAGCATGAAACCATCAGCCGCCGAAATCCTCCGTGAATATGGACCCTTTCCGGGCGTCGACCGCGTGGGTGGCGTCACGTATGACGGTCAACAGGTCTGGTTTGCTTCAGGAGACAAGCTGAACGCCCTCGATCCGGCCAGCGGCAAGATGCTGCGCTCGATCGACGTCGCCGCGCATGCCGGTGCGGCGTTCGACGGCCAGCACCTGTTTCAGATCGCCGAGGATCGCATCCAGAAGATCGATCCGAATACCGGCCGTGTGCTCGCCACGATTCCGGCGCCCGGCGGCGGCGGCGATTCAGGGCTCGCGTGGGCCGAAGGCACGCTCTGGGTGGGACAGTATCGAGACCGCAAGATCCATCAGGTCGATCCTCATACCGGGGCGATTCTTCGCACCATCGAGTCCAACCGCTTCGTCACCGGGGTCACGTGGGTGGACGGCGAACTCTGGCACGGCACCTGGGAGAATGACGCGAGCGAGTTGAGGCAAATCGATCCGGGAACGGGGGCGGTCCTTCAGCAGCTTGAGATGCCGGCTGGGATCGGCGTGTCGGGGCTTGAGTCCGATGGGGGCGAGCAGTTTTTCTGTGGCGGGGGAAATAGCGGGAAGGTGAGAGCGGTACGCAAACCTGGGCGTGGTTCGGTGAAGCCTTGAAACGCGAACACCCCTAGTACCATTAATCGTTCTCGTTGAGCCACCGAATAGCCCAGGATTCGCCCCGGGACGCTGCCTCGCCCTGCGTAGCGAAATCCCCGAGGTCGGAGAAAATGAAGTTCTCGCCCTGGGTCTCGCCCTCACCTGCTTCGCGCTGAACCCATGCGCGGGCCGAAAAACCGTCGGGCAGCGTGTCCGGCGTCATGTCGATAATCCAGTCCCGATGTATCGATGTCAATTTAGTCATGCGCGCTCCAGATTAACTGAGTGATAGGCCACATCGTCAATAAAACGACGCTTCGCCAACCGGCCGGGTCTTGAAGCGCTTGTGCACCCAGTAATATTGTTCAGGCATCCGGAGGATCTGCTCTTCCAGATAAGCGTTCATTCTGCGCGCATCGACCGCATCATCGCCAGTCGGATAGTCCTGCCACGGCTTGAATACCTTCAGCCGGTAACCCTTATAGTTCGGCAGCACCTCGCCGATAAACGGCAGCACTTGCGCATGGCCAGTTTTAGCCAGCCGCCCCACCGCCGTCAGCGTGCAGGTCTGAATGTCGAAGAAGGGGACGAAGGTCGAATTGCGGAGCCCGTAATCCATATCCGCGCCGAGCATGACGGGCTTTCTATCGCGCAGCCATCGCAACACGATCCGTGCGCTGTCGGCGCGGCTCGCCATTTCGGAACCGAAACGGCCGCGCTGGGTTCGCGCAACGGCATCGAGCGTCTTGTTGGACATCGGCTGGTACAACGCGCCGCAGGTCCTGCCCAGCGCGTAATTGATGAACACCGAGCCCGCCTCAATGCCGACGAAATGTGCGCCAAGCAGCACCGTGGGCGGCATATCCGGGTCCGACAAATCGACCTCGCTGTCCACAATCACCAGTTTCTTCAGCTTTTCCGCCGAACCGAACCATTGAACGCTGCGCTCCACGTAGCTGCGAATCGCATGGCGGAAATGCTGTTGCGCGACGTTCTCGATACGTTCGGCGCTCCAGTCGGGGAAGCAGAGCCGCAGATTGATATGGACGACGCGCTTGCGCCGGCTGGGCAGTTGATAGAGCAGCCAGCCCAGGCCATCGCCGAAACGGGCCGTTACACCGTAGGGGAGGATCGCGAAGAATTTCAGCAGCACCAGGGCGGTCGCGACGCCGATGCGGGCTAGCAACAGACGCTCTGGAGGAGGCCGCCTTCAATACGAACGGGGGCTGGAGAAAATAGAGACAAGCGGTTGCACCTTCAATTGTGTAGAGCGGTATGGTAAAGCGTTTTGGGCCAGCCGGCCGCTCACCGCGAATAATAGATAGTAAGGCTTGCGCGCCGTGCACGGGTTACCCGCCGGCGCTCAGTTCCTGCTGTCGCCGCATGCGCGCCTCTTCCTCAAGACGTGTCGCTTCCAGTTCCTGCAGCACGCTATCCAGGTCGACGGGTCGCGTGTCGATCTCGATGCGGCCGGTCAATTCGGCCTCGACATGCAGTCCGCCTGCTTCGAACAGCGTCCAGATCTCCTTTCCGTAATCCGCGCTGAGAATGTGCGGCGCGAACCGTCCGAAGTACGCAGCCAGGTTGTCCACGTCGCGCTTGAGCATCGAGGCGGCTTCGTTATTGCCGGCGGCGTCGACGGCCTGAGGCAGATCGATGATCACAGGGCCGTCGGCTGCCAGCAGGATGTTGTATTCGGACAGATCGCCGTGAATCACACCCGCGCAAAGCATGCGAATCACCTGGTTGAGCAGCAGCGCATGCAGTTCAATGGCGCGCGCTTCGGTCAGATCGACGTCGTTCAGGCGCGGCGCGACGTTGCCCGCTGCGTCGACCACCAGTTCCATCAG
>DASXXR010000510.1:0-16768 GCA_036502945.1 Paraburkholderia sp. | reverse complement strand
CGCCGGGCACGTCGATGTGCTGGCCGGGCACGATCTCCCAGCTGCGATAGCGGATGCTCTTCGGGAAAGTGCCGGCAAGGTCGGCGCGGCCGGCGAACCATTTGGCCGCGGGCAAATCGGCTACGCGCGCAAGCATCGCGTCGTCGGTCACGAGCACGATGTCGACGGCGACCGGGCTGTTGCCGTTCACGTCGTCGCCGGCCGTCAGCGTCATTTCGGACCACGACGCCTTGTCGCCTTTAAAGCCGAGCATCGAGCAGCCCGTCAGCGCGCCGGCCAGCAATAGCGCGAGCGCGCAGCACATCGGGCGGCCGGACCACAGGCGCGCGTGGCCGCGGAGCACGCGCACGTGCGCAAAACGCTTCAATAGCATTAGTAGCATCGTCATTTCGCCCCTACTCCAATCCCCATCAGCACGATCAGCGTCGCCGCGAGCACGACACAGCCTGCCGCCAGCGCGAGCTGCGCGCGGGAAAACGCGAACTGCAGCGCGGGCCGCCATTCACCGGCGGACACACCGCGCGGCTCGACGGCCGCGACCCGCTCGGAGGGCAAGCCGGCCGACACCCATGCAATCACCACGCACACCGACAGCAGGCTCAACACGTTGCGCGGCCCTTCGCACAGCAGGTCGATCGTGATGAACAGCACGCCTGCCGCTTCCACCGGCAACTGCAGCAACGACAGCACGATCGCCGTGTAGCCCACCGTTACAACGCCGCTCTGCCCGGCGGAAACCAGCGCGGCAGCCGCCGAAGCAGCCGCGATCAGCGCGATGTCGGTGGCGCCGAGCGGCCGCTCGTACAGGTTCGCGACGAACACCGTGGCCAGCGCGAAATACAGTGCCGAACCGGAACGAACGAACACCGAGCCGAACGGCACCACCAGTTCGACGATGCCGCGGCTGAACCCCAGCTTGGTGCTCATCGCCTCGATCGCGTGCGGAATCGGCGCGGTGGCGCTGCCCGACGTCAAGCCGACCAGCAGCGGCGCTTTCAATTCGGCCAGCACGCGCCCGAACGGCTGGCCGGCGCGCGCGGCAATCGCTGCCAGCGCGGCGCAGCCGAACCCCAGCGCGAGCAGCAGGAAACAGAGCAGGAAGCCGCTCATCGCGTCGAGTGTCGCGCGTTGCGTGTGGGCGACCAGAAACGCGGCGGTGCCGAACGCGAGCACCGGAATCAGCAGATTCGCGTACGCGATGATGTTTTCGAACGTGCGATAGATGCCCTCGAACACATTGCCGAGCATCGCCGACTGCTCGCGCGACAACGCCGCGAAGGCCATCCCGAACAGGATCGTGCCGGTCAGAATGCCGAGCGAGCGGCCTTGCGCGAGCACGCGATAGAAGTTGTCGGGGAACATGTCGCGCAAGCCGTAACCGTCGCTCGGCGCGGCGGCCGGCACGCTCGTGTCGAATAGCTTGACGCGCATGTCCTCCGCATCGCCCGCGCTGCGCAACACCAGTTCGCCCAGGTGCGCGTGCGCGTCGGCCGACAGATGGCCGGGCATCGCCAGCACGCCGGTCAGCGTCGCCGCGGCCGCGCAGAGCACCACGAGCACGGCGGCCAGCCCGACGATCGTGCCGATGCGCAGGCCCGGGCGCGGCAGATCGAGCACCTGGCGCAAACCGAAAAACGTCGCGACCACCAGCAGCGGCACCGCAGCCATGTTGACGACCGCCAGGTACAGCTGGCCGACGAAGTACGCGAGCTCGCCGGCCGGCGCGGCGATCGCGCCGCACAGCGCGCCGCTCGCGAGACAAAGCAGCAGCACCGCCGTGCTGCTCGACCAGCGCGCGAGCGTACTGAGCCGCGGATTCATCATGCCGATGCCGGTCGTCACTGGGGCCGGTTCCAGCCGCGCGCAAGCGCATACGCCACCGTCGCGCGCGCCAGTTCCAGCGTGCTGTCGATCAGCGTCAGTGAAGGGGCGCGCAATGGGCGCGCGGCCAGCGGGATCTCCGTGCAACCCATCACCGCGGCACGCACGCCTTGCGCAGCAAGCACGTCGAGCGCCGCCGACAATTGCGTGCCCGCCTCGTCCAGATCGCCTGCCTTGACCTCGCGAATGCACGCGGCGATACGAGCCTGGGTTGCTTCGTCAGGCACGACTGGCTCGATGTCGCGCTCGCGCAGCGTCGTTTGATAAAAGCCCGATACCAGCGTGCCGCCGGTGGCAAGCACCGCAACCCGGCGCGCGCCTTGCGGAATCGCCGCCACGCTCGCCTCGCCGATATGCAGCACCGGCGCCGCACTGCGCTCGCGAATCTGCGCGTACCAGTGGTGCGCCGAGTTGCACGGGATCACGATCAGATCGACACCGCTGCGGTTCAGCAGATCGATGCCGTTAAAGAGCGCCGGCAGCGGGTCGGCGCCGCTCGCGATGATCGCGCTCGAGCGGTCCGGCGTATGCGGCAGGTTCGCAACCATCATCGGCAGATGGTCCTGATCGCAGGCCGCGCCCGTCAGGCGGATCACCCGCTCCATGAAATCGACCGTGGCCAGCGGCCCCATGCCGCCGAGAACACCGATAAGCGCCATCATGAGCTCCCTAGATTTTCAGCGGACGCGGACAGATCACCGTCACGGCCGCCGCATTGCCGATCACGAGAATCAGCGTGCGCAGCATGTCGCACAGCGGGTCGACGGCCAGAAACAGCACGAATGCGGCTTCGAAGGGCAGCCTCAGATACGCGCAGGTCATGCCGATCAGCGACACGGTGACGAGCCCCGTCATGCCGGCCGACGCGAAGCCGGCCAGCACCGACGCCAGCAGCACCGTGACGACTTCGATGGTGCCGAGCGCATGCCCGTACAGTTGCGCGATGAAGAGCGTCGCGCACACGTAATAGACCATCGGCCCGACCCGCAGCAGCGATACGGTCAACGGCACCAGCAACTCGACCCGCGCGCGCGCAAAACCCAGCCCGTCGACGAGGCTCTCGATCATGCTCGGCATGCACGCGGCGCTGTTGCGCGTGGCGAGTGCCAGTGCGAACGGCGCGCGCAGCGCGTCGAGCGTGGCGCCGAGCGTGTGAGTCGAGCGCTTCCAGATAATGACCGCCGCGAGAATCAGCAACACCGCCGAAGCGACGAAGAACGCGATGACGAATTGCAGCATCGCGTGCAACGGCCCAACACCGGATTTGCCCAGTTGCGCCGCGCTCATGCAGAAGAGAATCAGCGGCAGCGGGTAGCTGAGCCAGTGCATCAGCTTCTGGCACGCGTGATAGACGGTTTGCAGCGACTGGCTAAGGCCCGCCGAAATCCGCTCCGGCACGCGGCCCACCGCGAGACCGAACAGCAGCGCGAACACCAGTGCCTTGAGCGCTTCGCCGTTGGCGAGCGCGGCGAAGATGTTGGTCGGCACGAGGCTCGTCAACACGTCGACGAGGCTCAGGCTCTTCTGCGGAATGTCGGCGCCGTACAGGTTCATCACGGTGTCGCTCGACGACGCGTCGCTGCCAACCATGAGGCCGAATGTCTGCATCGTCGCATTGGACAGATTCGCGCCGGGATTCATCACCAGCAGCACCAGCGCGCCCACTGCCGCCACGAGCGCCGAGGCCCCGATGAATACGGTCAATACGCGCATCAGCAGACGCGACGTGTCGCCCTCGCGAAAGAGCCGCTGCAGGCTGAAGATCACGGCCGAAATCATGAACGGCAGCGTCGTCATCTTCAGCAGATCGACATAGATGTCGCCGATGAAGCTCAACTTCTGTGCCTGCGCGGGAACGGCGAGACCGAGCGCGCCGCCGAGCGCGAGGCTGCCGATCACGACCCACGGGTTTAGAACAAATGCGTAAATCCTGCTGGAATTCATGGTCTCTCTCTTTCTTGTTTCGACCTGCATGTGGAACTCAATGACCGCTGGTTGCGCGCAGCAACGTGCTCACGTCGATGTGCCTGTTGCGTTCCGCGAGGAACTGGTTGACGAACGACAGCAGCGTCGGCGAAGACACGCCGACCGCGATGGCAAGCGTGTCTTCGAGATCGTCCAGCGTCACCACGCGCAGGCGCAGCGAAGCGGTCGGATCGATCTGCAGCACGCGCTTGACTTCGAACTCGTCGCGATAGGCGGCGGTCACCTCGCCTGCGTTCAACGCGTTCAGCACAGCATTCCAGGTCGGATAGCTGCGCACCTGCGCATTCGGGAAATTAGCCGTGACGTAGTCCGCATACGACGAGTTGGCGACCACGCCGATCGTGCTGTCGTAGGCGCGGATCACATCGGGCACCGGCTGGCCGTGCGCCAGTTGCGCGAACCTGACGCGATTGAGCAGCAGCGCGCGCTTCAGGCGCAGGTAGGGCGTGCTGAAGCTGATCACCTCGGCGCGCGGCAAGGTCCGCGACAGCTTGCTGATCGCGATGTCGGCCTGCCCTTTGGCGAGCAGGTCGACGACGCCGTCGAACGTATTCGCGTCGCGGTTAAAGCGCAGCTGCACGCCGAGCTTTTGGGCGAGCTCGTGCGCTAGATCGATATCGAGGCCGGTGAGCTGGCCGTTGCGTTCCTCGAAGAACGGCGGCTGGTCGACGCTGAGCACGGCCACCACCAGCACACCCCGGCCGACGATCCGTGCGAATTCCGGGGCAAGCAAACGGCCGTTGGGCATCTGGACCAGTCCCGTCGATGTCTGCGCTGCGCCCGGTGCCGCGAGCCCGTTCGACGCGACGGCGGGAGCAACGGCTGCGGGCGCGGCGGCGAAAGCAGGTGCCATCACCACGCCAAGCAATGCCGCCGCGAGCCAGCGGCGCAAGTGCGCTGTCGCTACCGCCGACGCCATTGCTGCTGCACGCGCAAGGCCGCGCAGCGAAGCCGGATAACACTGAGCAAACTGAAACGACATAAGCAATACCCATTTCAAGGAGACGAAGGGGAAGGTGCCGACGATGCGTCGGCGGTGCCCGCCAACGATGCCTGCGGATCCGGATCGGCCGCGGTTGCTGGCGCAGACGGCGCGGCTGGCGCCGCCCGCGCCGGCACGACAGGTGCCGCCCACACATTGCCGGCCTGCTGCTGCGCCAACGGCTCCGGCGCGGCCGGCCCGACGAAGCGCGCGCCGATCTCGACCCCCAGCAGAAAGAGCAACACGCACAACAGCAGCGTGCACGACGCGGCAATCGTCACCATCCGCGAAGTCATCGAAAAAACGTATTGCATCGCCCGTCGTCCTCACGGAACCATCGTTGTGAACTGCGCGGTGGCGACGACCTGAATCACGCCGGCCCACGCGCACATCAATTTCGAACTGTTCTGCAACGCCGGCTGGCCGCCGATCAGCACGGTCGGCGAACCGGGCGCCCACGGCGCCGGCGTCACGGGCAGGCACGGCATCGGCGTCAGCACGCCGAGCGCGGCGGCAGTGGCCGCGGCCACCTGCGGATTCGCGATGGACTTGCACACGCCGAACGGCATGACGTTGAGCAGCGGCGCACTATCCATGATCGTGGCGGCCGGCGCGCCCGACAGCACGCGATTGGCCGGCATCACCGCGAGCGCGGACGGCGCCGCGCCGAAGCTGCATTGCAATGTTGTGCCTGCGGTAACCTGAATGCCCATGCGCTAGCCCCTTACCCATTTTTCGAACTGCCGCACGAGCCGCGGTCCGGCCGCCGCAGCATCGTCCTGCGGCGCGCCGGCTTCAATGCGGCGCCATTCGCCGAGCGGTTTGCCCTGCCGATAAGCGCGCTCTTCGAACACGCTGCCGTCCGGCGCGAAACGGCGCACGGTGCCGTGCAGCAGGTTCGCCCGATGCGGCGACGCCTGAACCAGTGCGCCATCGCGCGCGTATTCGCGCACGTCGCCCTCCAGCAGGCCATTGCGGTACGACGCCCGCCGCACGACGACACCGTCGTGCATGAACAGCGCTTCGCGCTCGAGCTTGCCGGCTTCGTAAGTCATCTGCGACACGACGAGCCCCGACGCTGCATAGCTCTCGCTTGCGCCGTGCAGCACACCCAACGCGTAGTGCTGCCGGCTCGCGAGCCGGCCGTCCCGATACAACGCGGACACGCCGTGCAGTTTTCCGCCGACGTAGTGCGCGTGCTGCACCAGGCTGCCCTGCTCGTCGTAGGTGCGCAGTGCGCCGTTCAGCACGCCGTGCTCGAAGCGCGCTTCAAACGCCGGTGTGCCATTGGGCGTGTAGCGCACCGTGTCGCCGTGCGGCACGCCGTTCATCACGGCAACGCGGCTCACAAGCTGCCCCGCGTCGTCGCGTTCTTCGACCACATGCGCTTCGTGCGTCCTTTCATGCGCCGCTGCTGCTTCGGCAAGTGCGCTCGCCGGTGCCGGTGTATCGCTCATATCGCGTCAGTTCAGCTTGATGAGACCGCCCTTCAACTGCAGCATGCCGCCGCCGTCGACGGTTTGCGAAGCGGAAGCCTTGTGCTGGATCGTCAGCCCTTCGGTCGACAAGGTCGTCGCCGCCTTGACGCTGAGCGCAGTCCCTGCTTCGCTGGCGAACGTCGTGCCGGACTTGAAGCTGATCGAACCCTTGACGTCGATCACCAGATTGCCGGTCACGTTCAGCGTGTAGTTGCCCTGCACGGTCTGCGTGAACGCGCCGCCGTTCTTGTGGGTTTCATCGCCGTTCACGTCGAGCGCGCGCGTGCCCTTCACCGTGTGCGTCTCGTTGCCCTTCTGCACGTCGATGCTGCGGTTGCCTTTTTGCACGACATGCGTTTCGTCGGCGGCCATCACGGTGGTCGTCAATGCGTTCTCGATCGCGACGGTCATGTCTTTCTGCGCGTGCAAATACAGTTCTTCAGCATTGAGCTTGTCTTCCATGCGGATCTCATTGCCTGCGGTGCCGCCCTTCGACGAGCGCGAGCGCATCAGGCTCTGCGTTTGCGACGCGGGCAGCCCGACCGGCAGCGTTGCCTGTGTGTTGTACACGGCGCCGGTCACGAGCGGCCGGTCCGGGTCGCCGTCCACATAGCTGACCACCACTTCGTGGCCGACGCGCGGCAGGAACAGATGCCCCCATCCCGGGCCCGCCGACGCCTGCGCGACGCGCACCCAGCATGAGCTGAGCTGGTCCTGCGCCGGTGTGCCGTCCCAGTGAAACTTGAGCTTGACGCGGCCATACGCGTCGGTCCAGATTTCCTCGCCCTGCGGACCGACCACTTTCGCCGTATGGGTGCCCGCCACCACCGGCAGCGGCGTGTGCAGCGGCGCGCGAAACGGCACCGTCTTCGGGAACACTTCAAAGCGGTTGCTGTACGTATCGTTCGACGCCGAGTGCGTGACGGCACGCACCACGTAGGAAACATTCAGCGCGCTGTCCGGGTGCCCGGCGAGCGTGAACGACGTGCCCGCGGTGAGGCTGTAGCAGTAGCTCAGGCCGCTGCCGCTCTGCTCGTCGACCTGATGCGCCGCGAGCCGGATCGCCGCCTTGCGCGACGCTTCGGCCGCGTCCTGATACTTGCCGGGAAAAACGTAGCGGCGGCCGGCCGCTACGACAGGGGCCCCGGTCGATTCGGCTTGCGATACGGTAGCGGTCGTATAGTCGTAATCGGCCAGCACGTGATCGTCGGCGACGATGCCGTGCGCCATTTCGAAGCCACCGACGCGATTCACGTCGGTGGCCGGCGTACCCGCGAAGTACAGCTGCGCGCTCGCGCCCACTTGATGCGCGGATGCGCTGTCGGCCAGCACCATCGTATGCACACCGTCGGCGAAGGTGAAAAAGTAAAAGATGCCTTCCTCTTCCATCAGCCGCGAGATGAACTGGAACGCGCTTTCGTCGTATTGCACGCAGTATTCGCGCACCGCATACTCAGCACTGCTGATGCGCAATTCGGTCGTCACCTTGAATTGCGCGAGCACGGCCTTGACGATGTCGAGCGCGCTCTGGTCCTGATAAATCGCGCGGTCGCGCCCGAGCGTCAACAGCCATAACCGCGGCGCGAGTTCCGCTGAATAGGCGCCGTACTGGCCGTCGGCGCCGGTATTCGCAAAGCGCGTGACGATCCCGCTGAAATAGCGCGGCACGCCGCTGCCGTCCTGCAGCGTCACGGTCGCGACCTTGCCGACGATCGTCGATGCATCCAGCGCCGGGTTGGTGGAGCGCATCCGCAACTCGAAACGAAACAGGTCCGACATCGCTTCGCGTCCGGCAAAACCGTCGAGCAGCAGCACGTCGGTGCCGAACGGTGTCGCGACGGAGACGAAGCACTGGGCTTGCGTGGGTGCCGAAGACATCGCGTTCAGGCCTCGCCGGAAGAACGGAAATGAAACTCGACGCCGCCCGTCGGCGCGAGCGCAAGATGCACCGCGCCGAACGGCTCGGCGATCGAGATGCGGTCGAGCACTTCGCGCGCGAGCTCCGGCAGCACGCCCTGCGTCAGAATGTGATCGACGTTGCGCGCGCCGCTGTCCACCTCCTTGCAGCGCTCGGCGATCATCCGTGCGAGCGCGTCGTCCCATGTGAGCGCCGCATGATGGTTGCGCTCGAAGCGCTGTGCGAGCCGCGCGAGCTTCAGATTGACGATCGACATCAGTTGCGCGTCGCCGAGCGGGTAGTACGGCACCAGCACGAGCCGGCCGAGAAAGGCCGGGCTGAACTGCTTGAGCAGCGCCGGCCGCAGCTGACCGGTCAGCGCGTCGAGCGCGGGACGCCGGCCGCCTTCGCACGCGTCGGTGATCACCTCCTGGGCCGCGTTCGACGTGAGCAGGATCAGCGTGTTCTTGAAATCGATCGGCACGCCTTCGCCGTCTTCCATCACGCCCTTGTCGAACACCTGGAAAAACAGTTCCAGCACGTCGGGATGCGCCTTTTCCATTTCGTCGAGCAGCACCACGCTGTAGGGCCGCCGCCGCACGGCTTCGGTCAGCACGCCGCCGCGCCCGTAACCGACGTATCCCGGCGGCGCGCCCTTCAGGCCCGACACGCTGTGCGCCTCCTGGAACTCGGACATATTGACCGTGATCATGTTGCGCTCGCCGCCGTACAGCACGTCGGCAAGCGCGGCGGCCGTCTCGGTCTTGCCGACGCCGCTCGGCCCGACCAGCAGGAATACGCCGACCGGTTTGCCCGGATCGTCGAGGTCCGCGCGGAAGGTGCGCACCCGGCGCGCGATCGTATCGAGCGCCTCGTCCTGGCCGACCACGCGTTCCGCGAGCTTGTCCTGCAGATACAGCACAGTATGCAGTTCGTCGGCCAGCATGCGGCCGACCGGAATGCCGGTCCAGCCCGAGATCACTTTGGCGACCGCGCCGGAATCGACGCAGACCGGCACCAGCGGGTCGTCGCTCTGCACGGCTTCGAGGCCTTTCTCAAGGCGTGCGAGGTTCGCTGTCAGCGATGCGCCGTCTTCGCCGTCCGCGAGTTCGGCGCTGTCCGCACGCGCGGCGCCGCTGTTTGCGTCGTTCGCTTCGTTCGCATCATTCGCTTCGGCCAGATGGCGAGCGATCTTGCGCCGCCAGTGAAGAATCTCGCCGACCGCACGCTTTTCGGTCGCGAGCTTGTCGGTCAACCGGGCGTGTTGCGCGCGCGCTTCGTCGAGCTGACGCAGCGTCGCGGCGATCGGACCGGCGCGCTCGGCACCAGTAGCCGCTTCATGCCGCAAGATACGCAACTGGTTCTGCGCGGTTTCGATCGAGCGCGCAAGCGCTTCCATTTCCTCGGGAAGGCCGTTCTGGCCAATCGCGACGCGCGCGCAGGCGGTGTCGAGCACACTGATCGCCTTGTCGGGCAACTGCCTTCCGGAGATGTAGCGATGCGACAGCTTGACTGCGTCGCGCACGGCGTCGTCGAGAATTTCCACGCCGTGATGCGCCTCGAGCTTTTGCACCATCGCGCGCAGCATCTCGACCGCGACGGCCTCGGTCGGCTCCTCCACCTTGACCACCTGAAAGCGCCGCGCAAGCGCCGGATCGCGTTCGACGTAGCGCTTGTATTCGGCCCACGTGGTCGCCGCGATCGTGCGCAGCTCGCCGCGCGCAAGCGCGGGCTTCAGCAGGTTCGCCGCGTCGCCCTGGCCTTCGCTGCCGCCTGCGCCGATCAGCTGATGGGCTTCGTCGATGAACAGAATCACCGGCACGGCAGAGGCCTTCACATCGGCAATGACCGACTTCAAGCGGTTCTCGAACTCGCCCTTCACGCCCGCGCCGGCCTGCAGCAACGCAAGATCGAGCGAACGCACGGATACGTTGGCGAGTGCCGGCGGCACGTCGCCCAGCACGACGCGTTGCGCAAAACCTTCGACAACCGCCGTCTTGCCGACACCTGCCTCGCCCGTCAGGATCGGGTTGTTCTGCCGGCGCCGCAGCAGCACGTCGATTAACTGGCGGATTTCGGCGTCGCGGCCGCGGATTGGGTCGATGGCGCCGCTGCGTGCCAGCGCGGTCAGATCGACCGTGTATTGCTCGAGCGCGCGCTGGCCGGCCGGCGCACCGCCTGCCAGGCCCGGCATCGAACGCCCGCCCGGCAGCGGCGCGGGTTGCGCGCCGCCCGCATGGCCTGCATCGTTTGCGCCACCGGCCCCGCCGGCTTGATCGCGTGCGCCCACGCCTGCGCCGCCCGCGTCTTCCGCCGAACCCGCAAGCAGCGCGGCCAGCCCGTCGCGCAGGCTCGCTCGCGGAATCTTCAGCAGCGCCGGCACGGATTCGAGCAGCAGCCCACGCAGGCTATCCACTTCGAGCAGCGCGAGAATCAGCGTGCCGGAACGAATCTGCTGCTCGCCGAGCAGCATCGAGCTAAGCAGCCACGCCTCCTGAAAGAGCGGCGGGAAATTCGGCGACAGCGCGGGCGTGCGGCCGTTACCGCGCTTGAACTGGTCGATCGCGCGCTGCAACTGCGCGCTCAGCGCTTCGGCCTGCAACGAGAAGTGGCCGAGAATGGCGCGCAGATCGGGCGCATCGGTTTCCAGCAGCGTCAGCAGCAAATGCTCAATGTCGACGTTGTAATGCGTTTGCCGCACGCACAGTTGGGCCGCCTGCTCCATCGCATGCTTGCATTCCGGGTTGAGCCGGCTAAGGAGTGTGCGGATATCGATATCCATGCGTGTGCCTATGAGAACCGGCGGCGCGACGCCGCGATGCGCACCGGTGCGGGTTTGACCGCGTCGCTCGCGCCGGCCACCCAGGACGTCCAGCCGAGCCGGCCCGCCGCGCGGCCTCCCACGCCGCACGCCGCGCGCTGCGGCGCGAGATGCAGCACGAACTGCACATCGAAATCCTGCTGCACGTAGCGGCGAATCAGCCACACTGCCAGTTCGTGGTCTTCGGTGCCTGGCAGCAGCGCATCGAAGCGCGCTCGCGTCAGATCGAAGAACTCGATGCGTATGCCGCCCGCTTCGTCCCATATGCGCCGGCCGAGCACGCTCCTGCCGTCGAGCCGCGACGGCCGAGCGGCCGGATCACTGCGCGCTGTCCTCGCGCGCATCAGCTGCAGCGAATCGTGCGCGTCGACATCGCGCCAGGTGCCGACGAATTGCGTGCCGCGCACTTTCACCCCGAGCCGATCGGACAGCATCGCGAGCAAACCGGTCATCGAGCGGGGCGCGGCGCCGATCAGACCCGCGTGGCGCATCCAGAGCTGCGCGTGCTGCGGGCCGCGCAGGCCGCCGCGCAAACCGAGGTTGCTGAGCGCGTCGAGACATGCCGCCAGCGACGACGCGTGCGGCGAACGCCAGTTCAGACCCGGCGCATGCTTCTTGCGGCTGCGGTACAGGAACGACAGAAAACGGTGATTGAAGATATCGAGCAGATCGGCCGTCGCATGGTCGCGCGCGGCGCTGCGCGAGAGCACCAGTTCGGTGAACGGCATCGGCAGCGGGCCGTTCGTGCCGGCGAGCGTCAACACGGGGGTCGACACGGTGTAGGTGCGGTGCACCTCGTCGTGCCGCGTGGCCGCAAACGTGTCGCGCGCCGGCGGGTTCGCGCGCACGCTGCGCACGTCGCTCGGCTCGAAGGCGAGCGAGACGTAACCGCTTAACCGCACCGCTTCGCCCGTACCGTCGTCATGACCCAGCGCGCGCGCAAACGGCGTCGCGCGTTCGAGCAGACAGATTGCCTGGAACAGATCGAAACCTTGCGGATGAGCGATGAGCCGGTCGATCAAAGCAGTTGCTGGCAACCGGTCATCGGTTCCCATTGCTTCCATATCTCGTCTCCGCGGCGCACAACCAGCCGCACAAAAGAATTCACGGACGTGTACATCGCGAAGAAGCGCGCGAGCACCGCGCCCATCAGGAGCGGCGAACCGCCCGCAAAGGCATCCGCATCGAACTCGACCGTCACCTCGGTGCCGCGGCAATAGCCGCGCCATGCAACGGTGCCGACATGGGCGGTGACGCTGCGCGCCTGTATCGCCTGCACGCCGCGAATCTGGTCCTGCTCGCGCGCGCTGTCCGATGCGAACAGGCGCAGCATGTCCTGCAACTGCCGGCGTCCGGTCGCGCCGCTCACGAGCGATTGATAGTTCAGCGTCAACAGCGAGATCAACCGCCACAACGTTTCGGTGCCGAGCGGCGGATTGCGCTGAGCGGTCGGTTCATACAGGCAGCGCACGCTCGCATTCTGCGAAACCCTTTCGACTCGCATGCGCGCCCCCGCCGGCACCTGTTCCGCAAGACGCCGGTTGGTGCACAGCACGTTCGCATAGATCACATGTTCGGCCGGGTGAACCGCTGCATGATTGGCGTCGACGAAGCTCAGGAACATATCGGTGCCCGGCAGGTTGCCGCGCAGCGTATGTGCGCGCCGCGCGGACCAGAAGACCGCGCCGTCGTGCCCGTCCTGGTGGTGCGCGGCGGAAAAGCCGGGCACGGACGTCGCGCGCTCGCTCGACGGATCGGACGCGATCACCGACGTGATCGAATGGATCTCGGTCATTGCGTCGCGTTGCTGGTCGGCGACGAGCCGGTATTCGTAGTGACGATGATCGATCGCGATCGGCTCGCTGGTCTGCGAAAAGAGATTGACGATCGGCGTGCAGCCGAGCCGGAAGTGCTGTGCGCCGAGCTGGCCGAGGCCGCGCGGCACCCGCCGCAGATGCAGCACGACTTCGCAGGTGCTGCCCGCGAAGGGCAAACCGTGCGGCAATAGCAGATCGAAGAAATGAAACTTGCGCGGAAACGCAAAGTATTCCTGCATCAGCCCATAGGCAGGCTGTGCGTTGGGCGGCTGCGGCAATACGCTGTCTTCTTCCGCGTAGCCCACTTCGCGCCATGCCGACGGCGAAAGCGCGATGGTCTGCGCATGCGACGGGTGCGCGTGCAACGACACATCCGCGACACTCGATGCGAGCAGCTCGTAAAGCGGCATCGTCACCATCCAGTCGCCTTGCAAGTGAATGCGCAACTGCTTCAATTCGAGCTCGGCGAGCTGGGTGCCGGCTTCGCATTCGAGCGTGAGACGCAGCGTCGCTTCGTCGTCGAATGCCGCGCGGCTGATTTTCAGCGGCCATAGCGTCGTATCCCACGCGGTGCGGAAGCGGCACAGATCGCCGGCCTCGGTGCGTGCATGCACGCCGGTATGACGCGGCACCGGAAAGCCGGCGGTCACTTTCCCCTGGGTGGTGTCGAGTTCGAATTGCGCGATCGTCATCGAAGGCAATGGCTGCACCAGCGACGGGCACACATTGTCGAGCAGCGCCGCGGCGATCTGCGGAAACTCCTGATCGAGGTCGCGATGCACGCGCGCCGCAAGGAACGCGGTGGCTTCGATCAACCGCTCCGTGTGCGGATCGATCGATTCCGTGCCGTGCAGCGCGAGCCGCGACGCGACCTTCGGGTAGCGCTGCGCGAAGTCGGCTCCCTGAATGCGCAGATACGAAAGCTCACGCTTGTAGTACTGCAGGATGTCGTCCGACTCGATGTCAGCCATGATCGGTCCAGCGCGGGTCCGCATGCGCCCGGCCGCCCGATGCAAGCTCGAACGCGACGTGACTCACCGATTCGCCCGAGCGCATGTCGCCCGCGATCCGGACCCGCGGTTCACGCCCGTTTGCACCGGCTGCGGGAAAATCCACGGTCACGTTCGCGAGGCGCGGTTCGAACAGCACGATCGCGCGCCGGATCGCCGCGGCGATCACCTCGCGATCGTCGCCCGAGCGCAGCGAACGTTCGGAGCAATCCGGCATCCCGTAGTCGATCGTCGTGCCGTCCTGCGCATGAAAGTCTTCATGCGTGAGCTGCGAGCGGGTATTGAGCAGGCGGCCGAGGTCGCGCGCAATCGATTCGCGCAGCGCGTCCGCGCCCAGCAAGTGCGCGTCGCCAGACGCAACCAGGCGATCGAACAAAGGCATCGGAGCACTGCTGGTGATGACCGACATGGCGCGCGAACTCCTGAATACGCTGACTGTGTTTCCCTGCCCGCGGACGACGCGGTACGCGCACGCTATGTCTTCGGCGTCGCGTCCTTGTTGGTCGCCAGATCCCAGCCGAACGAGGCCGTGCCCTGCTGGTCGCCGGTCGTCTTCTGCTGCGTGTACTGCGCGGTGATCATGGTGAACGACAGCGAGAAACTATCGCTCATGCCACCGCCGCCGCCCGTGGAAATGTGCGAGACCATCGCGTTCGACAGCACGTACTTCATATGCAGCATGAAGACGCCGGCCTCGTTGCGGCCCACCAGCACGTTCGCGTCGCCGAGCTTCGCGCCCGATGCGCACGCGCCGTACAGCGCGGGCGTCGACTGGTCCGTCACCTTGCTGAACTGGAACTCGCTGAAGCTCGGGCGGCCGAGCGTGCGTTCGGTGTTGGCGGCGTCGCTCGAAATCGGCAGCGAAACGCTATGGGAGAACGAGTCGACGATGATCTTGTCGGCGTGCTGATCGATCATCGAGTTGCCCTTGATGGTCGTCAATTCAAGCAGAATGGTATCCATGATGCCCTATATTCAGATGTTGAAAGTTCTGCGCCGTGCTGCCTTCGGCCATGCATCGGACGATGCATGGCCTTGTGCGCGCGCTTGAGTGTTCGCTCGTGTGGCCAATCACGCGGCGGCCGCCGGCAGTTCGGCGACAAGACGGATCGATGCGGTCAATTCTTCCATCTGGAAGTGCGGCTTCAGGAAGCAGGTCGCGCGGTACGCGCCCGGCTTGCCCGGCACTTCGGTCACGTCGACGCGCGCTTCTCCGAGCGGATAACGGGACTTTTGCCCTTGCGACGCCGACGGGTTGATCAACACGTAGTTCGCAATCCAGTTGTTCAGATAGTTTTCGATATCCGTACGGGTCTGGAAGCTGCCGACCTTGTCGCGCATGATCACCTTGATGTAGTGCGCAAAGCGCGATGCCGCGAGCACGAACGGCAAGCGCGACGACAACTGCGCGTTCGCGTTGGCCGTATCGAGGTTGTAGACCTTCGGCTTGTTGGTGGTCTGGCTGCCGAAGAAGGTCGCGAAATTCGAGCCCTTCGAATTGACGATCGCGATGAAGCCCAGATCGTTCAATTCCTTCTCGCGCCGGTCGGTAATCGTCGTCTCGGTCGGGCACTTGAGCACGACGTCGCCCTCGCCGGTTCGATACGTGTGCGCCACCATCCCCGCCACTTTTCCGCCGCCTTCCACGCCGCGAATCGCGGTGGACCAGCTGTACTGCGCGAAGGCATCCGTAATCCGCAGCCCGAGCTGATAAGCGGAGTTGGCCCACAGGTAACGGCTGTGGTCGTTGCCGTCGACGTCTTCCTCGAAGTTGAACGATTCGACCGGCTTCGTCTTCGCGCCATAAGGCAGACGCGCGGCGTAAGACGGCAGCACCAGCGATACATAGCGCGAATCTTCGGATTCCCGGAAGCTGCGCCACGTGGTCAGTTCGGCGCTTTCAAAGATTTTCGACAGATCGCGCGTCACGCCAAGGTCGGTGTACGACTTCAGGTCGAACAGGCTAGGCGCGGCCGCCGCGATAAACGGCGCATGGGCCGCGGCCGCTACCTTCGAAATACGCTCGAGCAGCGCAAGATCCTGCGGATGACGACCGAACGCGTAGTCGCCGATCAACAGCGAATACGGATAGCCGCCGAACGTGCCGTACTCTTCTTCGTAGATCTTCTTGAACAGCACGCTCATGTCGTGATCGACTGCCGACTCCAGATCCTTCAGCAGTTCCTTCTTCGTCACGTTGAGCAGACGCAGCTTCAGGTTGGTGCCGGTTTCCGTGCCGTACACCATGTCGTGCAGGCCGGTCCATGAAGCCTCCAGCGCCTGAAACGCCGGGTCGTGCATGATCGCGTTGAGCTGGTCAGAGAGCAGCGTGTCGATTTCCGCGACGCGCTCGTTGATCATCGCCACCACGCTCTTGTCCGGGCTGGTGCGCATGCCTTCATCGAGAATCTGCGACGCGAGCTGGCCGATCAGTTTCTTCGCATACACGCTCTGCGAAGGCTCCACTGCCATATGGCCTTCGTGAACGATCTGTTCGAGCAAGCTCAGTTCGCTTGCGCCCGTGGTTGTTTGCGCCGCGCTTTCGCTTGCTGCGGTATCGGCCGACTGATTACTTTCCATCTTTGCTCACCCTTGAGTTCGTTGCGCCCGCATCCGTGTGGGCATCGATCCGTCATGCCGACGGGGCGTCTTCTGCGACCGGTGCGCCGGACGTTTCGCTGCCTTGAGCCTGGCTCTGACTCTGGCCCTGAGCTTGGCTCTGAACCTGCTTCAGTTCCTCGGTGCTCTGCACGATGCGCTCGAGCATCGACCCCAGTTCGTCGTTGCCGTCCAGCTTGGCCAGCAAGTCTCGCAACTGCTGACGCGCTTCCAGCAGCTTCGCGAGACGCGGCACCTGATGCACGACGCTTTCCGGATGAAAATCGTCGAAGCTTTC
>DASXXR010000509.1:0-24557 GCA_036502945.1 Paraburkholderia sp. | reverse complement strand
GCCATCTGCAAGATTAAGCTGGAACTGCGGATAGCGCTGCGCACGCGCCGCGCCCACCTCTGCGGCTCGCTGCTGGACCTTTGCATACGCGGTCTGGATATCGGGCCGGCGCAGCAGCGCTTCGGACGGCAGTGTTTGCGGCACGCTTTGCGCCGGCACCGGAATATCGCGTGCGTCGGTCAAGACAATGCTGCTGACGCTCTCCGGCGTGCGGCCCGAGTACACCGCGATCAAACTCAGTTCGTGCTGGATCTCCGTTTGAATGCGTGGAATCCTCGCCTGCAGATCCTGCAGCTGATTCTGCGCGCGGGCCACGTCGAGTTGCGTCGAGAGACCATAGCGCAAGCGGTCCTGCGTCAGTTTCAGCGCGCGGCTGCGAATCTGCTCGTTGTCGTCAAGGATTTGCAGTTCGGCCTGTGCCCAGCGCAAATCGATGTAGGCGGCGGCGGTGTTCGCCGCAAGCGCAAGCCGCAGTTCGTTCAGCGCCGACTGGCGGCCGGACGTCTGCGCCTGCGCGGCGAGCACTGCAAGCCGCTCGCCGCCGAATACGTCAGGCGTCCAGCTGGCCGCGAGCCCGAAGCCCGCCTCGTTCACATAGCCGAGCGGCGGCGGCGCGTTCTGTCGCGTAGTCGACGCGGTCGCCGTCGCATTGAGCTCCGGCAGCAGCGCCGCACGGCGTTGCCGGGTCTCCTCCTGTGCCTGTTTCACGCGTTCGACTGCGGCCTTGACGTCGAGGTTGTTGTTCAGCACCGATTCGACCAGTTCATGCATTGCCGGATCGCCGAACTGCAGCCACCACGTGTTGGCGTCCACCGTGTCCTGCGGCGCGTCGACACTCCACGCGGCCGGCGCGACCGTCTTCACCGTCTGCGGCAGATCCGCGTGACTCGCTGGCTGCACGGCACATGCGGCCAGCGTCATCGCGGCCGCGACGGCGAGTGTTTTTAACAGAATCGATTTCATGTCGTATCCCTCAATGAGCATCCGGGGGCGGCGAGCTGGTGCCGAACGGCCGCGAGAACAGCATCGCGATCAGCGCAACCGCGAAACACAGTGCTACCGCGAGAAACGTGTCGGAGAACGTCAGCACGAGCGCTTCGCGCGTTAGCAACGAATGGAGCGTCGCGAGGCCGCCCCGCGCGCCGTTGATCGCATCGCCGCCGACCGCGGCCAAACGCGCCGCCTGGTCGCGCAGCAGCGCTTCGACGACCGGGCGGCCCGCGCTGACATGCTCGTCGAGCCGTTCGTAGTGCAGGTTCAGACGGTCGTTGAGCATCGTGCTAACCACCGCAATACCGATTGCGCCGCCGAGGTTACGCATCAGGTTGAAGAGGCCGCTTGCCGATTTGAGCCGCGACGCCGGCAACGATCCAAGCGACATCGTGACGATCGGCGCGATGCAGAACTGCTGTCCGATGCCGCGCAATGCTTGCGGAACCAGCAATTCTCGCCAGCCCCAATCGTGGGTCACCGGCAGATACATAAGACAGCCTATGCCGAACAGGACCAGACCGAACACCAGCAGCTTGCGCAGCGAGACGAAGCGCGACAACACCGAATAAGCAATCAGACCCAGCAGTTGAAAACAACCCACCGAAAGCAGCGCGAGACCGATCTGCAGCGAATCGAAGCCGCGCACCCGCGACAGAAACACAGGCGTCAGAAACACCATGCAGAAGATGCCGATACCCGTCACGAACGACAGCAAACTGCCGATGCCGAAATTGCGGATAGCGAGTGCTCTGAGGTCGACGATCGGCTCTTTCGCAGTGAACGCATGCACGAAGAACAGGAAACCCGAGATGCCGGCAATCCATGCGCAGGCGAGGATCGCATCGTCGCCGAACCAGTTCTTGCGCGGGCCCTCCTCGAGCACGTATTCGAGGCAGCCAAGAAAAGCGGACATCAACAGAATGCCGAAATAGTCGCCGCGCTTTAACAACGAAAGATCCGCCTCGTCGACATGCACGAACTTCGGCACGAGCACTGTCACGATCACACCGGGTACGAGGTTCAGGTAGAACAGCCAGTGCCACGACCATTGGTCCGTGATCCAGCCGCCGATCACCGGGCCGATGGTCGGCGCAAGCGATGCGAGCGTGCCGATCGTCGTCGCGGCAAGCAGCCGCTGCTTGCCCGGGAAAATGACGAACGCGGTCGTGAAGACGGTCGGAATCATCGCCGCGCCCAGTGCGCCTTGCAGCGCGCGGAACGCGATCATCGAGTTGATGTCCCAGGCGAGGCCGCACAGCATGCTCGTAATCGTGAAGCCAAGCGCCGATGCGGCGAAAAGCCAGCGCGTCGAAAACACGCGCGTGAGCCAGCCGGACATCGGAATCACCAGAATTTCGGCGATCAGATATGAAGTCTGCACCCAGGACAGTTCGTCCTGGCTCGCAGACAGTCCGCCGCCGATGTCCTTCAGCGACGACGCAACAATCTGGATATCGAGCGTCGCCATGAAGAATCCGAGGCACAGCAGCGAGAACGCGAAAATCTTGGTGCCGATCGGCTGGTTGACGGGATCGAGCGGCACGGATGCGGAGCGGGTCATGATGGGCAGCGTCTCTTGTGTTGTTTTGCGTTATGACGCCGCGTGAGCGTGGTCGAGATGCACTTTCACCGTCGCCGACAGCCCCGGCCGCAAAACGCGCTGCATGTCCTTTGTCACGTCCAGCCGCACGCGCACCGGCACGCGCTGCACGATCTTCGTGAAGTTGCCGGTTGCGTTCTCCGCGGGCAGCACGCTGAACGTCGCGCCTGTCGCGGGCGCGAGGCTTTGCACGATGCCGGTGATGCCCTCGCTGGACGCATCGAGCTGAACGTCGACCGTGTCGCCGGCTTTCATCTTCTTCAACTGGTCTTCCTTGAAGTTCGCGTCGATCCACAGGCCTTGCGCCGGCACGACCGTCAGCAGCGACACGCCGACATTGGCCAGCACACCGACACGCGCGGTGCGGTTGCCGATATAGCCGTCGATCGGTGCGCGGACCGTCGTGTATTCGACGTTCAGCGCGGCGACACGCCGTGCGGCCTGCGCGGTCGCGACACGCGCCTGCGCATCGGCGATTTGTGCATCGAGCACGGCCAGTTGCCGCTGCGCCGCAATCAGCTCGGCGTTGCTGCTATCGACCCCCGCTCGCGCCTTCAGCAGATCCGCATCCGCGCGTTCAACCACCTGGTCCGAAACCGCCTCGTCTTTGACGAGCTCCCGATAGCGGTTCTGGTCGGCAGCGCTGCGCGTGAGCTCGGCGCTCGACGCACGCACGCCAGCCGACTGCACATTGATCGTCGCCAGTTGCAGCGATCTTTTTGCCTGCAATTCGGTCACTGCCGCCTGCGCGCTCTGGACTTCCGCATCGGCCTGCGCAAGCCGCGCATCGTAGTCGCGCGCGTCGAGGCGGATCAGCACCTGGTTCGCATGCACAAACTGGTTGTCCTGCACCAGCACGTCGGTCACGAAGCCGCTCACTCTCGGCGCAAGCACCGTAACGTCGCCCCCGACGTACGCGTCATCGGTCGTTTCGATGAAGCGGCTGACGAAGTACCAATATGACCCGGCTGCGGCTACCACGGCGGCGACAGTGAAGAGCGCCAGCAGCATCCACGGGATGCGGCGCGCCTGTTTGACGGTACCTGTCCCGCTCGGTGGGGCGATAGTCGACGGAGAAGTGGACATGGTTTATGTGCGTATGCACTTTATAGGGTGAAAAAAGAGCGCCGCGAGGCGCCTGCTTGGTTTACAGCGTTTTCTTTCCCGTCAGATCGAACAGCTCGCGCCTTAACGATGCGGCGCGTTCCGGGCCGAAGTGCTCCTCGAACTCCTTCTGCGCCGCGTACCAGCATTGCAATGCGGACTGCCATTTGTCCTCGCCCGCCGCGGTCAACGCAACAGTCAATGCACGCGGGTCCGCCGCCGACGCGATGCTATGGAGCAAACCGTCGCGCTGCAGCGGCTGAATCGCACGGACCAACGTCGTCCGTTCCATCACCATTGCTTCGGCGAGCGCCTTCATCGTCATTCTCCGGCCGCCCAGCAGTCTCGTCATGATCGAAAACTGCGTGATCTTCAGCCCTGTGTGGCCGAGGTGCCGGTCGTACAACTGCGATATATACCTTGCCGCCTGCCGGATGGCGAAACAGTCGTCGTCCAGCGGGAACTGCGGGGTATCGGATTCGGTCTGTGAGTGCATATACACAATTTACGGCGTTCTTCGTCGAATAACTTTCGACGCAGTTGCAACGAGTCAGGCGGTGATACTGAATAGTTCCGTGCGCAGCGCCTTCGCACGGGCACTACCGAACTTCGTTTCGAATTCTTCCTGCGCTTCGCGCCACGCTACCGAAGCCTGTTCGAACGCGCGGCGCCCTGCTTCCGACAGACTGAACTGATACGTCCTGCCGTCATGTTCCGACGCTTCGCTGACAATCAGCCCGTCGCGCTGCAATGGCTTGAGCGCCCGTACCAGCGTAGTGCGCTCCATCACCATCGAATCCGCCAGATCCATCATGGTCAGATCGGGCTTGCGGGCGAGCTTCGCCATGATCGTGAATTGCGCCGCCGTCAAACCGACTTGCCCCAGATGGCGCTCGTAGATCTGCGTGACAAAGCGCGCCGCCTGGCGCAGCGCGAAGCAATTGCAGTCGTCTCGGACAATGGGCTTGTTCATGAAGCGCAGTCTATATGTGCGTACGCACACTGTCAAGGTTCGCAGCGAACTTCTTTCGTATGACGCGTTGATTCAAAGCGCAAGCACGCTCACCGCCACCTCGACGCGATGCGCGCCGCCGCCGAGAATCATGCCGCGCAGCAGCGACACGTCGCTGTAGTCGCGGCCGATCGCGAGCGTAATGTGATCCGTATCGGCGAGCACATTGTTGGTGGGGTCGAGATCGATCCAGCCGCTTTCCGGGCAATGCACCGACACCCACGCGTGCGACGCATCGGCGCCGATCAGACGCGGCTGGCCCGGCGGCGGGTCGTTGCGCAAATAGCCGCTCACATAGCGTGCGGGCAGGCCGAGCGAGCGCAGGCAGCCGATCATCACCTGCGCGAAGTCCTGGCATACGCCGCTCTTCAATTCGAACGCGCGTTCAGCCGGTGTATCGAACATCGTCGCTGACGGTTTGTAAGCGAAATCTGCGTGAATCCGGTGCATCAGATCGATCGCGCCAGCGGCGGTCGGCGTGCCCGGTGCAAAGCTCGGCAGCGCGTACGCGCGCAATGCGGGACGCAGCGCGATGTTGGGCGATGCAAAACAGAATTCAGTCTGCGGCTCACACGCGCCGCCGGCATGAAAGCGCAATGCGCCGGCGACGGTTTCCCAGGCCGGCGTCGCAGCGGGATCGAGCCGCGTCCAGCGTGGCGTCAACTGCACGGTGGTTTCGCTGACCAGTTGCAGCCGCTCGTGCGGCGCATCGAGCGCAAAGTACAACACATCGTTGCCGAACGCATCGATCCGGCTGTGCAAATACGACGGCGCAGGCTCGATTCGCTCGTCGTGCGCAACGATCTGCTGCCACGCGCAGGCGAGCGGCCGGATAGTCGCAAGGTGCTGCGCGGTTTCGACAAACGTCGAGTAATGGTAGGTCGTACGGTGGGAAACGGACAACAGCGGGGACAACGGCGCGGACAACGGCGTTTTGCTGTCTTTCATGACGACACCTGCGAAGCGAGCGTATTTGCATGACTGAAATACCGCGCGCTGATTTCGTTCGCGGCGGCGCTCACCCAGGTTGTGATGCGATCGCACAAGCGGATCAATTCGACGTAGTCGCCATTTGCATCGGTCGAACAAAGCCGTTCCAGCGAAGGGAGCGAGTCCGCCGGCGGCAGCAGGTCGTTGAACGGTCGATGCCGTGTGCTGCCCGCAGCGATCGAAATGTCGTCGAGCTTTGTGCTCAAACGTTCGTACACGCCGTAAAGACCGCGTGGATTGGTAGGCTCGATCACGAGCAGATCGAGCAGTGCGGGCACTTCGAAACGCCCAGGATAGAGCGAACGGTACGTGAGCGTACTGTCGAACAATTGCAGCAGCAGATCGAATCCGGCCGGTGTGGCGAGTTGCCCTTCGCTCGCGACGATCCGCAGAATCGTCGACATCGCCCACAGGCGCTCGATGTGCCGACCCGCAAAGAGCAGCCGCCAGGCTTCGTCGCGCGTCATCCGGTCACCTTGCGCGCCGCTGATCGCCGACAGTTGCGTTGCCAGAAGTTCAAGCGCGTCCATCAGCGTCACGCGGTTGTAGCGCGCCTTGCCTTGCGCCTGCGCCGCCGACGCAGCGACCGCCGGCGTCAATGTGAGCAGCGCATCGCGGAAGTCGTTGCGCGCGGCGAGAATCGTGCGCCAGTGATCGTTCGAAAGCCGCCCGCGGATCTCGCCGTTCGCACGCGCCTGGCTCGCGAGGTTTTGCCCGATGCTCGCGGCGCCGGTGCTCTCATGCAGATTCGCCACCAGCGTGCGCTCGAACGATTGCAAAGACTGATTCGCGAGCATGTCGCCCGGTTGTACGAGGCCCAATTGCAGGGCGAGTTCGACAAGCGTCGGAAACATCGCGCCCGCATCGTTGCTTTCCAGCGAGCCGAGAATGAGCCGCAACAGCCGCACATTGTTTTCCGCGCGCTCGCCATAGCGGCCGGCCCAGAACAGATTTTCCGCCGAGCGGCTGGATACCGTCCGATGCTTGCGCGCGAGGTCGGCCGGCTGCAGCGGCGACGGCAGCAGCGTGAACGTCGAGCCCGGCTGGCTCGACAGCACCCACGTATCCGTGCTGCTGCCGCCGAACTGCATCGATACGGTTGCCTGACGTTGCGCCGCCAGCCGCGTGAAGCCGCCCGGCATCACGTGCCAGCCGCCGTCGACATCGGCGATCGCGTACACGCGCAATACCGAAGGCCGGTTGCCGAGCGTGCCGCTCTCGTAGCGCGGCGTGCACGAGTACGGCAGCGGGTCCTGGATGGTGAACGCATCGGGCGCGTCGCCGATGCGTTTGCGCCATGTGGCAAGCCGCTGCGTACCGCGCGCCATGCCGGGCGGACCGTCGGCCGACGGTGTCGCGGCAGGCCAGGTCGGCACCAGAAACGCGTCGGTCAATTGCGCGAAGGCGTGCTCGCGCGCGGCCTCTTCGCCGCACCACCAGGTCGGCACGGTGGGCAACAGCAACGTTTCCTTCAATAACGCATCGGCGATGCCGGGCAAAAACCCGTGCATGGCCGGCGACTCGACAAAGCCCGAGCCCGGCACGTTCGAGACGATGACGTTGCCCGCCCGCATGACCTGCAACAAGCCGGGCACACCGATCGTCGAATCGGCGCGCAGCTCGACCGGGTCGCAAAACGCGTCGTCGAGCCGGCGCAATACGACATGCACGCGTTCGAGCCCCGCCAGGGTCTTCAGATACAGCATGTCGTCGCGCACCGTCAGGTCCTTGCCCTCGACGAGCGCCACGCCCAGATAACGCGCCAGAAACACGTGCTCGAAATACGTTTCGCTGAACGGCCCCGGCGTCAGCAGCGCAATGTGCGCGACGCCGTCGGGCCCATCGGGGCTTTCGCCCATCGTCGCGCGCGCCAGTTGCGCAAGCGTGCCGATCAGCTGCGAATACGACGGCGCGAGGCGGCTCACATGCAGCTCACGGAACGCGTCGCCGAACAGGCTCGATACGATCAACCGGTTTTCGAGCGCATAGCCGAGGCCGGACGGCACTTCCGTGCGCTGCGACATCACGGTCCAGCCGCCGCCGGGCGCACGCGCCAGGTCGACGCCGACCACTTGCAGATACTGGCCGCCCGGCGGCGTGAAGCCCTTCATCGAACGCAGATACCCCGGATGCCCGTAGACCAGCGCGGGCGGCAGCTTGCCCCGCTGCAGGAGCGTTTGCGGCCCGTAGACGTCGGCGACAAGCGCGTTCAGCAAGCGCGCCCGCTGCATGACGCCGCGCTCGATCAGCGCCCAATCGCTTTCATCGATCAAAAACGGCAGCAGATCGAGCGCCCAGGGGCGCGATTCGCCCTTGTCCGCATAGACGTTGTAGCTGATGTCGTTGTCGCGGATCTGCTGTGCAACCGACGCGGTGCGCGTCTCCAGCCCGGCGACGCCATCGTCGCCGAGCAGTTCGAAGAAGCGCCGCCACGGTTCACGCAGCACGCCCGACGCGTCGCGCAATTCGTCCCAGTGGCCCTCGCGGACCGGCAATGCGCGCAGCAGCGCGAGGGCATCGGGGTGGCCTGCGGTCGCTTCGAACGGAAAGGTCGATTGAAAAGCCAAGATCGTGTCGCTTCGCTTGTTGTTCGGGTTATCAGTAGCGCAGATCCAGCGTAAACGGGAATTCCAGACTGCGCGGCGTCGGCTCTTCGACGGCGAGCGGGCCGGGGGTGTGGCCCGTCGTCGAGAAGCGCGCGCGCCGCCGGCTTTCGGCCTCGTATGCGTTGACCGGGAACGTCTGGTAATTGCGTCCGCCCGGATGAGCGACATGATACTGGCATCCGCCGATCGACCGCCCGCTCCATGTATCCACCACGTCGAACGTGAGCGGTGCATGCACGCCGATGGTCGGATGCAGCGCCGTCGGCTGCGCCCACGCGCGATAGCGCACGCCCGCCACCTGTTCGCTGACGCGGCCGGTTGGTTGCAGCGGCAACGGTCTGCCGTTCACCGTCACGACATGGCGATTGCCGTTCAGGCCGAGCACGTGCACTTCAAGCCGCTCCACTGACGAATCGACATAGCGCACCGTACCGCCCGGCGCGCCCTCCTCGCCCATCACGTGCCACGGCTCGAGCGCGCTGCGAATCGTCAGCGCAATGCCGTTCGCCTTCAATTCGCCGACAAGCGGGAAGCGGAACGCGAAGTGTGGGGCGAACCAGGCGGCGTCGAATGGGTAGCCGGCTTCGCGCAGTTCGGCGAGCACGTCGTCGAAATCCATCTGAACGAACGTGCTGAGCATAAAGCGATCGTGCAGTTCGGTGCCCCAGCGCGTGAGGCGCGTCGTGTATGGCGTTTTCCAGAAGCGCGCCACCAGCGCACGCAGCAGCAACTGCTGCACGAGGCTCATCCGCGGATGCGGCGGCATTTCAAAACCGCGCAGCTCGAGCAGGCCGAGGCGCCCGGTGGGGCCGTCGGGCGAATACAGCTTGTCGATGCAGAATTCGGCGCGGTGCGTGTTGCCCGTCACGTCGATCAGCAGGTTGCGCAACGACCGGTCGATCATCCATGCGGGCAGCTGCGCGCTTTCGCGTCCGCCCAGGCGCTCCGTCTGCCGCTGCAGTTCGCGCAACGCGATTTCGAGTTCGTACAGCTGGTCGTTGCGCGCTTCGTCGACGCGCGGCGCCTGGCTCGTCGGCCCGATGAACAGCCCGGAAAACAGATACGACAGGGATGGATGGTTGTGCCAGTACGCGACGAGGCTCGCGAGCAGATCCGGGCGGCGCAGGAACGGGCTGTCGGCGGGCGTCGCGCCGCCCAGCACGAAGTGATTGCCGCCGCCGGTGCCGGCATGGCGGCCGTCGAGCATGAATTTTTCAGTCGACAGATACGTTTCGTGCGCGGCCTCGTACAGATACTCAGTGTGCTCGACGAGCTCGTCCCAGCTCGACGACGGATGGATGTTCACTTCGATCACGCCCGGGTCGGGCGTCACCTGCAGCACATTCAGGCGCGGATCGCGCGGCGGCGCATAGCCTTCGATCGACACCTGCATCCGCAACTCGCGCGCGGTCGCTTCGATTGCGGCGAGCAGATCAAGATAATCGTCGAGCGCGGCGAGCGGCGGCATGAAGACATGCAGCAACGTATGGCCGCTGCCGAACGCGGCGCCCTCTGCATTGGGGCCGGCGGCGCGCGCCGGGTCGCGCGCTTCGACGCACAGCGCGGTGCGCATGATCGACGCGGCGGATTCGCCATGTGCCGGCGCGCGCGTGTCCCCAACGGCTTGAGCACCCGCGCCGAAGCCAGAACCCGTGCCGCCGCCTGCTGCAACGAACGCGGCACCGCCTGCCGGAGCGCCCGGTTCTGCGTCGCCTTCGGACGCCCTCGCCTGCGCCGCCACGCCGCTGTCGTATTGCATCTTCAACTGCGCCGCCGTCCTCAACGGCGCGGCCTCGGCGAACGGATCGTGCGCGTGCTGCCACGGGTAGTCGGTCGGCGAAACCCACGGCAGTGCATCGAGCGGCAACCGGTAGCCCATCGGCGAATCGCCCGGAATCAGATACATGCGCTCGTCGCGGAAGAACCACGGGCCGCTCGTCCAGCGCGCTGCGCCGGGTTCGCCCGCTTCGGCGGGTTCACTGCGGGGGCCGCCATCCGACCGCGTGAGCGGCAACGCGTAGCCGGTCACGTTCGACAACCCCGCATCGAACACGCGCCGCAAACGCGCGCGCTCCAGTTCGTCGTCGAGCCGTGTGTCGAATGGGTCGACGTTCACCGGCAGCCGCCGTTCGCGCCACAGGTAGTACCACGTGTCCTCATAGCCGGGCTGAATGTGCTTCCTGTCGAGCGAGAGCTTGTCCGCCAGATGGCCGATAAAACGCTGCGCGTCCTCCGCGGTGTAGCGGCCCGGATCGCGCTCGTCGGCGAATAGCGACGGATCGTGCCAGCACGGCTCGCCGTCCGCGCGCCAGTACAGCGACATCGCCCAGCGCGGCAGTTGCTCGCCCGGATACCACTTGCCTTGCCCAATATGCAGGAAGCCACGCGCGCCGTAACGCGAGCGCAGCCGGTCCATCAGCGCGGTCGCATAGCCGCGCTTGGTCGGGCCGAGTGCGTCGGTGTTCCACTCGGGCGCATCGCGGTCGCCCACGGCGACGAAAGTCGGCTCGCCGCCCATCGTCAGGCGCACGTCCATGTCGCGCAGGTGCTGGTCGATCTGTGCGCCCGTCGTCAGCACGTCAGACCAGATGGCATCGGTATAAGGTTTCGTCACGCGCGGCGTCTCCAGCACGCGCGCAATCGACATCGAATGCACGAACTCCACTTCCGAGTGCTCGACCGCGCCCGAAATCGGCGCGGCGCTGCCGGGTTCGGGCGTGCACGCGACAGGAATATGGCCTTCGCCCGCCAGCAACCCCGACGTCGGATCGAGACCGATCCAGCCCGCGCCCGGCAGATACACTTCGCACCATGCGTGCAGATCGGTGAAATCGACGTCGGTGCCGCTCGGGCCGTCGAGTGCTTTCGTGTCGGGCACGAGTTGCAGCAGGTAGCCAGATACGAAACGCGCGGCCAGCCCCAATTGGCGCAGCGTTTCGACCAGCAGCCACCCGGAATCCCGGCACGAGCCGGACGCGTTCGCGAGGGTCTCCTCAGGCGCCTGCACGCCCGGCTCCATCCGGATCAGATAGCGGATTTCCCGCTGCACGCGCTGATTCAGGTCGACCAGAAAATCGGCGGTACCGCGCGGCGAGCGGTCGATGCTTTTAACGAACGCCGCGAAACGCGGCGTCATCTCGCGCTTGACGCGGTACGGCGCGAGTTCCAGCGCAAGTTCGGGCCCGTATTCGAACGGAAATTTTTCGGCGGAAGGCTCGAGAAAGAAGTCGAACGGGTTGTAGACCGCCATTTCCGCGACCAGATCGACGGTGATCCTAAACTCGCGCATCCGGTCGGGAAAGACCAGCCGCGCCTGATAGTTCGCGAAGGCGTCCTGCTGCCAGTTGATGAAATGGCTGGCCGGCTCGACGCGCATCGAATACGACAGGATCGGCGTGCGGCAGTGCGGCGCCGGCCGCAGCCGGACAACCTGCGGCGAAAGCCCCACGAGGCGGTCGTAACGGTAGTGCGTGACATGATTCAAAGCGACACGTATGGACACACCGGACTCCTGAGTCGAGGAACAACAGGCGGCGAAGGCACCCGCAAAAAGCAAGCTTCATGCCCCCGGTTGAACCATTAAGTGCCGTCGGCCGGGGGCGCGCCGAAGCGCTGTGCGTGGGACACTGCGCTGGACGGCAGGCGCAGGCCCTGCGCATCTGGCACGTACGCACCAAAGCGGCGCAGCGCCGATGCCCCATCATGCACGCAGTGTGCGCTAAACCGGCGACAGGATTGCGAGCGCGGCATGAAGATTGCGAATCTTCGACGCGGGCGAAGTGGCCGGTGTACGGGCAGCGGCACGCCGGATAAATTCGCTGCTTGTTTCGCTGGATCTTCGACTGTCGTTCTATTTCCGCGGGCTGACGCAATGAAAAGCTTCCACTGCAATCGATGCAACCACCGCGTGTTTTTTGAAAACGTCCGCTGCGAGCGCTGCGACGCGTTGCTGGGCTACGTGCCTGAGCTCGGCGACATCAGCGCGTTCGAAGAAGCCGACGACAACACGTGGCACAGCCTGCATCCGGATGCGGCGGGCAAGCGGTACCGGCTGTGCCATAACTATGCGGCGGAAAACGTCTGCAACTGGATGCTGCCCGCCGACGACCCCGCACCGCTTTGCAATTCATGCCGCCTCACGCACACGATCCCGAACCTGAACGCGCCGGACAACCGTTTCTACTGGTATCGGCTCGAAACCGCGAAGCGGCGGCTGCTCTACACGCTTGCCGCGCTCGGGCTCGACATCGAATCGCGCGAGACGGACCCGGAGCACGGCCTCGAATTCGAATTCCTCGCCGACACCGGCACCGGCGAGCGAGTGATGACCGGACACATGAACGGCCGCATTACGCTCAACATCGCCGAAGCCGACGACGCCCATCGCGAACAGATGCGCTCCGAGATGGGCGAGCCTTATCGAACGCTGCTCGGGCACTTTCGCCACGAATCGGGCCATTACTACTTTGCACGGCTGGTCGACAATACGCGCTGGCTCGACGCGTTCCGCGAGCGCTTCGGCGACGAGCGCGTCGACTACAGCGAAGCGCTCGATGCCTATTACCGCGACGGCGCCCCTGCCGATTGGCCGCAGAACTACATCAGTGCGTACGCAACGATGCACCCGTGGGAAGACTGGGCGGAGACGTGGGCGCACTACCTGCTGATTGTCGACGTGCTCGAAACCTCGACGTCATATGGCCTCGCGTTACTGCCCGCCGGGCCGAACGAGCCCGCCTTGACCGATCAGACACCGATCGAAGAAGCGAGCTTCGACAACCTGATGACGCGCTGGTTTCCGCTGACCTACGTGCTGAACAGCCTGAACCGCAGCCTCGGCATGGCCGACGGCTATCCTTTCACGCTGGCGCCGCCGGTGGTCGACAAGCTGCGCTTCGTGCACCGCGTGATCACGGCGGCGGCGGCGGCGAGACCCGCGGCAAAGACGCAGCGCGAGCCGGCGTAACGCGAGCCAGCCGCTCCCCCCGGTTCGCGGCTCACGTCACTTCTGTTGCAGCATCGCCTTCAGTTCCTGCACGTTCTCCTCGACGCGTTTCGCAATCACCGCATACGAATCCGCTTGCGAGCGATAGGCGGCCTGCGCGAGCTGCTGCATGTCGGCGAGCGCCTTGTGCAGCGCCTGCTGAACCAGTTCGGCCGTTTGCGCCGACGGCATGCCGCCCGCGGTCGCCTGCTTCGTCGCGAGCGATTGCAGCTCGGTGAGCGTCGAGCGCAGCATTTCGGCCTGCTTCTGTGCGAGCGACTGCATGCCTTGCAGCGCGGTCTGGTTCGCTGCGACCAGCGCTTCGACGTCCTTGCGCCGCGCTTCCATCACAGCCGGGACATCGAATCCGGGTAACTTGAACTGTTCCAGCATCTTGTTAAAGTCGGCGAACGGATTTTGCGCGTCAGTGGGTTCCATGCTCGATTCTCCGGAAACGATGCGTCGGTGAAGTGAGGGCAACCGGGCGGCCCATCGCCGGACGACATGGCGTGGCCCATCGGTTGCATCGCAACGCGTTGATCCGGCCGCGCCGAAGCGAAGCTGCAACGCACCATGGCCAAAGATCCGCACGTGAACGGATCATGCACGTTCTGTTCCTGATGCGCCAGCATAGGCGAGCAATTATGCTGCGCGGGTGCGGATCGGCCTGGCTGCGCTCGCGTGGCGCGCAGGTGCGGCAAGCGCCTACAATGGCGCGAATCCATTAATCCAAGCAAATACAGGCGTGCAGCGCCCCACTAAAGGAGACCCGACAATGAATACAACGACCACTAACGGAGCACGATTGCGGCAAGTCGCCGATCTACCGACGCCGAAGGCCTTGCCGCTGCTCGGCAATCTGCACCAGTTGTCTCTGCCGAAGCTGCATCTGATCCTCGAGCGCTGGGGCCGCGAACTAGGCACGCCGTTCCGCTTTCAGATCGGCGCCAAATCTGTGGTGGTCGTCGACGATACGGACCAGGTGCAAAGCATGTCCCGCGAACGGCCGCATCGTTACCGCCGATACCGGCCGGTGGAAAAGATTCTGCAGGAATTCGGTGCAAACGGCGTTTTTTCCGCGGAAGGCGCGGCATGGGAACCACAGCGGCGGCTCGTCATGCAGGCGCTTTCCATCCCGAACGTCAGAGCCTTCTATCCGACGTTGCGCGCGATCACCGAGCGCCTGCACGCGCGCTGGCTGCGCGCGGCGGGACAGCAGCGCACCGTCGACCTTCGGGAAGACTTCAAGCGCTATACCGTCGACGTGACAAGCGCGCTCGCGTTCGGTGACGATCCGCACACGCTGGATCGGGAACAAGGCGTGATCCAGGAGCATCTCGCGCTGATCATGCCGGCGTTGATGTCGCGCACCAACGCACCGTTTCCTTATTGGCGGTACGTAAAACTGCCGCGCGACCGCAAGCTCGACCAGTCGCTCGCTGAGATTCACCGCTACGTGCGGCAGATGATGCAACGCGCACGCGAACGCATGCGCGACGACCCGTCGGAAACACCGCGGCATCTGCTCGAGGCGATGCTCGCCATGCGCGACGCGCCGGGTTCGGACATCACCGACGATCAGGTCGCGGCGAACGTGCTGACATTGCTGCTTGCCGGCGAAGATACGACCGCCCATTCGATGGCATGGGCCATGCTCTATATCGGCGGCGATATGCCATTGCAGCAGCGTCTCGCCACGCAAGCGCGCGCTGTGCTCGGCGATGCGCTGGTGTGCCCGGACTACAGCATGCTGAAAGAACTCGATCTGTTCGAAGCCGTGTGCACCGAGACCGGCCGCTTCAAGCCGGTTGCCGCACTCAGTTCGTTCGAGCCGCTTGAAGACGTGCTGCTTGGCGACCTGATGGTGCCGGCCGGCACGACGATCTTTTTCATGAGCCGTCCTTCGATGCAGGATTCGCGGAACTTCGCGAACCCCGAGCGCTTCGATCCGGACCGCTGGCTCCAGCCACGCGATGCCGAACGCGGTGCGCATGAACCGCGCGCATACCTGCAATTCGGCGCCGGTCCGCGCGTGTGCCCGGGGCGTCACCTGGCGGGCGTCGAAATGAGGCTCGCCCTGTCGATGCTGACGGCCAGGTTCGACATCAAGCTGGCGGCCGATCCTTCCGAAATCCGGGAAATCAGCGCATTCACGATGGTGCCCAGTTCGATGCCGGCCACGCTGTCTATCCGGCGCTAGCGCTCGCTTTCGGACGCATGCGGATGATCGTTGCGCCGGCAACCTGACGGACGACACGACGCACGAGGCGCGGTGCTGCATCGCGCGCTGCCTTGCCAAACGGAAGGACGTTTTATACTCGTTGCCATCAAGTTCATTTATGGCGGATGGCGGCATGGACCGATTGCAGGCAATGACTACCTTCGTTGCAGTGGCGGAGACGGGCGGCTTCTCGTCGGCCGCGCGCAAGCTCGACGTGTCGCCGTCGGTCGTCAGCCGGATCGTTACCGAACTCGAAGAGCATCTCGGCGCGCGTCTGTTGACGCGCACCACTCGCATCGTCCGTCTGACCGAAACCGGCGTGTCGTACTTCGACGATTGCCGGCGCATTCTCGGCGAAATCGAAGTAGCCGAGCAGGCCGCTACCGGCGAGCATTCCGCGCCGCGCGGCCAACTGACGATCACGTCGCCCGTCCTGTTCGGTGCGGCGTATGTGACACCCATCACCGTCGAGTATTTGACGCGCTACCCTGAAGTCGACCTCAACTGCTGGTTTCTGGACCGCGTCGTTCACATGGTCGACGAAGGTGTCGACGTCGCGATTCGCATCGGCGAATTGCCCAGTTCGTCGCTGCAGGCAATTCGTGTGGGATCGGTCCGGCGCGTGGTATGCGCCGCGCCTGCGTATCTGGAACAGCACGGCACGCCGCAAACGCCCGACGAACTGAGTGCTCATACAACCATTGCGACAAGCGGCTCGTCGAGCTCACCCGAGTGGCGCTTCAACGCCGATCGGCAACCGGTCGTCATGCGCCTGCAGCCGCGGCTCACCACCACCACCAACGACGCCGCAATTGTCGCCGCCGCGGCGGGCTTCGGTATCGCGCGGCTGCTGTCGTATCAGGTCGCGCATCATCTGCGTGCCGGCACGCTGAAGGTGGTGCTTGCGGAGTTCGAACCGCCGCCGCTGCCGATCAACGTCGTGCATCGCGAAGGCCGGCACGCAACACAAAAGGTGCGTGCTTTTCTCGATCTGGCCATCGATAGACTGCGTGCGGACAGTTCGCTGAATTGAATCGCGAGGTGCGGTTACCGGCGTTCACGGCGCCGCGTTATGTCATATCGTTAGGCATCGTCACGCAGACCGATTTGATTTCGGGCCTGTATCGGCAGATGCAAATGCAGGAACCTCGCGCAGCATAGGCGCAGCCCTACGAAACTTCGCCTGGTATCCGCAATGCAGCGCTCAATATATCACTTCATGATATATTGAGCGCTTGAACAGTCCTGATGGATTCAGCATGAAAACACTCGTACGCGGATTGACCAAGGCGGACTTCGCGCAATTGTCCGAATTCCGCTACCAGATGCGGTGTTTCGAACGCTTTTCCGAACAGGCCGCGCAAGGCGAGGGCATTACGCCGCTGCAGTACCTGCTGCTTCTGCACATCAAAGGTTATCCGGAACGCGAATGGGCGACCATCGGTGAACTGGCCGAACGATTGCAGGCGCAGCACCACGGCGTCGTCGCGCTCGTGTCCCGCTGCGAAGCGCTCGGGCTTGTCGTGCGCAAGGTCAGCGAGAGCGACCGCCGGCAGGTGGAAGTGCACCTGCTAAAGGCCGGCGAAAAAGTACTTACGCGCCTCGCCGAACTACACCGCGCAGAACTGAAGTCACTCAAAGGCGCCTTCATGATTCCACAAATCGATCTGTAGAACATCATGAGCCTCGAAGCCCACAAGCGCGACTTTTCGAGTAATGCACGACTGCCCGGCATCGCCGCGCTTGCCGCGGTAATCGGCGGCTTCAGCACGCTGGCCGCGTTCGTGTTGCTGGGCTTGATCCATCTCTTCACGAACCTGTTTTTCTATGGCCGATTTTCGTTCGCAGACCACTCGCCGGCACTCAATACGCTTGGCGGCTGGGTCGTGCTGATTCCTGTCGCAGGCGGGCTCATCGTCGGCTTGATGGCGCGTTACGGGTCGGACAAAATCCGGGGCCACGGCATTCCCGAGGCCATCGAGGCGATTCTGTTCGGCAAGAGCCGCATGTCGCCCAAAGTCGCCGTACTAAAACCGCTTTCGTCGGGGATTGTGATCGGCAGCGGCAGGCCGTTCGGCGCCGAAGGGCCGATCATCATGACAGGCGGCGCGCTCGGATCGCTGATCGCACAGTGCTTCAAGGTGACGGCCGCGGAACGCAAAACGCTGCTCGTCGCGGGCGCCGCCGCAGGTATGACCGCAGTATTCGGCACTCCGGTCGCCGCTGCGCTGCTGGCGGTGGAACTGCTGCTGTTCGAATGGCGGCCAAGAAGCTTCCTGCCGGTCGCGCTTGCCTGCACGGTTGCGGGGTTCGCGCGCGCCGCGTTCTTCGGCACCGGGCCGCTCTTTCCGCTCACTACCGCAGAGCCGGGCGCGATGTCGCTTGTTTCATGTGTGATCGCCGGATTGCTGTCGGGTGCGCTCGCGTCCGGGTTGTCCACCGCACTCTACAAAACGGAAGACCTGTTCGGCCAGCTGCGGTTGCACTGGATGTGGTGGCCTGCGCTCGGCGGGCTCGTTGTCGGCATCGGCGGCTTTATCGAACCGCGTGCGCTCGGTGTCGGCTACGACGTCATCGGCGACCTGCTGCATCAGCACATCGCATTGCAGTTCGTCGTCGCGATCCTCGTCGTGAAGGCGGTTATCTGGGTGGTCGCGCTCGGTTCGGGCACCTCCGGCGGCGTGCTTGCGCCGCTGTTGATGCTGGGGGCCGGCCTCGGCACGGTGCTCGCTCACGTGCTGCCCGGCGGCGAACCGGCGCTATGGCCGCTCGTCTGCATGGCGGCCACGCTCGGCGCAACACTTGGTGCACCGTTGACCGCAATCGTCTTCGCGTTCGGCCTCACGCACGATAGCAATGCGCTGCTGCCGTTGCTCGCCGCGACGCTGATCGCACACGGCTTCGCGACGATCGTCATGAAGCGCTCGATCATGACAGAGAAGATTGCACGGCGCGGATACCACATTTATCGGGAATATGGCGTCGATCCACTCGAGCGTCACTATGTCGACGAGGTCATGTCGCGCACCGTCGAGGCGATCGATGCGAACGTCACCCTACGCGACGCGCTTGCTGGATATTTCGGCACGACTCAAACGCGGCGTGCGTACCCTGTGATCCGTAACGAAGCCGTGCTCGGCGTCGTGGACCGCGCGGCGCTCGAAAAGATTCGCGATGCCGGCACAAGCGTGGGGAGCGATGCAAGCGCCACCGATACTGCAACCGATGTGCTCGATACGCGGGTCGTCGACATCCTGCAGGATGCGCCGGTCGTCGCGTTGCGGCACGAAACGTGTCGACTTATCGCGACCCGGCTTGCGGTTCACGGGCTGGAACGCTTGCCGGTAGTCACCGACCGGAAATCAATGCGGCTGGTCGGTATCGTGTCGCGCAGCGATCTGATCAAGCCATCGATGGGCTACTTCGAAGAAGAGCACAAGAAGGAGCGCTTCAGACGGCTCAACTTTGGCTTTGGCTCGGGCAACCGCGCCGGGAGCCGGCGTAACGGTTGATCAGCAAGCCGCTAATCGGCAGCGCGAACTTGCCACTTGCTGTCGCCCACGCAAACGCCCCTGCCCGTCATCACCACGGACAGGGGCGACGCGCTCAACGCACGTTGCCAGCTTTAGCAGCCTCGATTGCAGCGAGCGCTTTGGTGACCCCCACGCCATAGGCCGGGTCAGCCTTCGTGCAGTGCTCGACATGCAGTTGCTGGACGTCTTTCGACGTGCCCTGCAACGCACGTGCCGTATTGTCGAACAGCACCTGTTGCTGCGCCGCGCTCATCAGCCGGAACAGCGCACCCGGCTGCGAGAAGTAGTCTCCGTCGACCCGGTGATTCCAGTGATCCGCCGCACCCTCGATCGCGAGCGGCGGTTCACGGAAGTCGGGCTGCTCCTGCCATTCGCCGCGCGTATTCGGCTCGTACGATGCGGCGCCGGCATGGTTGCCGTCCACGCGCATCTGGCCGTCGCGGTGGTAACTGTGGAATGGGCACTTCGGTGCGTTCACCGGAATCTGGTTGTAGTTCACGCCCAGCCGGTAACGCTGCGCATCGGCGTACGAAAAGAGCCGCCCTTGCAACATCTTGTCCGGCGAGAAGCCAATGCCCGGCACCACGTTTGACGGACTGAAGCCGGCCTGCTCGGTCTCCGCGAAGAAATTGTCCGGGTTCTGGTTCAATTCCATCACGCCGACTTCGATCAGCGGATAGTCCTTTTTCGACCAGATTTTCGTCAGATCGAACGGATTGCAGTGGTACGTGGCAGCATCCTTTTCTGGCATGATCTGCACGAACAGCTTCCAGCGCGGGAAGTCGCCGCGTTCGATGCTTTCGTACAGGTCGCGCTGGTTGCTTTCGCGGTCATTGGCAACCACCGCTGCCGCTTCCGCGTCGCTCAGGTTCTGAACCCCCTGCTGGGTCCGGAAATGAAACTTGACCCAGAAGCGCTCGTTCTGCGCATTGATCAAGCTATACGTATGGCTGCCGAAGCCGTGCATGTGCCGGAAACTCTTCGGTATGCCTCGCTCGCTCATGACGATCGTGACCTGATGAAACGCTTCAGGAAGCTGCGTCCAGAAGTCCCACTGGTTCTGCGCGCTGCGCATTCCGGTGCGCGGGTCGCGCTTGATCGCATGGTTCAGGTCGGGAAACTTCAGCGGATCGCGGAAGAAAAACACCGGCGTGTTATTGCCGACCATGTCCCAGTTGCCCTCTTCCGTATAGAACTTCAACGCAAAGCCGCGGATATCCCGCTCGGCATCGGCGGCGCCGCGCTCGCCGGCAACGCTCGAAAAGCGCGCGAACATCGGCGTCTTCTTGCCGATCTCCGAGAAGATTTTCGCGCGCGTGTAGCGGCTAATGTCATGCGTCACCGTGAACGTTCCACGCGCGCCCGCACCCTTCGCATGCATGCGTCGCTCGGGAATGACCTCACGCGCAAAGTGCGCGAGCTTCTCGATCAACCAGACGTCCTGCAGCAATGCGGGCCCACGCGGGCCTGCGGTCTGGATGTTTTGATTGTCGACGACCGGTGCGCCGAAGGCTGTGGTGAGTTTTTTCATATTCGTTCCTTTGAAACAATGACCTGAATCGAGGGAGTCTCGACCGGTCGCGCTTCCTGTGGGGAGCGGCCGCGTGCCGTATCTGGACTACGCCACAAGTGTCGGATGTGAACAGCTTTCGCTCAATAGATTCGATCCGTCGGATTGTGCCAACTGCACGGTATCTGCTGCCATAGCGCAGCGCCTCACTCAATCCCGGCAATAGCAGCTATCAATGCTTTAGTGCGGTCGCGTGACAGGAACGTCAGTCGACGCCACATGATGGCCCAACACGCACGAAATTTTTTCTCTATTCGCACGAAAAATTATGCCGCGCGCGAATCGGTGAGCGGGCCTACGAACAAAGCATCGGACACGCGCACCGCGCATCGCCGATTTCACAGCGAGTCGAGGATGGCCGGCAAATCATTCATCAACGCATCCCGCGCTCGTATCCCCGCGACGACCGGATGGCGGTCGTCGTCCTGCACCAGGCGAACAAAGGTCAACGTTCGCTCGCCCTTCGATGCCCAGCCTACGAACCACCCATAGGCGTGATTTGAATCTTCGGTTCCGTTGGCTTCGGTCGGAAAGCCCGTTCCGGTCTTTCCGTGAATGTCCCACCCATTCGCAAGCGTACGGACAGCCGTGATATTTGCCGTCATTTCATACGCATGCGCACTCACCGGCAGCTGTCGGCTAACGATTCCATGCATGAACACCAGTTGCTCGCGGGGCGATATTTTCAGAGACGAGTTCAGCCACGCGCGCGTGAGTCCGTTGTGCTTACCTGGATCGCCCGACACGTTCTCATTGCCATAGCGGAATTCAGTCACGTAGCGCTGGAACCGATCGTCGCCCAGACGCGTTGTCACTTGCTGCGAATACCACACCACCGAGTTTCTTATCCAGCTTGCCGGATCGGTCGTGGTCCGCCACACCGGGTTCCACGCCGCGTAACCCTCATGAAACGGCAGTGCGGGCGAATGCTCGTCCTTCAAAACATCTGAGTCATAACCCATCAGGCTGATCGCGATCTTGAAGGTGGATGCGGGCGTCACGCGTGTGTCGCATTCTCCATTTTGCAGCAGCATTTTTCCGGTCATGCCATCGGCAACCGCAGTGCATATGTCGTGTGCATAGGCACTTGGGATATGAAGCATCACGCTCAATGCGAGCGGCATAGCAATTCGCACCAGCATCTCTCCTCCTTCAGATTGTTCAAAATCACGTTGGCGCCACACGACGGCCGTTCGATTATCGCCTGGCTTTTTTTGGTTGCGCGCGCATCGGCTTTAAACTTGAGCGCGACGAGCCATTCCTGGCCGCTCCAGGAGAAAAGGATGACCGAAGCAATAACGGTGCGGCGTATCGCGGCCGCCGACGCAACGAACTACGCCCAAGCGCTGGCCGACGTGCTGATCGACTGTGTCGAAGGAGGCGCTTCCGTCAGTTTCATGCTGCCGCTGCAGCGCGAGAAAGCGTTGGATTTCTGGCGTGACGTAGCCGATGGCGTGACACGCGGCGAGCGCGCGTTGCTGGTTGCCGAAGACAGCGACGGCCGGGTGGTCGGCACGGTGCAACTGATCCTGGCGCAGCCTGACAACCAGCCGCATCGCGCGGATGTAGCGAAGATGCTGGTGCGCCGTGATGTGCGGCGTCGAGGCATCGCGCAGCGGCTGATATCCGCAGTCGATGCGCTCGCGCGCGACGAAGGCAAGAACGTGCTGGTGCTCGACACCGTCACAGGCGGCGACGCGGAACGCCTATACGAAAGGGCAGGCTGGCAGCGCGTAGGCGTGGTGCCGAAGTATGCGTTGATGCCCGATGGCGAATTCTGCGCGACAACATTCTTCTACAAGCACCTTTGATTCAATCGGTCGACTCCAGCGAGGCGCAGCACAGACTTGTCGATTTCGCACGCGAGCAACCGTGCGGCAAAAGCGGCACGCAGCGTTGTCAGACGCCGCGTGCCGGCCTTGTCATGTGCTGGCTTCAGACCCGCCGAAGCGAAGGGCCCAGCCGACCGAAGACTAGCGACGCAGCGCGATCGAGCCATCGGCCGATCATTCCCGAACGCCCGACGTAGGCGCTCGTCACCGAAATTTCCGCCGCGGCGTTCGCATCGGTGCTGATGCGGATGCGCGCCCAGCGCGGCAAACGGATTGTTTCGCCGGGCTCCAGCCAGTAGTCGTAATCGGAGTCGAGACGCGTGAGCCAGACGCGCTCACGGTAAACCCGCAATTCCGATTCCGCGGCAAATTCCCAGCCAAACACTTTGTCCGGCTCGACCGCGAAGTGAAGGCTGATTTTCGGAAGTCGCACAAGCGGCTGGGTTTGCTGTGCTGATCGGTCCATCGTGTTCTCCTTTCAGGCCGTGAGACAACGGCTGCGGGACCACGGGCAGCGAGTTCCGGCTCTGTTCGAGCATCGGTTCAACGCTGAAACGAGGTACGACCGCAGCCGAAGCGTCGATCGGTTGCGAAACGTAGCGGCATGAAGCCGGCAGATCGCATGGGCTGCTCGTCAAAGCAGCGCTCTTTGCGTCTGACGAATGCCGTCGCGTTGCGGTCGTACGTCCGCTAATAGAACACTTCGTGAGCGAAAGTATTCCCACTCCTTACCATTGCGTCGAACGGCTCACCTGCCCCTCGCACCGCACTGACGCTGGATTCGTATCAAAGCGGTGGCAGGTGGCGGTGGCGTATGCTTACTTCGGGAAGCGTCGCCGCGGACGTGTCATGGAAGGAAAACGTCATCAACCATCGGAGAGATTCAAGCAAATGAGTACATTTGCAGCATGGATCGCCAACCGCGTGCTCGATAACCGACGGTTCAAGCGGGCGCTAACACTTTTCGCGCTATGCGCGCTAACCCTGATGCACGGGTTGCCGGCGCACAGCGCCGACAATGCCGCGGACTTGCGGGACAAGTTCCAGCATCTTGCGCCGCAACTCGAGCACAACCCGTTTCATCGGCCGCTATACCTCGACTCGTCGGAATCGCCCAACTCGCTGAAAGGCGATATCTATGCAGTGATCGACTATCCGTTCGCCACGGTCAACAGTGCGCTCGACGACCCCGTGCAAGGCCCTGCAAACTGGTGCGACGTGCTGATTCTGCATCTCAACATCAAGTATTGCCACGCGTCGGCGGGCAGCGACGGCAGCGTGCTTAGCGTCAATCTCGGCAAAAAAACCGAAGAAAAGCTTTCGTCCACGTATCGCCTGAAATTCAACTTCCGGCCGGATGCTTCCACCTCGGACTACTTCCGCGTCGGGCTGAATGCCGACACCGGCCCGATGAGCACGAAGGACTACCGTATCGTGCTGGAAGCGGTCGCTATCGACGCCAACCGCACGTTCATCCACTTGACCTATTCGTACGGCTACGGCACGACTGGGCGGCTTGCGATGAAAACCTATCTGGCCACAATCGGCAGCGACAAGGTGGGGTTTTCGGCCGCTAAAGATCCATCAGCCGCGAACGGCGAATACATCGGCGGTGTACGCGGCCTAGTGGAGCGCAATACGATGCGCTACTACCTGGCGATAGATGCCTATCTCGGCGCACTTTCCGTTGCACCCAACCAGCGTCTGGAACAGCGCCTCACGAGCTGGTTCAATGCGACTGAACAGTATCCGCGGCAGTTGCATGAAGTGGATCGCCAAGACTATATGCAGATGAAGCGCGACGAGTATCAGCGCCAGCAAACGGCCCAATAGATGTCCGGGTTATCGAACAATGGGGCAATGGGTTCGCGTTGAACGATGACAAGCCCTTCACGCACGAGGTGCTGCGTCCGACGACGTAGCTACCGCGCCCGGCCGCCGTAACATCTTGTCCACTTCGCCCGCGTGCATCGCCTCGACATGGATCATTTGCCGCGCGTACTCTTCGAGTGCGACCGAGCGATTCTGCACCAGCGTCAGCAGTTCACGGTAAAGCCCGAGCGCTACTTTCTCCGCTTCGAGCGATTCGCGAAGAATCGAAGCAATATCGAA
>DASXXR010000508.1:0-10272 GCA_036502945.1 Paraburkholderia sp. | reverse complement strand
GGTGCCGTCGTCGAGCAACGCGATCAGCATCTTGCCGCGCTGGGTCATCTGCGTGCGCAGCGACGAGATCACGCCTGCGATCAGCCGGTCGCGCCCTTCCTTGAGCTCGCCGATCTTCAGGCGCACGAAGCGGCGCACTTCATCTTTGTAGGCATCGAACAGATGGCCGGACAGATAGAAGCCGAGCGCGCTCTTTTCTTCCTGCAGCCGCCGCTTGTCGGACCAGGCCGGCTCGTCGACGAGTTCGTGACCTTGCGACGGCGCGTCGCCCATATCGAACAGACCCGCTTGCAGCGCATTGGCGCTCGCCTGGTCGGCGGCTTCCATCGCGAGCGAAACCGACGCGAGCAGTTGCGCGCGATTCGCATGCAGCGCATCGAACGCGCCGGCGCGAATCAACGCTTCGACAGTGCGCCGGTTGACCACGCGGCGGTCGATCCGGTTGCAAAAATCGAACAGGTCGGCGAACGGGCTTTCCGCGCGCGCGCGGAGAATTTCCTCGATCGCATTCTGACCGCTGCCCTTGATCGCGCCGAGACCATAGCGGATCGTTTTCGAGCGCTTGCCGTCCGCTTCGGCAACCGGCTCGAAGCGGTACGCGGAAAAATTGATGTCTGGCGGCAGCACCGTCATCTTGTTCGCGAGACAGTCTTCGAACAGGATCTTGACCTTGTCCGTGTCGTCCATCGCGAGCGACATGTTGGCCGCCATGAATTCGGCCGGATGATGCGCCTTCAGCCATGCGGTGTGGTACGCGAGCAGCGCGTACGCGGCCGCGTGCGACTTGTTGAAGCCGTAGCCCGCGAACTTCTCCATCAGGTCGAAGATTTCGTCGGCCTTCGCGCCGGCCAGCCCGTTTTGCGCGGCGCCCTCGCGGAACAGTTCGCGGTGCTGCGCCATTTCCTCGGGCTTCTTCTTGCCCATCGCGCGGCGCAGCAGATCGGCGCCGCCGAGCGAATAGCCGCCGATGATCTGCGCCATCTGCATCACCTGCTCCTGGTAGACCATGATGCCGTAGGTCTCTTTCAGAACAGTCTCGACGCGCGGGTCCGGGTACTCGACGACTTCACGTCCGTGCTTGCGTGCGCAAAAGCTCGGGATCAGATCCATCGGGCCCGGACGGTACAGTGCGACGAGCGCGATGATGTCTTCGAAGCGGTCCGGCTGCGCGTCCTTCAGCATACCTTGCATGCCGCGGCTTTCCAGCTGGAACACAGCGACGGTATTCGCTTTCTTCAGGATCGAGAACGACGCCGGATCGTCGAGCGGCACCTGCGCGAGCGACCAGTTTTCCTTCGACGGATCGAGCCGGCGGATATAGCGCTCGGCCCAGTCGAGAATGGTCAGCGTGGTGAGACCCAGAAAGTCGAACTTCACGAGGCCAACTGCTTCGACGTCGTCCTTGTCGTACTGGCTCACGACGCCGCTGTCGTCGCCCTGCGTATAGAGCGGGCAGAAATCGGTCAGCTTGCCGGGCGCGATCAGCACGCCGCCCGCGTGCATGCCGACGTTGCGCGTGAGGCCTTCTACGCGCTGCGCCAGTTCCAGCAGCTGACGCACTTCGTCTTCGTTGTCGAAGCGCTCCTGCAGTAGCGGCTCTTCCTTCATCGCGTCGGCGATCGTTACGTGCTTGCCGGGCTTGAACGGGATCAGCTTCGCGATGCCGTCGGTGAACGTGTAGCCGAGATCGAGCACGCGGCCGATGTCGCGCACCGCCGCCTTCGCCGCCATCGTGCCGAACGTCGCGATCTGCGACACCGCATCGGCACCGTACTTGCCCTTCACGTATTGAATGACGCGGTCGCGCCCTTCCTGGCAGAAGTCGATATCGAAGTCGGGCATCGACACGCGTTCCGGGTTCAGGAAGCGTTCGAACAGCAGGTTGTAGCGCAGCGGATCGAGATCGGTCACGCCGAGCGCGTACGCGACGAGCGAACCCGCGCCGGAACCGCGGCCCGGCCCGACCGGCACGCCGTTGTTCTTGGCCCAGTTGATGAAGTCCGCGACGATCAGGAAGTAGCCCGGAAAGCCCATCTTGATGATCGTGCCGCACTCGAAATCGAGCCGCTGGTAATACGTTTCGCGTTGTGCTTCGCGCTCGGTCTCTTCCGGATACAGTTGTTCGAGACGCTTCTCGAGCCCGGCCTTCGACAGTTGCACTAGGTATTCGTCAAGCGACATGCCGTCCGGCGTCGGGAACAGCGGCAGCTTCGGCTTGCCGAGTTCGAGCGTCAGATTGCAGCGCTTCGCGATTTCCACCGTGTTCGCAAGCGCCGACGGAATATCCGCGAACAGCGCGGCCATTTCGTCTTGCGTGCGAAAGTATTGCTCCGTCGTAAAACGCTTCTGACGGCGCGGGTTCGCGAGCATGTCGCCTTCCGAGATGCAGACGCGCGCCTCGTGCGCGGTGAAGTCGTCGGCCGTCATGTATTGCAGCGGATGCGTGGCGACGACCGGCAGCTTCAGCGCGACGGCAAGCGCAACCGCCTGCTGCACATAGGTTTCACCGCCCGGCTGCCCGCTGCGTTGCAGTTCGATATAGAAGCCGTTTGGAAAGATGCCGGCCCAGCGCAGCGCGTTGCGCTTCGCCGCTTCTTCATTGCCAGCCGCGAACGCCATGCCGATATCGCCGTGCTGCGCGCCCGACAGCGCCAGCAGCCCAACGCCCAGACCCGATTCGAGCCAGCCGGCTTCGACCTCCGCGCGGCCGCGATATTGATTCGTAAGCCACGCCTTCGTCAACAGCTCGCACAGGTTCAGATAGCCGCGCTTGTCCTTCACGAGCAGCAGCAGCCGCGACGGCTTGTCCCGGTCGTCCGGATTGGTGATCCAGACATCGCAGCCGGCAATGGGTTTGATCCCCTTGCCGCGAGCTTCCGTATAGAAGCGGACGAGGCCGAACGCATTGCCGAGATCGGTGAGGGCGAGTGCACCCTGACCGTCTTTGGCCGCGGCGCCGACGATGTCGTCAAGGCGCACGATGCCGTCGGCAATCGAGAATTCGGAGTGGACGCGGAGGTGGACGAAGCGAGGATCTGACATGGGCGTCATTGTAACTCGCAGGTCGGCGGGATTTGGCGCCGAAGATGCGGTTTTGGCCGCTCATTAGCCATTCAGCCAGGGGCTGGTTTGTGCCTGCGGGCGTCATCCCGTTGCCGGGCCTCCATGCGGCATCCGTCACACATTTTGGCGGCCCGCTTCATGACGCATGTCAATATGCCGTCCGGCTGGCTGCCGGCACGCCAGCCGGATGAGGGATAATACGGCTTTACGCCTGACTGTCCTGCCTTTACCGCCGCGCGCGTGCTGCGCTTTTACCGCGCTTTTACAGCGCTTTTACCGATGTGCATGCGTTGTTCCGCGCGGCGCTTGAGCCTGACGATTTATTGCTGAATCACCATGAGTATCCTGAATCTCTCCGCCTACCAGTTCGCGACGCTCGAAGCCACCGTGCAGTGGCGCCCGCTCGTCACCGCGCGCTGCAATGCGCTCGGGCTGCGCGGCACGATCCTGCTTGCGCCGGAAGGCATCAATCTGTTCATCGCGGGCACTCCTGACAACGTCCGCGAGTTCATCCATTACATTCGCCACGATCCGCTTTTCGAAGGCAAGTTCGCGAGCCTGCAGTTCAAGGAAAGCGTGTCGGCAACGCAGCCGTTTCGCCGCATGCTCGTCAAGCTCAAGCGCGAAATCATCACGATGAAGAAACCGGCCATCAGGCCAGAAGCGGGCCGCGCACCGTCGGTCGACGCGCACACGCTGAAAACCTGGCTCGATCGCGGCCACGACGATGCGGGCCGCCCAGTCGTGATGCTCGATACCCGCAATGCGTTCGAGGTCGACGTCGGCACGTTCGATCATGCGCTCGACTACCGGATCAACAAGTTCAGCGAGTTTCCCGAAGTGATCGAACAGAATCGCGCCGATCTCGAAGGCAAGACGGTCGTGTCGTTCTGCACGGGCGGGATCCGCTGCGAGAAAGCCGCGATCCACATGAAAGACGTCGGCATCGAAAACGTCTATCAGCTCGAGGGCGGCATTCTGAAGTATTTCGAAGAAGTCGGCGGCGCACACTATCGCGGCGAATGCTTCGTGTTCGATTACCGGACGGCGCTCGCGCCAGACCTTGCGCCTGCCGCCACCGTGCAATGTTTCGGCTGCCGTGCGGTCGTTACGCCCGAGGGGCAGCAGTCGCCGCTCTACGTGCCGGGCAAGACGTGCGACGCATGCCATCCGCAACGCAACGCGGCACGCGCCGCATAGTGGTCACATCCGGGCCGCGTGAAGGGCCGCGTGAAGGGCCGCGTGAAGGGCCGCATGAAGGCCCACATGAAGGCCAGCATGAAGGTCCTCATGAGAGCCACATAATGGCCGCGAGCACGCTATTCCGCACCGCGTTACCGCACCGCGAATGGCGGCGGCAACCGTCATGATCTATCGCGGACGCTTCGCGCCTTCGCCCACCGGGCCGCTGCATTTCGGGTCGCTCGTCAGCGCACTCGCCAGCTGGCTCGATGCGCGCGCGCATCGAGGCGCGTGGCTCGTGCGTATCGACGATATCGACGCGCCGCGCACCGCGCCCGGCGCCGCCGACGACATCCTCGCCACGCTCGAACGCTTCGGCATGCACGCAGACGAGCCGCCGGTGTGGCAAAGCCGGCGCATCGCACAGTACGAGCGCGCATTCGCACAACTGCAGACCACCGGCCTCGTCTATCCGTGCGGCTGCACGCGCAAGGAGATCGCCGACTCGCTTTCGCATGCGCACGCGCGGCACGCGACCCTCGCTTATCCCGGCACGTGCCGCAACGGCCTCGCCGGCAAGCCGGCACGCGCATGGCGGCTGCGCGTGCCCGACGGCGACACCGCGCTCGTCACATTCGACGATCGCTGGCAGGGACAGCAAACGCAAGACCTCGCGACCGAAGTCGGCGACTTCGTGCTGCGTCGCGCGGATGGTCAATGGGCGTATCAACTGGCCGTGGTGGTCGACGATGCCGACGCCGGGGTCACGCACATCGTGCGCGGCGCGGATCTGCTGGATTCGACCGCACGGCAGATCTATCTGCAGCGCTGCGTCGGCGTGCTGACACCGTCGTATCTGCACGTGCCCGTCGTCAACAACGAACTCGGCGAAAAGCTCAGCAAACAGACCGGCGCCAGCGCGCTCGACGCCAGCCGGCCGCTCGACGCGTTGCACGCGGCAGCGCGCCACCTGGGTCTGCAACTGCAGCCTGGCACTCAAACATCGCTCGATGCGTTCTACGCGGCAGCGACGGCGGCCTGGGCTAGCCGCATGCACGCGCCGGCGGCAAGCCCAAAACCGCGCTAAAAACCGCGCCGAACATCGCCCCAATCAAAACGCCTCGGCATAAGGCCTGAGATCGAGCTCATGGGTCCACGCCGAGCGATGCTGCCGATGCAAGAACCAGAATGCATCCGCGATCGCGTCGATTTGCAGCAAGCCGTCCGGCCCTTTCTTTTCCGCAAGCTCGGGAAGCGCCTGCAAGATCTTCTCGCCGTGAATCGACCCGTCGATCACAACATGCGCGACGTGGATGCCTTGCGGTTGAAACTCGCGCGCGAGCGACTGGCTGACCATGCGCAAGCCGGCCTTGGCGGCCGCAAACGCCGCGAATCTCGGCTTGCCTCTAAGTGAAGCGGTTGCGCCTGTGTAAAGAATCGTGCCGCGCCCGCGGCTCAGCATCGATCTCGCCACCTCCCTGCCGAACACGAATCCCCCGAGACATCCGACGCGCCACACTTCCTCGAACATCGCGCTGTCCAGTTCGAGCGTCGGCGCCCATTTGGCATTCCCTGCGTTATAGACGCCGGCTTCCAGCGGTCCGATGGTTTCGATACGAGCCAGGATGTCGAGCAGATCGCGCTCCTTGCCCGCATCGCCGGGCGCCGCAATCGCCTTGCCGCCGGCCGCTTCGATCGTGCGCACTACCGCTTCCAGCCGCTGTGGCGAGCGGCCCGTCACGACCGCTGTGAAGCCTTCCCGGGCAAAGCGTTGCGCAATGGCCGCGCCGGTTCCGTGCACCGCTCCCACCCCTACGATCCATGCAACCTTCGCATCGCGCCCGCTATCGTTTCCGTCCATGTTCCGCTCCATTTGAATCCTGCCCCTTCATCAGATGCACCATGAGCACCTTGACAACGCCCGACCGGCCGACCCTATTCCGTGGAATAGGGCAAGATGGCCGCCTTTAATCCTATGCGAATGCGGCGGTCGGCGCTGACGGCAACGGGCCGCGCTGACGGCGGGCGGATATTCGAGTGAAAAGCAGATGAGCGTCGTTCTGGCCTGCGATCTGGGCGGCACACACTTTCGGGCCGCGCTGGTCGATCAGCACGGGCATTCAGTCGCACAGCACACGCACGTCAGCCCATCCACTGCACTCGACGACCGAGGCCGTTCGGAAACCGATCCCGACGACTGGTGGGAAACCTTACTGGCCCTCGCAGCCGAACTCGCGGAAACCGCGCCGCAGGCCTTCGCGAAAGTGAAAGCGGTCGCGCTCGGCGGGATCACGCGCACCCAGGTTTTGATCGGCGCCGACGGCCGCCCGTTGCGTCGTGCGATCACCTGGCGCGACGTGCGTGCAGAGCCATCGATCCGGCAGTTCGTTGCGCAGTTGCCGCAGCGGCATCCGGAGACGATACAGGTGAATGCATTCCATCCGCTTGCACGCCTCGCGTGGCTGCGCGATCACGAGCCCGACACATTGCGCGCCGCGACCGCCGTGCTGGAACCCAAGGACTATCTGAACTTTCGCCTGACCGGCGTGCGTTCGACAGACCGCATCTCGATGGCGCGCCTGATCGCCGCGGCGACGCCCGCGGCCAACGAGCCTGATCTTCTGACGGCCGCCGGCATCGCGCCGTCGATCCTGCCGCCCATCGTCGCGCCCTGCGACCGCGTCGGCCGCATCGAAGGCGCCGCGCCCGCGCCGTTCAATACGCTAGCGGGCATTCCGGTGTTCAGCGGCTCGAACGACACCTGGAGCGCCGTCGTCGGCCTGGGCGCGCTGCAGCCGGACCATGCGTACAACCTGTCCGGCACCACCGAAGTATTCGGCGTGCTGAGCGAAACGGCGCACAACGCGGAAGGGCTCATCACCATCGACTGGGGCGGCCTGCATCAACTCGGCGGACCGGGTCAGAACGGCGCGGATACGGTTGCATGGCTGCTCTCGCTGCTGGGTCTCGCCGACGCCGGCCGGCCGTTCCCTGCCGACGCGCTCGCCGCGTTGCTGGCCGGCAGGCGGAACCCGCAGGCGCTGCTGTTTCTGCCGTATCTGCAAGGCGAGCGCGTGCCCTGGTGGGACGCGGCGCTACGCGGTGCGTTTGTCGGCCTGAATCGAAGCCACACGTCGACGGACATGGCGTGGGCCGTGCTGGAAGGCGTCGCGTTTCACAACAAACTGGTGCTGAACCGCGCAGAAGAGGCGCTGGGCCATGCGGTCAGCGAGATTCGCTTCGGCGGCGGCGCCGCGTCGAACCCGCTTTGGCGACAGATCAAAGCGGATATCTGCGAACGTGCGGTGGTGGTCGGCGCGGCGTCCGAGCCCGGCATTGTCGGCGCGGCTGCGGTGGCCTGGACGGGGCTCGGCGTATTCGCGTCGCTACGCGAAGCGCAGCAAAAGCTCGCGCGCATCGCACAACGGTGTGAACCCGATCCCGCTCGCACCGCGTTCTATCGGCCGTTGTTCGATCTGTACCGGCGCAGCGCAAGCGCGCTTGCGCCGATCTCGCATCAACTGGTGGCGCTGCAGCGCGACGACTTCGCGGCGCCGCCCTCGTGAGGCCGCGCAGCCGGCCGCGCGGCCTTCGCATGACAGGCCGCCCGCCGCCTCACAGCGCCGCCCTCCCGCTCAGGCACGCAGCCTGAACTTGCCGACCATCCGTTGCAACCCCCGCGCCTGATCGTCGAGCGACTGCGCCGTGGCCGTCGCCTCTTCGACGAGCGCCGCATTCTGCTGGGTGCCCGCATCCATCTGCGTGACGGCGAGGTTGATTTCCTCGATGCCGGAACTCTGCTCGGAGGACGCCGCGGAAATCTCGCCCATGATGTCGGTCACGCGTTTCACCGCCTTGACGACTTCACCCATCGTCTGCCCGGCAGCCTGCGCAAGTTGCGAGCCGTTGCCCGCCCGCTCGACCGACGCGCTGATCAGCGTCTTGATCTCTTTGGCCGCCGCCGAGCTGCGCTGCGCGAGATTGCGCACTTCCGCCGCGACCACTGCAAATCCGCGCCCTTCCTCGCCGGCGCGTGCGGCTTCGACCGCCGCGTTCAGCGCAAGAATATTGGTCTGAAACGCGATCCCCTCGATCACGCCGATGATGTCGCCGATGCTCTTCGCGCTGTCGTTGATCTCGGTCATCGTCGCGACCACGCGGCCTACGACGTCGCCGCCCTGCTCCGCGATCGACGACGCGTTATCGGCCAGCGCGCGCGCCTCTTTTGCATGGTCGGCGTTCTGCCGCACGGTCGACGTCAGCTCGTCCATGCTGGTCGCGGTGCGCTCGAGCGCGACCGCCTGCTGTTCGGTGCGCTGCGACAGGTCGAGGTTGCCCATCGAGATCTGTCCCGACGCGGCGGCGATCGCCTCCGCGCTTGCGGCGATATCGGCGACCGTCGTCGCCAGGTCGCGTTGCATGTCGCGCAGCGCGGACAGCATGCTCGACGTATCGCGCTTGCCTAGCGCAATCGTATTCGACAGATCGCCTGCCGCGATCCGGCTCGCAATCTCTTTCGCGTACACCGGCTCGCCGCCGAGCTGCCGCGCCAGCCGCCGCACGACCCACTCGCTGATCGCAAACGCGAGCACGATCAGCGCGACCGTCATCGCCGCTATCATCACGAACGACGAACGGTAGATAAACGCGGACGCGTCGATCGTCGCTTTCGCGGCGATGCCGCGCTGCGCGACGAGGCCGTCGACGAGCTTCTCGAGCTTGCCCGTCTCGACGAGCAGCGCGACGTCCTGCATGCCGACCTGCCAGTTCATCTGCGACAGATCGAGCGGCTGTGCCTGCACGAGCTTCACGAAGTCACGCAGATGGCCGCTCCACGCGGCGGCTGCCGCGGCGAACTTCTTCTGCTGGTCGGCAGCTTCAGGCGTATCGGCGTACTGCTGCAGCGTGTTCAGATGCGCGGTCAACGCGGCGAGCGCTTTGTCGACTTCCGCGCCCAGTTCTTCGCGTTCCTTTGCGGTCGTCGCGGTCAGCAGCATCTTCTGCGCGCGGCTCGCCCGCAGCATTTCGCCACGCGCTTCTTCCGCCGCGCGGCTCGCCACATAGCCCTGTTCGTAAATCGATTGCGTCGAGCCGTTGAGCCGGCTGATCTGCGCCAGCGAAAAGACGCCGATCGCGAGTGTGCCGATCAGCAGCACCGCGAACGCGAGCCGCAGCATCGCCTTGACGGACAAACTGCTGCGCCGCCGGGCCCGCACCCGGGCCTCGTCGCTCCGGGGCCCTGACGCGGGTGGCCTCGCCACGCCGCCAGCCGCCTCGCCATCCGGCACGAACACGTCGTCCGGCTGATTCCCCAGCGGAAGTGCTTTCATCGTTCTTTTCCTTTTATATCGAACGGCCGGCAAGGTTTCTTTCAGCGTTCTTTTGTCTTATTACAGGTCTACGGCAGAACCGGCCGCGTTCTTTAGAGGTCCCGCGCGGGCGCGGTCCGCCGCGCATCCGCTTCTTCTACTTCTGCTTCTGCTTTTCCGTAAATCCCGCGCGATCGTGTTATACAGGGCCAAAATCCGCCCGACACCTGCTGCATCTCCCGTTGCCAAACGGCTCCGGATAGGGCAAGCATCATCGGAATTTGCCCCGTCCTGGCGCATCGCACCTGCCGATGTGCGTCCGTTTCGCGACAAAAATTGGCCGGACAACTGTCACCAGCCACATTACACTTCCCCCTGTACGATGATTCGCCGGGCCTGCGCTGAAATGCCGCGCCCCGCACTTCTGGTGCCCGGCTCCGCTCACGCTCTTTTCGACACGCGCATGGACACCAGCCTCGACAAACGCGCTCTCGTCGGCGCCTCCGCCTCCGCCAGTTCCTCCGCCACGCCGGCGCTGGCCGCGAACGCGCCGCGCACCGTCTATTCGATCCTCGGCGCAATCAGCTTCTCGCATCTGATGAACGACATGATCCAGTCGTTGATCCTCGCGATCTATCCGATGCTGAAGGCCAACTTTTCGCTGTCGTTTGCGCAGATCGGCTTGATCACGCTGACTTACCAGATCACCGCGTCGCTG
>DASXXR010000507.1:0-8626 GCA_036502945.1 Paraburkholderia sp. | reverse complement strand
CTTTCCGCGGCAACTCAACGTCCTCCTGAAAACCGGCACGGTATTTGCGGTACACCACGCATTTTTCCACTCCTGCCTTCGAGCCGTTACCGCATATGACCCAGGTTCTACTGAAAGGCGGCCGTGTCATCGACCCCGCAGCCGGCCTCGATGCCACCCTCGATATCCTCGTCGATCACGACCGTATCGCCGCAATCGGACCCAGCCTCGCTGCAGGCGCACCCGCCACCGAAGTCATCGATTGCAGCGGCCGGCTCGTGCTGCCGGGGTTGATCGATACGCACGCGCATGTCTACCAGTACGTGACCGGCCGCTTCGGCCTGAACGCCGACCTGTGCGGCGTGCGCTCGGGCGTCACGACGCTTGTCGATCAGGGCGGCCCGAGTTGCATCACGATGCCGGGGTTCCGGCATTTCGTCGCGGAACCGTCGGCGACCAGAGTGCTCGCTTTCCTGTCGGCGTATATCGTCGGCGGGCTGGAGGGGCATTACTACCCGGAACTCTATCGTCCCGATTGTCTCGATGCGGACGCAACCGTCAAGGCGGCGCTCGCGAACGCGGACCTCGTTAAGGGCATCAAGGCGCACGCCGAGATCGGCGGCTTCGCGCGCTGGGGGCTCGACGTGATGAAGATCGCAGCGAAGATCGGGCGCGACGCGCAACTGCCGGTCTACATTCACTTCGGCCAGTTGTGGCCGAAACCGGAGAGCGGCGGCCTGCCCGTCAATCCGGATTCGATTTTCAATCAGGTCGTCGAGACGCTGAAACCGGGCGACATCCTCGCGCATCCGTTCAGCCGCCACCCGGGCGGCTTTGTCGAAGAAAACGGCAAGCTGCATCCGCTCGTGCATGAAGCGATTGCGCGCGGCCTCAAGGTGGATGTCGGCCACGGTTCGCACTTCAGCTTCAAGACGGCGCGCATCGTGCTCGACAGCGGCGTGGTGCCCGACACGCTCGGCGCCGACATGCACGGCTACAACACTCACCTCCCCGCGCCGGCCGGCACGCCGGACAGCCATCCCGACGAAGAGCACTCGTTTCTCGGCCGCACGCAATTCAGCCTTGTCAGCGCGATGACGAGCATGCTCGCGCTCGGCCTGCCGCTTGATCACATCGTGCGGATGGTGACGTCGAACGCCGCGCGGATGATCGGCATGGAATACGTGCTCGGCACGCTGAAGGTGGGCGGGGTCGCCGACATCAGCGTGCTCGAAGACCGCCGCGGCCGCTGGGTGCTCGAGGACAACGAAGGCACCCAGGTCGTCACCGACCGCATGCTCACACCGCTTCTGTGCGTGCGCGACGGCGTGCGCTTCGATGCCGATTCGCCGAGCCTGCCGCTCGCGCGGGCCGCCTGACCACGCTGCGCTCACGTCACGAGGAACACGATGAAACGTCTGCCCGAACCCGGCGCCGATTCGCGATGAGCACGCAGAGCATACAAAGCACGCAGGCCGCCAACCAGTCAGCGCTCGCACGGCTCCACGCGGTGCGTCCGCATTGGCAGGCCGTCGCGCGCGCCCGCGACGCGATCGGCCTGCCCGACTTCACATTGCTGCACGCGGGGCCACCCTACGCCGACCCATGCAATCCGCCGGCGCCGGTACTTTCGTCGGCGGTGCTGTGCTGCCTTTACGAAAAGTGGGCGGCCACCGAGCCGCAGGCCGAATATCTGATCGCGAGCGGCTACGTGAGACTGTTGAGCGCGCAATCATTCGGCGTCGTTACGCCGCTTGCCGCTGTCGTTTCGCCTTCGTCGACGCTCGTCGAAGTCGCCGACCCACGCGAACCGGCGCGCCGCGCGTGGTCGCTGCTCAGCAGCGGCGCAGGCGCGCAGATCCGCTTCGGCAGCCGCCAGCATGCGGTGCTTGCGCGCCTCGCGTGGCGTGACAGCGTACTCGCACGCGCGCTCGCGGCCGCGCTCGAACACGGGCCGATCGATCTGTTTGCGCTTGCCGCCGCTGGCCTCGCTGGCGGCGACGACCTGCACGCACGCACCACCACCGCCACGGCGGCGCTGCGCACGCGTTTGTCGCCGCTTCTAGCGGAACCTTCGGTCGATGCGATGCTCGGCGATACGCCGCTGTTCTTCCTCACGCTGTGGATGGCCGCCTGCCACTTGATGATGTCCGCGGCGGCCGCTGGCGGCGCGGATCCCGCCGCAACGCTGGTCGTCGCGCTGGCGGGCAACGGCCGCGAAGTCGGCGTACGGCTGGCCGGCAAGCCTTCGGTATGGACAACGCGATTAGCAGGCTCACCCGCGGGGCCTCGCATCGACGCCGCCGGCGACGCACGCGCCGCGCCGCTCACCGGCGACAGTGGCGTGATCGACGCGGCAGGCTTCGGTGCGCACGCGTTCGGGCTCGCGCCGGAACCCACGGCCGCGTTTGCCGCATGGCTTCCCGAGAACTGGCGCGACGCGCAGCCGAGGCTCCTTGCGAGTGTGCATCCCGGGTTCGGCATGCTACGCTGCGCGCTCGATGCCGACGCCGTCTCGACGCTCAACATCGAGCCGCTCGCCGCGATCGCGATGATCGACGCCGATGGGCGCGCGGGCTTCGTGGGCCGCGGCGTCTATGCGGCGCCAGTCGACCTCTTCAATGCCGCGCTGAATGCGCTTTGAATTCACCATGCTGATCAACGACCCCGCCACTTACACCGCCGTCTGCGCCGCATTCGACGCATACGAAACCGCGCTGACGACCAACGACGTCGCGATGCTCGACCAGTTGTTCTGGAACAGTCCGCACACGCTGCGCTACGGCGCGAAGGAAAACCTGCAAGGCTACGATGCGATTCGCGAATTCCGCGCGCAGCGGCCGGCTGCCGGACTGATGCGTACCGTCGTCGCCCGGTCGGTCACGACGTTCGGCCACGACTATGCGGTCGCCAACATTACGTTCACGCGCAGCGGCGAGGCGCGGGTGGGCCGGCAATCGCAAAGCTGGGTCAAAATCGGCAACGACTGGCGCGTCGTCGCCGCGCACGTGAGCTGGATGGACGCATGAACGACAGCACGCTTGTCCAACCGGGGCTGAATGGCGCGTTCGTGCGCGACGGCTTCGGCGCGCTGCCCGCGGCGCTCGCAGCGCTAGCTCCCACTTACGCGACGCTTGCCGCACATCGCATCGCAGTCAAGGACGTGTTCGACGTCGAAGGTCTGCGCACAGGCGGCGGCAATCCCACATGGGCCGCGCAACAGCCGCTCGCCACCGTCACCGCGCCCTGTGTGCGGCTGTTGCTCGACCACGGCGCACAGTGGACCGGCAAAACCGTCACCGACGAACTCACATACAGCCTCGCGGGCATCAACGTTCACTACGGCACGCCGCGCAATCCCGCCGATCCAGACCGGCTGCCCGGCGGTTCGTCGTCCGGGTCCGCAGTGGCGGTGGGCGCCGGGCATGCGGACATCGGCCTCGGCACCGACTGCGGCGGGTCGATCCGCTTGCCGGCCAGCTATTGCGGCATCTGGGGCATGCGTCCGACGCACGGGCGCATCGCAGGCAACGGCTGCGTGACGCTCGCGCACAGCTTCGATACGGTGGGCTGGTTCACGCGCGACGGCGCGCTGCTTGCGGACGTCTTCCGCGTTCTCGCACATAGCGAGTCACAGCTGCTGCGGGAAAGCACGGTATTGTGCGTGCCGGATGACATCGTCCCGCTGCTTCATGCAGACGTACGCGCGGCGTTCGGTCAGGCGGCAGAAACCTTGACGAGCCGCTTCACGACAAAATCGCTGCCGTCCGCGAGCCTCGACCCCGACGCATGGGCACGCAGCCTTCGCGTATTGCAAGCCGCCGAAATCGCCCAGCAACACGGCGCGTGGGCCGCGCAGCACCTCGCAAGCTTCGGCGCCGACATCCGTGCGCGCATGCTGGCGGCCACTGCGATTGCCGCTGCGGACGTTTTTATCGCGCAACGCACGCGCACCGATGCGATCCGCCAGCTCGCACGCGTCTTTGACAAGCCGGACACTTACATCGTCATGCCGACGCTGCCGTGGATCGCGCCGCGGCTCGATGCGTCGCGCGAAGCCGTCGACGAAGTGCGCGCGCGCTCGCAGCAAATGCTCTGCATCGCGGGGCTCGTGGGCTTGCCTCAGGTCAGCATGCCGTGGGCGTCGCTCGACGGTGCGCCGCTCGGCTTGTCGATCATCGGCGCACGCGGCGATGACGAAGGCGTGCTTGCCGTCGCCCGTGCGGTGCACGAGACGCTCGCGTCCACGTCAACTGCCGCTTGAGGACGCGCCACGCTTGTGCTCATGCTTGATCGGCGTGCGGCTTAACTCGTTGTTGGTTTCGACGAGCTGCACCAGGTACTGCATGAACTGCGCGCGGTCTTTCGCCGGCAGCGCCGCAAGCGTGCGTTCGTGCGCGCGCTCTACACCTACTTCGAGCCGCGCCAGCAGCGCGCGGCCGATGTCGGTGAGTTCCGCGACTTTCTTGCGCTTGTCGGTGCGCGAGCCGCGGCGCTGAATGAAGCGCCGCTCCGCGAGACGCCCGATCACATCGGCGGTGTTCGCGCGATCGAGCCCGACCGCGCGCGACAGCACGATCTGTTCCGACGGCCCCATCTGATCGAGCGCCGTCAGAATGCTGTATTGCACCGGCGTAATGCCTTCCGGCGCGCACTCTTCGATGAAGAGCGCGACGTGGATCTGATGCAGCCGGCGAATCAGAAAACCGGGCCGCGCTTCGAGCGCGGTGTGCCGCCATTCCGATTCCTGCGCGGCTTGCGCTTTCGTATCGGTACGCTTGCGGGCGTCGCGCGCGGTCATGGCGCCGCGGCTTCCCAGACCGAGACTTCGACCGGCGTGGGCCGGAAACCGGACGACGGATTGTTCTGCTGCGGACAGTTCGACAACACCGCGATGACCGGCATCTCCGCTTGCAGCACGACGTAATCGCCGGCTTTCGACGGGCTCGGCGCGATCTCCACCTGCCCTGCCGCGTCGAACGTCACGCGCATGAAGAAGTTGATGTTCGAGACGATCTCGGAGGGCGCCAGCGACCACTTCGCCAGTTCGGCGACGAAGTTGCTCCTGCAACTGAGCGTTTTGACGACCCCGTAGCGCAAGAGATCCATTTCGTTGCTGCAGCAGCCGGCCAGCGTGTCGTGAAAGCCGCAGGTGTCCTCGAGCACCGAAAACATCTTGCGGGCGCGGTCCGAATAAATCGTGCAGCCCTTCGTCACGTATAGCGAACGGTTCAGCTTCACAGTGTTCGGCACATTTAGACGGTCGAGTGGGAGCTCGGCCGAATAGCACAGAAAATCCACCGCCTGCTGCCCTTCGAGATCGACGATGCGCAGCCGCTCGCCGGTTTCGAGGCGCCGCGACCAGCGGCCGCCGGGCGCGATCACCTCGGTGCAGGACGGCTTGCCGCCGGCGCCTGCTGTTGCATTTGCGCTCATCGTCAGATCTCCTCTTATTTGCCACATCATTTGCCACATCGTCAGTACACATCGTATCAGGAAGAAACGATTCCGGCGACGATGATTCGCGGCGCGCGCAACCGGTCCGCCGATCCGCCCAAACGTCGTACAAGCAACCTTGCAACGCCATCGCAAACCGATCCAAACAAGTGCAGAACACGCCACGATACGTGCATTGCAGTGACGCTTTGGTGCGCCACGATGCGTGTCCCGGCGGTCGTCGCCGCCGCTCAGCGCAGGGACACGCAGCGCACTCGCCGCCAGCGGTCATTGGCATGCCACTTGCATTGAGCCGATGGAAGTCGTAAGTGTGCATACAAATATCGCGGCACGCAGCGACTGCCCATCAACCGGAAGACTGCGCATCTCGCGCAAGACGATGGCTCCAACCGCAAAGGGGAATCTCATGCCGTCCCGCCTCACTCGCGTTACCGCATTCACGATGAAAAAGCACACCGCCGCGCGGCGCGTCGTATTGTTCGCGTTGTTCGCAGCGGCTGCCGCCGTTGGTGTCATGGGTGCCGGCAAACCCGCGAGCGCCGCGACGACGGACGAAATCAAGGCGCGCGGCTACCTCACCGTGGCGACCGAGGACGACTTCAAGCCGTTCGAGTACGTCGACGACGGCAAACCCACCGGCTACGACAACGAAATGCTGGCGCTCGTGAAGAAGAAGCTGCCCATCGAAGTGCGGCAGCAGATCATGCCGTGGCCAGGCATCCTGCCGGGCGTGACGACGGGCAAGTACGACATGGCGGTGACAGCCGTACTCGTCACGCCGGAACGCAAAGGCACGTTCGATTTCACGACGCCGCTGGTCGAATCGACCACGTTCTACGCGACCAAGAAAGGCTCGAGCATCAAATCCGCCGACGACCTGGTCGGCAAGGTGGTCGGCGTGCAAACCGGTAGCGCGATGCTCGCCGACCTGAAAGCGTACGACGAAGCGCTGAAGAAGAAGCACGGCGGCAAGGGCGTGAAGCAGATCGTCGAGTATCAGTCGTACCCGGAAGCGTACCAGGACCTCGGCGTCGGCCGCCTCGACGCAGTCGCGAACACGCAGATCAATCTGAACTCGCTGATCAAGACGCGTCCCGACACGTTCGTACTGGGCCAGAAGATCGGCAACCCGGTGTACATCGCGTGGGCCGTCAAGAAAGGCAACAGCGCCGCGCTCGAAATGATCAACGGCGTGCTGACCGATCTGCGCAAGAGCGGCGAGATGTACCAGATGCAGAAGAAGTGGTTCGGCGCGAGCTTCGAATCGATGCCGCAATCGATCAACTGATTCCGTAGACGAGCCCGCCAGATGACCGCTTACGATTACTGGAGCATCACGCGAGGCGCGCTGGCGACGATCTCGCTGTCGCTCGCCAGCATTGTGCTGGGCGTGCCGCTCGGCCTCGCGCTCGCGTTGATACGCTGGGCACGCGTGCCGGTGTTCGATCGCATCGTGTATTCGTATGTGAGCATCGTCCGGTCGTGTCCGACGGTTACGCTGACATTGCTGATCTTCTTCGCGCTGCCGCAATTCGGTATCTCGCTCGACCCGATTCCGGCCGCGATCGTCGCACTGACCGTCAGCACATCCGCGTTCAACTGCGAAATCTGGCGCAGCGCGCTCGTCGCGTTTCCGAGCGATCAATATGACGCGGCGCTGTCGTTTGCGATGTCGCGCACCACCCGCATGCGCCGCATCGTGCTGCCGCAGGTCTGGCGCGCGAGCCTGCCGGGCCTCGTCAACGAAATGACACTGCAGATCAAATCGACGCCGGCGGTCGCCGTGATCGGTATCGTCGAGATCACGCGGGCCGCGCTGCGCGTCGGCTCGAACACGTATGAACCGCTGCCGCCGTTCGTATTCGCACTCGTGCTGTACGGTGTGATCGTGTATGCGCTCATCAAGGTGCAACGCATGATCGAAGTGCGTATGCGGCAAGGAGGGTTCGCATGATCCACGACTTCGCGATCATCTGGGGGCAACGCGATGTCGTACTGGCCGGCTTGCTGAACACGGTGATCCTGCTCGTCAGCGCGGGTATCGCGTCGCTCGTGCTCGGCGCACTCGTCACGCCGCTGCTGATGTCCCGGCACAAACTGATTGCGCGCGCGGCAGCCACGTACGTCGATGCGATGCGCTGCGCGCCGTTCCTGTTGTTCGTGTATCTGATCTACTTCGGCTTGCCGACGCTCGGCCTTAGCCTGTCGAACTGGACGTCGGGCGCGATTGCGCTGATCCTGTACAACACCGCATACATGGCCGAACTGCTGCGCGGCGCATGGCGGGAGTTGCCGCAAACGCTGATCGAATCGGGCAAGGCGTTCGGCTTCTCCGGCTTCACGCTGCTAAGGCGCATCATCCTGCCGCCGATCTTCCTGCGCGCGATGCCGATGATCGGCAACCAGCTGATCCAGATCGTCAAGGACAGCGCGTTTCTGACCGTCATCGCAGTCAACGAGCTGACGCACGAAATGACCGGCATCCAGACCACCTACTTCATTCCGTTTGCTGCCTTCGTTACGGCAGTGCTGCTTTACTGGTGCGTTTGCCTCGCGATCGAGGCAGGCACCGGCATGCTGGACAAACTCGCTGAGGAACGCCGCACGTGAACTCTCCTTCCGCTCCGGCCGTGGCACAGGCTCTGCACGCCGCGGCGCGCGACAGCGCGCGGCACGTCGTGATGCTGAACGGCATTTCCAAGTCGTTCGGCGAGAATCAGGTGCTACGCGACGTGTCGCTGCAAGTCGCGCAGGGCGAAACGATCTGTCTGCTCGGCCCGTCGGGCTGCGGCAAATCGACGTTGCTCCGCTGCATTAACTGGCTAGAGACGCCCGATGCCGGCAGCGTCCATATTTCGGGCCAGCGCATGGGTGTGCGCGACAACACCAGCATCAAGATGAGCGATGCAGACCTCGCGCAGATGCGCTCGAAGATCGGCATGGTGTTCCAGCACTTCGCGTTGTGGCCGCACCTGAGCGTCATCGAGAACGTGATGGAAGCGCCGCTGCATGTGCTAAAGCGCGATCGTGCGACGGTGCGCAGCGAAGCGGAGGCGCTGCTCGCGCGCGTGGGCCTCGCCGACAAGCACGATCAGTTTCCTGCGCGGCTCTCGGGCGGCCAGAAGCAGCGTGTCGGCATCGCCCGCGCGCTCGCAATGAAACCCGACGTGCTGCTGTTCGACGAACCGAC
>DASXXR010000506.1:0-22990 GCA_036502945.1 Paraburkholderia sp. | reverse complement strand
CGCGAGCGACTTCAACAGCTGCACCGACAGCGCGCTGGTGAAATCGTAGCGCGCCGCATACGGCTCATGCACATACGCGGTCAGCGTACCGTAGAAGCGGTCGCCGAGCACGAACACGAACGTCGCCGTGCGGTTGACCTTGCGCGACTCGATCAGCCGGCCGCCGCGCGCGAACACATTGAACCGCTGATCGCCGGTTCCCGTCTTGCCGTAGAGCTGCAGCGTCTGGCCGTCGGGGAACGTAATGCCTTGCGCGAGACGCCTCGCAGTGCCGCCGCTCACGACATCGCGCAACAGCATATGAACCTCATTCGCGATCTCGGGCGACAACACCTCCTTCGGCTGCGGCTCAGCTCGCGTGAAGCGGGTTTCATAGGGCGTACCCTTCGCAAACTCGAGTTCGGTGATGCTTTGTGTCGGCGCCTCCCTGCCGCCGTTCGCAATCACGCCGATCAATTGCGCTAGCGCGACCGGCCGGTCGCCCGAGGCGCCGATTGCCGCCGCGTACGACGGCGTGAGCTTCGCAAACGGATAGCCCAGCGCGCGCCACGATTTGCCGATCTCTTCATAAGCACGCTGTTCGACCATTCGTTTGATGCGCCGGTCCTGCGTGCCGTGATAGCGCGTTTTGAAGAGCCACTTATATGCTTCGACGCGTGCGTCACGACTGGCTTCCTGGAGCTGGTCCGCAGTCGCATTCGGATGGGCGCGCAGATAGTTGACCGTCCACAGTTCCAACGGATGAACACTCGAGATATAACCGCGGTCATTCAGATTGAACTTGTCGATAGCGTATTTCTCGTAGAGCTTCGCAAGGTCTTCATCGTCCAGCGTCGCCGCGGGCGTGCCCTTCAGCGCAGCCCGCATTTGCGCGTTGAACCATTCCTGCGACGCATCGGGTGCCACGCTGCGCAGCACCGTCGCGACTTTCGGCGGCGATCTGCGCACCGTGCGCATCAGTGCGCTCAACGCATCGTCCGGCGTCTTGCCGCGGTACCTCGCGTAAAAACGATTCATGTACACACGGCTTTCCTGGTCGGCAAAGCGCGTCAGGTATAGCTTCCGCGCCGCCGGATCGTCGAGCCATTGCGAACTCAGGCCCGACGTCTGGATCATCTCGTAGTGGACGATGTCGCGCATCATCCGCACGAACACGAGGTTCACCGAATGCTGGAATGCGCGATGCACGGTGAGAATGCGCGCGTTGTCGCTCGATTCGAAATTGTTGAACGCTTGCGCGCCGCCGCCCGTGTAGAACGTTTCGCCAGGGCTCGCCGAGTACTTGCGTTCGGTCGCCGCGTCGAGCATCGCCGTAAGCGAGCGGTCCTGCGTATGCGCGAGATAATCCACCGCCCAGCGCGTCAGCCCATCCGACCGGTCGGGCTTCACGTCACGCAATTGGGCTGCGCTCAGCGACGCATAGCGCGCATGCAGTTCCTCCATTATCTGAAAGTACGTGACGATCGTGCGCAGCTTCGCCGTCGAGCCGAGATTCAAACGTGCGCCCTGATTGATGTCGAACGGCTGGTTGACGCTGTCGGTCTGCACGCGCATCAGGTTCGCGCCGCCGTGCCTTTCGTACAGCGTGAAGCTGTATGCGATCTTCGATGGATCGTCCTGCGTGCGCAGCATGTCTTTTCCGTAGAGGCCGGCTGCGCGCGCGCCGTCGCGCGTCGCCGCGTCGGCGAGCCGGTCGCTGACAGCCTGCTGTGCGTCGTTGTCGAGCGTCGCGCGCGCGCTTAGATCGAATCGGTCGAGATCGTACAGATTCGCCACGCCGAGCGCCGCCAGAAGATGCGAGCGCAACGACGTCACCGCTTTGCGCGTCACGAACGACTCCGCCACCTGCGGCGGCTTTGCGCGATGCAGTTCGATTGGCGCGGCGAGTGCCGCGTCGCGCAGCGCGGTCGAAATCGCGCCGCCGCTTGCCAGCAGCCGCAGGTAGCTGTCCGTCAATGTCGCCAGTTCCTGGTTCTGCCGCAGCAGAAAGCGCGACGGCCCGCGTTGCGCGATCATCAACGACAACACCTGGCGAAACGCCAGCCCTTGCTCGGCGAGATTGTCGCCGGTTGGCGGCGCACGGAGGATGCGGTTCACTTCGTCAAAATCGCGGCCATACCACGTCGCGATTCCGTCGCCGATGCCGTTGATTTCACCGATACCAGGTTGCGCTGCCAGCGGCACCGAATTCAGATACCGCACAACGATCTGCTCGCGTGCATCGATCGTGCGCGGTCCGTTCAGATACGCACGCACCGAAGCCGACGCGATCTGCCGCAGTTTTTCTTTCGGCGTAGCGGTGCGCCCGCCCGGCGAGTGGCGGAATTTCTCGATCTGGGTGGCCAGCGTGCTGCCGCCGGGCGTCGGTTGACTGTGGTCGAAGAAACGCGCGCCCTGATCGGCCACTGCGCGGCCAAGACGCCCCCAGTCGACGGCGGGATTGCGGTTCGGCTGGTCCGTGTCGAGCAGATGACGATCTTCGATGAACAGCAACGCGTCGACGACAAGCGGCGGAATCGCATCGAAACTGCGATAGATTCGATTGGGGTAGTCTTCGCCGAATAGCGGTTCGCCGGTTGCGTCGAAGAGGCGCAACCCTGCCTGGTCCTTTTCTTCGTAGGGGATGAAGAGGCCGTCGTCGGCAAGCGACGTCAACCGCTGCGAGCCGCGCGCCTGCGACGCAACCGCAAAACCGCGCTCCTTCAACCGCCGTTCGATCGAGGGCAGCAGCGTATAGCCGAGGCGAGTGTCATAGGGGCCTTCTTTGGGAAAACGAATGCTGTCGCTCGGCCCTTCGGAGACGGTAAAACCCACTTCGCTCGTGAGTTCGGACAGGTAGCGCGCCTGCAGGCTGGACGTGTCCATCTCGATCTGGACGAAGTGCACGCCAGCTGCGACGACGACCAGAAACGCGACGACGAGCAGCCACTTGAACCACTTCCAGACGGACGTGGTGCCAGCGGTGCGCAACGGAAGCCGAAGCTGTGGCCGATTCATGGTGGCGTCTCCCTTGCAGATGCCGAACCACAAACAACACGACTGGTGTCAGTCTAACGCGTAACGGCGCATAACGAAGGCCTGCGGCGTGGAGCCGTATGAATTATGAGTACGCTACGCAACACTCGCGCCACACGAATGCCGGAACACCGCCGCGCCGAGCAACCATGGCGATCGGGTACAACACCGCGCGGGTGCTTGCAATCTGTAAAAAACCGGATATAAACGCTACAGGAATTTGAGTACTCTAGCCGCGCATCCAGCACGGGCCGTCTACGCGGGCCCATTTTCGCGACTCGCCGCGGCGTCAGGTCGCGGTGCGGACGTATCGGCGCAAAACGCGGTTTCGCGACCTCGCAATCTGCCTCTTTTATCGCGAACGGCCGCGCCCGCTCCAGTCATTCGAACTCTTGAAAAATTTCTACGAAGCCACCGTCGTACGGCCGGAATACCCTCGTTTGACCGGCAAACTTCAAGCTGCGGTCTGCATCGTAGGCGGCGGGCTGGCGGGACTGTCGACAGCACTGGGCCTCGCCGAGCGCGGCGTTAGCGATGTCGTCGTGGTCGAAGCGCAGCAAGTCGGCTTCGGCGCGTCAGGCCGCAACGGCGGCTTCGTGTTCGGCGGCTACAGCCTGGATTGCGCGGATCTGCTGAAAATACTCGGGCCGTCACGCGCGCGCGAACTGTACGCACTCACCACCGACGCGGTCGATTTGATGCGCCAGCGCATTGAGCGTTACCGCATCGATTGCGATGTCACCGACGCGGGCGTGATCCTCGCGAACTGGTTCGACGAGCCCGCCCGGCTCGACACGCAGCGCCGCCTGATGAAGGATGCGTTCGACGTCGACTGGGAACCGCTCAGCACGTCTGATCTCGCCACGCGGCTCAAGACGGATCGCTATCACGGCGGCCTTTTTGAGCGCAACGCGTTTCACTTTCATCCTCTGAAGTATGTGCTCGGCGTCGCCGCTGCCGCGGCCGCGGCGGGAACGCGCATCTACGAGCGCTCACCGGTGTCGGCGCTGCGGGCGCAACGCGGCGGCTTCATCGTCGAAACCGCCGACGGCGCGATCGAAGCGCAGCACGTGGTCATGGCGAGCGGCGGCTATGCACGCAATGTCTATCGGCGCGTCGAGCGTGCAGTGTTGCCGATCGCCACCTACGTGATGACCACTGAACCGTTGGGCGTACGCCTGAAAGGCGCGATCGATTGCGCGTCGGCGGTGTACGACACGCGCTTCGCATTCGACTACTATCGCCCGTTGCCGGATAGCCGCATCCTGTGGGGAGGACGCATTTCGGTCGTCGATCGCGAGCCACAAGCAATCGTCCGGCTACTGCGCCGCGATCTGCTACGGGTGTATCCGCAACTGCACGACGTGCGCATCGACCACGCTTGGGGTGGGTTGATGAGCTACGCGCGGCACAAGATGCCGCAGATCGGTCAAAGCCCCGACGGCGTGTGGTACGCCGTAGGCTTCGGGGGTCACGGCATGGCGCCGACCACGGTATCCGGTGAATTGCTCGCCGCCGCCATTTCCGGCGAGCGCCCGGTGCCCGACGCGTTCGCGAAGTTCGGTCTCACACGCACCTTCGGTGCATTCGGCCTCGCCGCCGCTCAGCTCACCTACACGGTAATGCAGACCCGCGACGCGCTTGCCGGACGGCGCCGCGAAAGCTAACGCGCGAGGCAACACGTCCGGGCATGCGCGTTGCCCCGATATAATCGCGTAATGTTTATCAGCCGCGGCAAAGCGATTGAAAAGCAGTTGACAGCCCAAGGAGAGCTATGAGGAACCCGTTTATTGCAGCAACCTTGTTCGTTCCACTATTCGTCGGTGCGTGCGCGCAATTCCAGAGCAACCCCGACGCGGGCGACCCGGTCAAGGACACGATCACGCAGCGCTCCGTCGAAGACGTCGTCGCCTGCCTGAAACAGGAAGCGCAAAAGCACGAAACGAACGTGAAAACGTCGGCGATTCCGCAAGGCACGATGCTGGATTTCGGTGATTCGAACATCGTCAAGGTTCGCACCGACAACGGCGGAACAACCTACCGTTTCTATGCGGGCCAGCGGCACATATCGAACATGTGGATCGAACCCGCCAGTAAAACCTGCGCACCCTGATGAACACCGCCTGTCATCATCGGTAATCCATGCCCAGCGGGCGCGGGGCCTGCATCCTGATCGTATGCCCGCTGTCGCACGCTTGCCTTAAGCGTCGTTTAAGATTGGACACTCAAGATGCTGTCACCAAAAATGTGATCCGCAAGAGGTGTCCGATGGATAACAACGAACGCGACGCGCAGGCAACGCAGGTCATCGCTAAACGGCCGACAATCCTGCGCCGGCTGCTGAGCCACCATGAACTCGCAACACTGCTGCTGTTGCTGCACGCACCCGTCGACGCATTTGCCAAACCCGAAATTCCGATGCTCCAGGAAGCCGGCCTGGTGGAATCGGTCGCAACGGAGGCCGGTGCGCCGCGCATTCGCTTAACCGATGAAGGCAGCGCCATCTTGCGCGGCCTCGGCCTGAAATGACCGGCCGCGTCCAGCCTTTCGTCACGCTTGCCAAACCGCATAGCCCGCTTCACGTAATCCGATTGCCAGTTCCACTTCCATATCGCGCGCGCCGTCATACGGCAGCGGATTGAACACGTCATACAGCTCGGGCATCAGGCGCAAACCATAGTTGCGCACGAAACGATTCGCCTGAATACCGGCTTTGTGCCGGTCGAAGCGCAAATCCGGATCCAGTCCCGTCATCCCCACGTACACGCATGGCTTGTCGAACCGATAGTCCGGGTTCGCGCGCCGAAAACGGGCCTCGTTCCAGACCGTATCCGCAAGCGCCACGACGTACACGTAGTAGCGATGCGCCGGGCCGCGCGGACTCATCCGAACCGTTTGCCGACCGTCATGCCGGTGCTCAGGTGCGCACGGTGCCGTAGCGCTTCCAGCGGGTAAGCCAGCGTGTTCATTGCGTGTCCCGTGTGAGCGTTGCGGTTGTCGTGTGCGGACGATTATAGGGCCCGCGGGGCAGAGCGAGATGTTTGAGGTGTGCGCGAAGCAGCGTGACGGAATACACGGTACGCGTCTACAGGACGAGGGCATTGCCGATGAATTCGCCGCGGCCGTGCAGGCAGCGGACGGCATCGTCATCAAGCGCGACTTCATGAATGACGATCGGTGGAAAAAGCTGACGATCGGGCGCGGCGTTGAAGACTGCGCGCGCCCCGCATCGAGGCGGCGTGCGCAGCAATGCAACGAGACGCCGGTCAGGCTGCGGCTTGCCGAGCAGCTTCCTGAGCGGCGGCCTCGTCCGCGCGAACCTGAAGCAACTGATAGCCGCTCTTATACACCGGCTGCAGACGGAACCCGTTTCCCGGTTCGATTTCGAGCAGCAGCCGCAGACGCGATACATGGCTGTCGATCGTCCGCGTGACCTCGCGGAATTCGCGTCCCCAGACCATCGCAAAGATATGCTCGCGCGACAGCACGCGGCCGACGTTAGAGAACAACAGCGCCGCCAGACGATACTGCGTGCCCGACAAACGCACCGGCGCGCCGTGCACGGTGACCGCCTGGCGGCGCGTATCGAAGTGATATGGACCGATGTCGAAACTCGACCTGCCGAAACGCTCCGGATAAGCGCGCCGCAGCAGTGCGGCGATGCGTTCGCGAAACTCGGCGGTTCGCACCGGAAACGTGACGTAGTCGTCCGCGCCGATGGCCAGCGCGCGCACGATGCTCTCTTCCGAACTGTCGGCCGACGCGAACATCACCGGTATCCAGTCGCCGCTCACCGAACGGACCGACTTCAGCACATCGCTGCCGGACATCCGCGCGCCGTACCAATCGAGCACCAACAGATCCACCGTCGATCGGGCCAGCGCTTTCGACAGGCTCATGCCATCGTCATAGAGCAGGCAGCTATGGCCGCCCTGCGCCAGGATTCGCTCGAGCTGCTTGCTCCGCACAGGGTCGCGTTGAAGGATTGCTATACGCATTGTAAATTTTTCTCGACTAATGGCCTCGCAGGCGATTCTGTTAGCAGCAGCCGTTCGCGCCCATAAGACCAGTCTGAAATTGCGCAATGCGTGCGCGTTGTTGCGCGTTGCTGCATCCTCGAATCGGGTAAGCGGTTTGCGCTTTGACGTAGACACCTTTGCAGTCCGCAATGCATCGACACTTCACGGTTCCCCGAAACATCGGGCAACAGGACGGTCCTATGATTGGCCGTATGAAAACACCTTCCGCCCGCTTCACCCCCGCGCTCGCCCGCATTGTCGCGACCGTCAGCGTCGGCTTCGTCGTCACGCAGCTCGACGTGACTATCGTCAACATCGCGCTCGCCAGAATCGGCACGGACCTGCATGCGAACGTTGCAGGCCTGCAATGGATCGTCGATGCGTACACGCTCGCGTTCGCCGTGCTGATGCTGTCGGCGGGCGTGCTCGGCGACCGGTTCGGCGCGCGGCGGATGTTCGCGCTCGGCATTGCGCTGTTCGCGCTGGCGTCGCTGATGTGCGGGTTCGCCGGCGACGCGGCGACGCTGGTTGCTGCCCGGGCCTGTCAGGGCATCGGCGCCGCCGCGATGCTGCCGAATTCGCTCGCACTGCTCAATCAGTCGTGCGGACACGATCCGAAGCTGCGTGCACGGGCCGTCGGTTTGTGGACCGCTGCCGGCGCGATTTCGATCGCCGCGGGCCCGGTCGCCGGCGGACTGCTGATCGCGGCGTTCGGCTGGCGCAGTATCTTTCTGGTCAATCTGCCGCTGTGCGCAGCCGGCCTCGTCGCGACCTTCGCCTGGGTGCCTAAAGCGCCCACGCCAGCGCACCCGCTGCCGGCCAGCGACAACAACGACAACAACGCCAACAACGCCAACAACGCAAGGCGCAGCATCGACCTGCCCGGCCAGGCGCTTGCGATCATCGCGTTAACCGCATTCACGGGCGCCGTCATCGAATGGCGGCCGCTCGGCCTCGCGCACCCGCTGGTGGCCGGCAGCTTCGTCGTCGCGCTGCTCGCGGCGCTCGCCTTCGTCGCGACCGAACGGCGAGCCGCAACGCCGATGCTGCCGCTAACGTTGTTCAGCAACCGAACCTTCAGCGCCGCCGTGCTGTTCGGCATCTGCGTGAATCTGACGTACTACGGCGTCGTGTTCGTGCTAAGCCTCTTCCTGCAGCGCGTGCGCGGTGACACGCCGCTAGAGGCCGGTCTCGCGTTCTTGCCGCTGACCGGTGGTTTTCTGATCTCGAATGTCGCGAGCGGCTGGGTGATCGGGCGGTTCGGCGTGCGGGTGCCAATGATCGCCGGTGCAATCACCGCGGCGCTCGGCTATGGTCTGCTGCATGGGGTCGATGCCGGCTCGCCGCTGTGGGCGCTGCTCGTCCCGTTCCTGCTGATTCCGTCCGGCATGGGCCTCGCGGTGCCGGCGATGACGACCGCCGTGCTCGCATCGGTCGAACCGCGGCGCGCGGGCACCGCGTCGGCGGTGCTGAATACGGCGCGGCAGGCGGGCGGCGCGGTCGGCGTGGCGGCGTTCGGTGCGCTCGCGAGCGGCGCCCAGGCCGAACACATCGTATCCGGCCTGCAGATCGCGACGGCGATCTCGGCCGGTTTACTGCTGACCGGCCTCGCGCTCGCGTGCTTCGTACATCCGCATCCGCATGCGAGCGCGCAAACGCGGCCCGCCGACGGTCTGCGCAGCCCGCGCGCGGCGGACCGCACCGCTGAACGCAACGTAAAGTAACGCACAGTAAGCGCAGAGCGGCGGCCTGCGAAGAAGCAGGCAACGGGACTACAACGTCACCTCCTGAATGTCGCCCGTATCGAGTGCTTTCTCGAGCAAGCCTTCGCTTTGCGTCTTGCGGATCGCATTCGCGAGAAGATCCTGCGGCTCTTCGATTTCCGCCTTGATCGTGCTGATCAATCCGGACGCATCGAGAATCACAAGCGTTTTCGCCGTATCGGCGAGGCTGACGATAACGCGATGCGGTGTCGGCCCCTCGCCGAGGCTCGCGCAGAATTGCATGACCTGTCCGCCGATCATATGGTCGAAGCCTTGAATCATTGCGTGCTCCTTTTCAGCTGAAAACGAAACCGCGTGGCGACCCGCATCAATCGGCACCCGCCACGAACACTGCTGGCGAGCGCTATAGACTTAGCCCGCCGCGCGTCGGACGCGCGCCGTCGATGCTGATACGTCCCGCTCCCGTCACGAACAGCAACAGGAAACCACCCGCAATGCCGACGTTCTTCCAGAAATGCACGATCACGTCGCGTTGCGTGGCGGCATCCGCAACATTCCAGAAATCATGACCAAGAACGGCGGTTGCCACCGAATAGATTGCAAGAATCAAACCGAGCGCGCGAACCTTGAAGCCGACGATCAGCAATAACCCGCCGAGAAGTTCGATCACCACGACCACCGGCGCAGCCACCGGGACAAACGGCACGCCCTTCGATTGCAGGTATCCGACGAAGCCTGCGTAGCCCAGCAACTTCATCGCACCGCCCCACAGGAACAGCACAGCCAGTGCGATACGGGCAATGAGTATTACGCCGGAATCGACGGCACGCGTCATGAGTTGCCTCCCCTTGTTTGAATTAAGCAGAAGACCCTGCTGCAGAGCGTCAGTTCCCGCACGCTGAAGTCAGCATATGTGCTGGGTGGGGCTTTTCCAAGCGAAACGGAAACCCTGGAAGTGCGATGCGCCATGTATTTATCACTACCCGGGCGCATAAAAAGTGCATTTGCTACACGCTTCGTTTAGCCGGCGCCGATCATGGTTTGTTATAATTCTCTCAGAAACCGAACAAAATCTAACGCGCCAGCGCGCCCCCGTGCGCGAGGAATTCCATGCTCAAAACTGAACGTCTGCGAGTGCTCGCCGATGCTCTCGCAAGACAAAGCGTCATGCGGCTGCGCGATGCGGCGGCGCTGCTCGGCGTATCGGAGATGACCGTGCGCCGCGATATCGCCGCCAGCCCCGGCAAGTTCACGTATCTGGGCGGCTATATCGTCAGCGCGAACGATGTCCCCAACTCCGCCGGCTATTCGCTGGAGCAGGAAAAGGATCACTTCGCGCAGGCAAAGGCAGAAGCGTCCGCATTTGCGGCCAGGCTCATCGCGGATAACGAAACGCTCTTCATCGACTGCGGCACGACCCTCGCTACGCTCGCGCGCCTGATTCCGGCCGATCGGCATGTCACCGTGGTGTGTTACTCGCTGAACGTCGCGGAAATTTTGCGCCGCAAGCCCAACGTGCGGATGATCCTGCTAGGCGGCGTCTATGTGCCGTCGTCCGATTCGTTTGCAGGCGAGGAAAGCATCGAAGTGCTGCGGCGGATGGGCATCAACAAGGCGTTCATTTCCGCGGGCGGCGTCGATCGCGCGCGCGGCGTCACCTGCTGGAATTTTCATGAAGTGGCGCTGAAGCAGGCGGCCATGGCGAGCGCGGTGGAAAGCCATCTTGTTGTCGACAGCAGCAAGTTCGGCGTGGTGAAAGCGGTGCGCTTTTCACAGATCGACAATTTCGATTCGGTCATCACCGAGAAAGGGCAGGAAGTGCGCCGGCGCAAGCAGTGACGCGCAGGTGGAAGCCGCCTGCGCGTTGCTCTAACCCTTGCGTTGCAGCGCGAACAACGTCCCGGCAATCAGAATGAACGCGCCGATGATCACCTTCTGCCAGGTGCTCGGCACGCCGACCAGAATCAGCACGCTGTTGATCAGCGTCACGAGCACGACGCCTAACAGCGTACCCGCTACGGTCCCCGTTCCACCCGTGATGCGCGCGCCGCCGAGAATCACCGCCGCGATCACGTCGAGTTCCGTGCCCACCAGGTCGAATGGATTCGCGAGCCGGTTGTTCGATACATGCAGAATGCCGGCGATACCGGCCAGCATGCCGGTGTAGCCGAACACGAACAGATGAATCGCGCGCAGGTTGTAGCCGAGCCGCTCGGCGATGGCGAGACTGCCGCCCATCGCATAGACGCCACGCCCCATCATCGTGCGGTTCAACAACCACCACGTAACGATGGCCGCCGCCACCAGCGCGAGCACCGATACCGGCAACACCGCGCGCAGGCCGTCGGCGGTGTGATAGAAGAACAGCGGAATCCGGCCGAAGCGGTCCATGCTGTGCGGGATGTTCATGAAGAACGTCGTGCCGATGAAGGTCAGCAGGATGCCGCGATACAGGTACTGCGTGCCGATCGTCACGATCAGCGAGGGCGCCTTCAAACGATGCACGAGTACCCCGTTGATCAGGCCGAACACAATACCGCCGAGCGCGCCTGTCACGAGTATCAGCGCGAACGGCGCATCGGGCCACCATGCGAAAACAGCCTTCGTGATCGCATACATCGTCAACGCGCTGATCGCCGTGAACGACACGTCGATGCCGCCCGACGCGAGCACGACGAGTGTGCCGAGCGCGAACAGCGATACCGTGGTTGCCGAATGCAGCAGGTCGAACAGCGTCGCGAGCTGAAAAAAGCGCGGGTTGATCGCGCCGACGATCACGCACGTCACGACGATCAGCGCAAGGGTGAACCATTCCGGCTGGCGCGCAAGCTTCGTGCGCAAACTCGGCGGCTTGACCTCGGGCGCGATTTCAACGACGTTGGCAGTGGTCATGGTCTGTTTCATGCTCGTTGACATCGATGACTTCCTTTAAAGCCTTTAAGCCCTTTAAACTCTTTAAGCGCTTTGAATCCGCACTTGAATCCGCTCATGCTGCTAAGCCGCTTCGGAAAGCAGCGCGTGATACAGGTCGGCTTCGCTCAACTGGTCGGCGCGGTATTCGCTGGCCACCCGGCCTTTCTTCATCATCAGAATGCGGTCGCAGTTTTGCAGCAGCTCGGGCAGGTCGTCACTAATCAGAATAATGCCGATCCCGCGTTGCGACAGCCGCTGCATGATCCGGTAAATGATGTCCTTCGAACCGACGTCGACGCCTACCGTCGGTCCATGCAGAATCAGCACGCGCGGATCGATTGCGAGCCAGCGGCCGATCAGCACCCGTTGCTGGTTGCCGCCCGATAGCGATTGCACCGGCTTGTCGACACCGGGCGTCGCGATCTGCAGTTCGTTGACCGTCTGCTCCGCGAGCGCATCAGCGCGCGCACGGTCGATCTGGCCGAAGCGGTCGCGCAAGCTCCCAATCATCGCGGTGATCACGTTGTCGCGGATCGATTTGTCGAGGAACAACCCTTCGTTCAGCCGGTCTTCGGGTACGTAGCCGATGCGATGCTGTTTTGCATCGGACGGCGTCCGCACCACGATCGGCTTACCGTCGAGCACGACGGTGCCACTGTCGGCCGGCGCGACCCCGGCGAGCGCGCGCGCCAGTTCGTTTCGGCCTGAATCGAGCAGCCCCGTCACGCCCAGAATCTCGCCGTGATGCAGAGCGAACGAGACGTCCGCGAACTGCGCCGCGCGCGTCAAATGCTTCACATCCAGCACCACTTCATTGCCATGGCCGCCTTCGCGATAGCGCTCGTTCGACAGGTGGCGGCCTGTCATCAATTCGCTGATCTGCGCCTTCGTGTAGTCGGCAATCGGACCTTGCGCCATTTTCTGCCCGTCGCGCAGTACGATCACTTCACCGCCGATCGCATAGCATTCGTCGAGCTTGTGACTGACGAACAGCACCGTCACGCCCTGCGCGCGCAGATTGCCGAGCACCGCGATCAGGTTGTCGACTTCCTTTTGCGTCAGCGACGTTGTGGGTTCGTCCATGATCACGAACTTCGCCTCGCTGGCGATCGCGCGCGCGATCGCGACGAGCTGGCGTGTCGCGAGCGGCAGTTGCTCGATCAACGTCGACAGAAATTCCGCGTCGCCGCGCAGGCCGACCGCCTCGAGCGCCCGCGCCGCGGTGCGCGCAAGCGCCTTGCGATCGAAGGTGCGCGTGAGCCGCCCGTTGTGTTCGGCAAGTTCGGACGTCAGCGCCACGTTCTCGGCGACGCTCATGTTCGGCAGCAGCGACAGGTCCTGATAAACGGTCTCGATGCCGGCCGCCAGCGATTCAAGCGCGGACAGCCGCGCATGGCGCACGCCTTCGATCACGAGTTCGCCTTCGTCGGGCGGCTGCGCGCCGGAAATGATCTTGATCAGCGTGCTCTTGCCGCAGCCGTTCTCGCCGAGCAGATGATAGATCTGGCCGCGCCGGAACGACAGGCTCACGCCGCGCAGCGCATGCACGCCGGTAAAACGCTTGTGCACGCCGACCACTTCCAGAAACGGCATTGAGGAAACGTTTTGATTCATGATGAAGAACCGTAAACTCCGAAGGCGCGCCCGCGGAATGCTGCGAGCGGGCGCACGCTGTCACACGCCAATCAGAACGGATACTGCTTGTAGTTCGACTTGTCGACGTTCACCCAGCCCTGGCCGCGCACGATGATGCCCTTGCCCGGACCTTTCTCGACCGTTACTTTCGTATAGCCGGGAATGCCGAGATCGGCGCCGTTCTGAACCGTCTTGCCGTCGATCAACATCTTCGCGACCTTGTTCATCGCGATACCCGCAAGCTTCGGATCCCAGAACGCAATGCCGTTCACCGCGCCGCTTTCGAGGAACTTGCCGGCCTCGGTCGGCAGGCCCGTGCCATACACGCAGATCTTGCCTTGCATGCCCGCTTCCTCGACCGCGCGGCCGATGCCGATCACATCCAGCGACGACGAACCTTGAAAGCCCTTCAGATCCGGGTACTTGCGCAACACTTCCTTCGCCACTTCATACGCGCGCTCGCCGTCGTTGTTCGTCTCGAGCTTCGGCTCGACGAGGTTCATCTTCGGATACTTCGCCTTCGCGTTGTTGATGCCGCCGTCCGCCCATTGCACCTGCGAGCGGCTGCCGAGCGAGCCGACCAGCACGGCCCACTTGCCGTCGCTGTGCATGCACGAGGCAAGCCGTTCGTTGAGCCCGGCACCGTAAGCGCTGTTGTCGAACGCCTCGATGTCGACCATCGTGTTCTTCTCGTTGTCCGCTTCATGCGTCACGACCTTGATGCCGCGATCCATTGCTTTTTTAAGCGCCGGTTCGAGCGTCGGCGGATCGTACGGCACGACCGCGATCGCCGTCACTTTCTTTGCGATCAGGTCTTCGATGATCTTCAGCTGCTGCGCGGCGTCCGCACGGCCCGGCCCGGTTTGATAGGCGGTCACGCCGGGATTGTCTTTCGCGAACTCCTTGACGCCATCGTCCATCCGGTTGAACCAGTTGATGCCGGTCACCTTGACGACCGTGACGATCGTCTCGTTGGTTGCCGCGTGCGCGGCAGCGATCACGCCCACCGTGAGCGCGCCCGCTGCGAGCGCGACAGCCAGTCGATTCAGTTTCATTGCGATGTCTCCTTTATTTCATCATTTGCTTTCGTCATGCAATCCAGCCCCTCTTACCCGTTGCGGATATCCAGGGCACCGATATCCGCTGTGTACTGAAACTTGCTGTGCCGCGCTAGCGCCGGCGGTTCTGGTTAGGCTGCATGAACCCGAAGATCGCGCGCACGCGCTCGCCGCCCGCGAATGCGAGCGACAGCAGCAACAGGAAGCCCCACGCGCAGTCGCCGAAGAACTGCGACACGCCCAGCAGATTGAACAGGCTCGACAGGAACTGCAGCACCGTGGCCGCAAAGAACACGCAGATGATGCGGCCGTAACCGCCTGCCGGATTCACGCCGCCCATCACCGCGATCAGGATGGCGATCAGCAGATACGAATTGCCGTAGTCCCATTTCGCGCTGGACGTATGCGTTGCACTGATGAGTCCGGCGAGCGATGCGAGCACGCCGCACATTGCGTATGTGAGAATCAGCATGCGTGCGCGCGGAATGCCGGTGTAGAACGCGGCTTTCGGGTTCGTGCCCATCAGATAGAGACGCAGGCCGAACGGGCTGCGCCTCAAGAGCCAGCCCAGCAACACAACTGCCGCAATGAAGATGGCGAACGAGACCGGCACCTGAAACACGGTGCCGTTGCCGATGCTCGACAACGGCTCGACGTAATCGACATGCACCGACGCGCCATTGCTCAGCACGACCGCAAAGCCGGTAAACAGCAATTGCGTGCCGAGCGTGCAGAGAATCGGCGTAAGCCGTAGACGCGCGATCACGATGCCGTTCAGGATTCCGCCCAGCAGCCCCATCACGACGACGAACGCGCAGAAGAGCGCCGAATAGAGCAGCGGCGAATCGTCGCCACTGACGAACTTAGGCACCAGCAGCGCGGCTACCATGCCCGACAGGTTCGCGAGGCCGACGCCGGACAGGTCGATCCCGCCGTTGCCGGACACCATCGACAGCATGATGCCGAGCGCGAGCAAGCCGAGCTCCGGCAATTGACTGCCCATCGACTGCAGGTTGTCGATATCGACGAACTGGCCGCGCGACAGCCACGTCGCCACCAGCACGACAAGCACATTGACGATCAACAGGAAATTCAGTTGCCGGTCGGCGAACGGTTTTCCGGCGGAAAGCGAGAACTTCATGGTAACGGCAAGCTCCTTCAAACTGCGTGAAACGTCATGGCGACATCAAAAGCGACATCGCGGGGCCCCTCACGCGGATAGCGCGTGACCGAAGCCCGACTGGTTCAACACCGCGTTGATTTCGCTCAAGGTGGGCATCGAAGGCGCCGTGCCAGGGCGCGTCACCGAAATACCCGCAACTGCGCAGCCGAAGCGCATTGCCGCAACCGGATCTTCGCCGCGCGCGAGTGCCGCTGCGAAGCCGCCGGTGAAGCCGTCGCCGGCGCCTGCGGTTTCGACCACGCGACCGCAGCGAAATGCCGGCACGAGCACCGATTGCTGCGCCGAATGCAGCAGCGCGCCCGCTTCGCCGAGCGTGACGATCACTGCGCCGACACCCTTCCCGAGCAGGATGTCGGCCGCGCGGCGTGCATCGTCGGCGTTGTTCACGGGCACGCCCGTCAGCGCCGCCGTTTCGGTTTCATTGGGCGTGATGTAGTCGCACAGCGGGAATATGTCGTCTTTAAGCGGCAACGCGGGCGCCGGATTGAACACCGTCGTCACGCCGTGCTTGCGCGCCACTTCGAGGCCACGCTTCGCGACCGCGAGCGGCTGCTCCAGTTGCGTGACGAATACCCGTGCAGCGGCGATGTCCGCTTCGATCGCATCGACGTCGGACGCGTTCATCATGCCGGCCGCGCCGGCCGCAACGATGATCGCGTTCATGCCGCTCGTGTCTTCGACGAAGATGTGCGCCGCGCCCGTCGCCGCACCGTCCATCACCCGCGCACGCGACGTAATGCCCTCGGCGTCCCACGTCGCGCGTGCGATCGTGCCGAACGCGTCGTTGCCGATGCGCGTGCAAAACACGACATCGGCACCCGCTCGCGCAGCAGCGACCGCCTGGTTCGAGCCCTTGCCGCCTGGCCCCATCGCGAATGCCGAGCCGGCGATCGTCTCGCCGATCAGCGGCATGCGCTCAGCGCGAAAGGTCAGATCGGTCACGTAGATGCCGAGAATCACGACGCGGCCGCGTGCTTGTGCTTGCGTGTTCATTTGCCCGGCTCCCTGGGTGTATCCGGAGCGAGCAGAACCCCCTTCTTGAACACGAAGCAGCCATAGCCTCGCGGTTCGCCGGTAGCGATCACACAATAGGCGTGGCGCGCGCGCTCATAGAACGCAAAACGCTCGATCGACTTGAACGGCACATCGCGCCCTTCAGCCGTGTTCACTTCGGCCTGCGCCTCGCGTTGCACCGCCGGGATCGTCTTCGGCTCGCCGACCACTTCCATCCGCAACGCCGGGTCGTCGACGAATGTATCGAGCGGCAAGACCGACAGCACGGCGCGTATCGCGCGTGCGGAATCGGCGCCGTCAAGACGCAGCAGCTTGCCGAGCACCGTTGCGCGTGCAACGGAGTCGCCCGGAAAATTCGCGTCGCAAATGACGAGTTCATCGCCGTGGCCCATCGCGCGCAACGCATGCAGCACATCGGCATTCAGCAGCGGGTCCAGATTCTTCAGCACGTTGTCTCCTCCGTTTCGGTTGGCGTGCTATCCGTCGTATACCGGGCGGCGCTCAGTCGCCGTACGGTATCCAGATGTTCTTCACTTGCACGGCCTGGCGCAGCAGTGCCGGGCCTTCGCTCGATGGAGCGAACCAGTCGAACTGGCGGCCATGGTCGACAAACGTACGCTTCAGGTTGCCGACCGATTCGCGTTCAGTCAATGTCGAATCTTTTGCGTCGCCGAAGCACCATAGCGCATCGACGTCGTCGTGTTTCGCGAGCGCGGTGAGCAGCGCGCCACGCTCGCCCGTTACGACGTTCAACACGCCCGCGGGCACGTCGGACGTTTCCGCCACCTGATAAAAATCGGTCACGGTAAGCGGCGACGATGCGCTCGGCAATACCACCACCCGATTGCCCATCGCCAGCGCCGGCCCAACCAGCGACACGAACGCGAGCAACGGGGCCTCGTCCGGGCACGCAATGCCGATCACGCCGAGCGGCTCGTGCATCGCGAGCGCCACACCGCGCAACGGCGGCGCATGCACTGCACCGTCGAACTTGTCGGCCCACGCGCCATACGTAAACAGCCGCGTGACCGATGCATCTACTTCATCGCGCGCAGCGATTTCGCTGATGCCTGTGCGCACAACGAGTTGCGCGGCGAATTCGGGCGCGCGTACCGCGAGATTTTCCGCGAGGTAATACAGCACCTGCGCGCGATTGTGAGCCGTCGCTTGCGACCACTTCTGCGCCGCTCGCGCGGCAGCCACCGCATTGCGAATGTCCTTACGATTGCCCTCGCCCACCTCGCCGACCAGCACGCCGTTCGGGCCGAACACCGGCAGCGAATAGCCGCTGTCGGGGCGAGCCTGTTTGCCGCCGATGAAAAGCTTCGCAGTGCGGTCAACGTTAAATGCACCGTCATCGTACGCTGCGATGCTTTGATCTGCTGGCGCCGCGGCTGCTGCCATACGCTGCAACGGACGCCGCTCCGCGAGACTAAGCCATGCATTCGGCTTAAGGTATTCGTAGATGCCCTCGCGTCCGCCTTCACGGCCGTAGCCCGATTCGCGGTAACCGCCGAAGCCGACCGCCGCATCGAACAGATTCGTCGCGTTGACCCACACGACGCCGCACGCGAGGCGCGGCGCAATATCGAGCGCGCGGCCGATCGTCTCGCTCCACACACTGGCGGCAAGACCATAGCGCGTGTTGTTCGCGAGCGCGACCGCTTCATCGGGCGTGCGAAAGCTCATCGTCACGAGCACGGGGCCGAAGATTTCCTCCTGCGCGAGCGTCGACGACGGCGCGACACCCGTGACGAGCGTCGGCGGGAAATAGTAGCCGTCGCGCGGCAGGACGATGTCCGGCGATTGCCACACATCACAACCTTCGAGCCGTCCTGCCTCGATCAACGCTTCGATCCGCTCGAGCTGCACCGCGTCGATGATCGCGCCGATATCGATACTCTTGTCGAGCGACGTACCCACCCGCAACGTCGACATCCTGCGCTTCAGCTTTTCGATGAAGCGCGCTTCTACGCCTTCCTGCACGAGCAGACGTGAACCCGCGCAGCAGACTTGCCCCTGGTTGAACCAGATCGCGTCGACAACGCCTTCCACTGCACCGTCCAGATCCGCATCGTCGAACACGATGAACGGCGACTTGCCGCCGAGTTCGAGCGTCAGCGACTTGCCCGAGCCCGCGGTCGCCGCGCGAATCAGCTTGCCGACTTCGGTCGAGCCGGTAAAGGCGATCTTGTCGACCTGCGGGTGCTCGACGAGCGCAGCGCCCGTGCGTCCATCGCCGGTCACGACGTTCAGCACACCGGCCGGCAGGCCGGCGCGCTGCGCGAGTTCGGCGAACAGCAGCGCGGTGAGCGGCGTGTATTCGGCGGGCTTCAACACGACGCAGTTGCCCGTGGCGATGGCCGGCGCGATCTTCCACGCGAGCATCATCAAGGGGAAATTCCACGGCACGATCTGCCCGATCACGCCGAGCGGCGTGAAGTTCGCGAACTCGCTGTCCTGCAGTTGCGCCCAGCCGGCATGATGCAGAAAGTGACGCGCAACGAGCGGGATGTCGATATCGCGCGTTTCGCGGATCGGCTTGCCGTTGTCGAGCGCTTCAAGCACCGCGAACAGCCGGCTGTGCCGCTGCACCATCCGCGCCAATGCATACAGATGGCGTGCGCGCCCCGCGCCGCCAAGCGCGCGCCATGCGGGCTGCGCCGCGCGCGCGGCGGCTACTGCGGCGTCGACATCGGCCGCATTACCCTGCGCGATCTGCGCCAGCAGCCTGCCCGAAGCGGGTTCGTGCGAAGCGAAATGCTCACCGGCTGCCGGCGCGCGCCATGCGCCGCCGACGAAATGGCCGAACCTCGCCTCGTGCTGCGCAAGCCACGCGCGCGCGGGCTGATCGTCCTCCGGTGCGGGACCGTACTCCATCGAAGAAAAATACTCGGCTACGCTCATGGGATCGTTCTGCTCAGGCAACAGGGTGACGGTTGAAGGCCGAATAACGGCCGCTCGTGTGATGTTCGAGCTGGCGTTCTATATCCGCCAGCAGGCTCGATGCGCCGATGCGGAAGAGTTCCGGCTCGAGCCACGGGCGCCCGAGCTCTTCCTTCATCAGGATCTGAAAGGACAACGCGGTCTTGGCGTGCGACACGCCGCCCGCCGGCTTGAAGCCGATCAGCATGCCGGTGCGCGCGTGATATTCGCGGATCATCCGCACCATCACCAGCGCAACGTCGAGCGTCGCATTCACGCCTTCCTTGCCGGTCGACGTCTTGATGAAATCGGCGCCGGCCATCATGCACACCATCGATGCGCGCGCAACGTTCGACAAAGTCTGGATATCGCCGGTCGCGAGAATCGCTTTCAGATGCGCGTTGCCGCAAGCCGCGCGAAAGTCGCGCACTTCGTCGTATAGCGCCTGCCAGTTGCCGGTCAGCACGTGCTCGCGTGTCACGACGATGTCGATCTCTTCGGCGCCGTCGGCTACCGAAGCCTCGATCTCTTTCAGCTTGAGCGGATGTGGAATCAGGCCGGCGGGAAAGCCGGTGGAAACCGCTGCGACCGGAATGCCGCTGCCACGCAACGCATCGACCGCAGCCGCGACGAAGCGGTGATACACGCACACCGCCCCCGTCGTGATGCTGTTCGGCGCGATGCCGAGTTCGGCGAGGATGTCGGCGCGTACCGGCTGGCGCGCTTTCGCACAGAGGCGCCGCACGCGGCCTTCGGTGTCGTCGCCGTTCAGCGTGGTGAGGTCGATACAGGTGATCGCTTTCAGTAGCCACGCCGCCTGCGCGTCTTTCTTGACCGTGCGGCGCGTAGCGAGCGTCGCGGTGCGCCGCTCGACCGCCGACTGATTGACCCGCAGCCCGTCCAGCCATCCAGCGTCGAACGGCACGCCTGGGTTGCGTGCGGGATGAATGACGGCGCCACGCCGCAGCGTGACAACCGAGGAAGACAAAGTAGAAGCTTCAGGCATGAGACGTCCGCAAATTTGTGCAACGCACAGCAACGACTGATGGTTTGTTATCAACTATCGTAATCGAATGAGATAATCGTAACAAGCGAAGTTATGTTATTGCCACGACAGGATGGCTTGCGTGCCCGTCTGCGGGCGTGCCAGAGCCTCGCCAGATAAGGCGTTGGCGTTGGTTCGCCAGCATTCTCGGGGTTTTCACCAATGCCTCTGGCGAGGCCAGGGCAATGGTGCTTGCTCCAACCGTTTTCTGTGGGCCAAGGAACCAATCGCTGCCTTGTTTCGCGAGGCCCAGCCGCCAATGCCGGTACACTTGTCGAGTGGGAAAACGACGGGCCTATACCACGTGCGCTTTGCCACTGTGTTCGATTTGCCGAATGGAGAAAACGCTCATGGCTAGTGATGAAATGCTTGCGCAGGTTTGCGGAAAACAGGGGTTTATCGCCGCGCTGGATCAAAGCGGCGGATCGACGCCTGGTGCGCTGCGGCAATACGGAATTGCCGACAGCGCGTACAGCGGCGACGCCGAGATGTTCAAGCTGATGCACGAAATGCGTGTGCGCATCGTCAGTGCGCCCGCCTTCACCGGCAGCAAGATCATCGGCGCGATTCTCTTCGAAGCCACGATGGACGGTCAGGTCCAGGGGAAACCGGTGCCCGCCTATCTGTGGAAGGATCGCGGCGTCGTGCCTTTCCTGAAAGTCGATAAGGGCGTCGAGGCCGAAGCCGACGGTGTGCGTCTACTCAAACCGATCCCCGGGCTTGACGCGCTGCTCGACCGCGCGAGGAAGCTCGGTATCTTCGGCACCAAAATGCGCTCGGTCGTCGAGCGGGGTTCGCAATCCGGTATCGCGGCCGTTGTGAAGCAACAGTTCGAACTGGGCAAGCAGATCGAAGCACACGGGCTCATGCCGATTCTCGAGCCCGAGGTTTTGATCAAGAGCCCCGACAAGACAGAGGCGGAAAACATCCTGCTGGCTGAACTCAGGAAGAGCCTCGATGCTTTGCCGGATAGCAGCCGTGTGATGCTCAAGCTGACGCTGCCCAACGTTGCGGATTTATATCGCCCGCTGATCGAACATCCGCGGGTTGCGCGAGTGGTGGCGCTCTCCGGCGGCTATCCCCGGGCCGATGCCTGCAAGCGGCTCGCCGCCAATCACGGGATGATTGCCAGCTTTTCCCGCGCACTTATCGATGACCTCAAGCAGTCGATGAGCGACAGCGAGTTCGATGCCGTTCTCGCGAAAGCCGTCGACGAAATCTACCAGGCCTCCGTCGTAAAGGTTTAAAAGCAATGTTGTGCAAGGCGGGCCTTGGCGAACATCGCCAAGGCCCGCTTTCGCATCACCGGTTCGATCGCCATGAAGCCATGCTTTCGAGCACGCCGTCCCGCCGGATCAGCCCGTGAAACAGCGCCGCCATCAGATGGACCACGACCGTGAGGAACAGCAGGTACGCGAAAATCGTATGCAATTCACGCAATTCTGCGTACACGGCGGGACTCTTCGACAGGATCGGCGGTAATTGCAAGCTGCCGAACAGCACGATCGGGTAGCCGGCCGCCGAAAGCATCCCCCAGCCGACAAGCGGCAACACGAGCATCAGCGCGTACAGCACGATATGCGACGCATGGGCGGCTAGCTTCTGCACAAACGGCATCGTCGACGGAAGCGGCGGCGGCCGGTTGATCAACCGGTTCACAAAACGAATGATGACGAGCAGCAGGATCGCCACGCCGATCGGCTTGTGGATCGACACCAGCAGGCTGTAGCGTTGAGAAACCGAAGCCGCCATGCCGACGCCGATAAACAGCATCGCCAGAACCAGCACGGCCATCACCCAGTGCAGCACGCGGGAAAACGCCGGGAAACGCGGGCTTGCGGCGCTCATGATTTACCTCCCGTCGCAACTTCCTGTGGTGTGACCGCACTGGGCGGCTTGATGCTGCGCTCTCCCTCGCGCAGCGTGAATGAACGCGAATAGGCCGCCGAGCGCGCGCTTGGAATCGGATCGTCTGACGCTTCGATTCCGGCGGGCAGTACCATCGGATCGTAGTTCACGTCGGTGCACGGACCATCGTCTTCGCTTTGCAGCTTGTCGATCGTCACCATGCCCGCGTCGATCTGACGCCGCTCGGCAGGCCACGGTAAATCGGGTGACGCCGGGTCGCCCGCTTCACCGGCAATAATCATCAGACGCCATTGCACCGGGTGCTGTGCGACCTGCGCAATGAGCGCATCGAACAGGCCGTTCCGGTCTTTCAGTTCGCCCGACGTTCCGGCCGCGACGAACGGCTGGACCGGCACGGCCGACCAGCGCACCAATGTGGAGTTGCCCGCCGCATTGACGAAGCGGAATGTGTCGAGGCCATTGTAGGTAGCATCCGCAAACCCGGAGGACACCTGGCGAGCGCCGATCAGCCCGACCGCTGCGACAAATTCCGGGTGAGCAGCAATGAACGCCTGCATTTTCGCCGGATCCGGCTTACCGGTTCCGGGTTC
>DASXXR010000505.1:0-3719 GCA_036502945.1 Paraburkholderia sp. | reverse complement strand
AAGCTTGCCGAAATTCCATGTCGTGAGGTTTTCGTACAACGCGGTGGTCGGTACCGCCGCGACGCCCTGCTGCGCCGTATACGGCTCCGGCGCGCCGCTTCTGCGCTGCGTTGGCCGGGCGTCGTCCGGCGCAGCGGCGCGCGCTCGCGCATCGCCACCGGCACCACCACCACCCCGCCCCACCGTATCGCCGGCGCTATCCACCAACGAGGCGCTCGCGGCAATCTTCTGAAAGTGCTGCTGCGCCTGCCCACCCAGTTCGGCGCGCAGTTGCGCAAGATTGCGTCCCATCGCGAGTTGCCGCCCGTGCTCGTCGATGACCTTGAAGTTCATGAATAGATGCGGCGTCAACGTTTCGAGCTTGAAGTCCGCCTGTTTCAGCGCGACCTGCGTCTCGCCGCGCACATCGGCGATCAGTGCCTCGAGCAAACCGCCCGCGCCGAAACGTGCGCCGCTCGCCCGCTCGACGAAGCCCGCCGCGTACTGCGGCAGCGGCACACAGTGCCGGCGCAGTTTCTGCGGCAACGACTTCAGCAGCAGTTGCGCCTTTTCCTTCAGCATGCCCGGCACGAGCCACTCCGCGCGCCTTGCATCGACCTGGTTCAACGCATAGAGCGGCACCGCGAGCGTCACGCCGTCGCGCGGCGAACCGGGCTCGAAGTGATACGTCAGTGCCATCTCGACGCCTGCCATCGTCAGCCGCTTCGGGAACAGGTCGGTCGTGACGCCGGCTGCTTCGTGCCGCATCAGATCGTCGCGCGACAAGTACAGCAGGCGCAGCTTGTCTTCCTGCTGGCCGCTCTTTTTCACCTCGTCGCGATACCAGCGCTCGAACGACGCGCCGGTGTAGATCCCGTTCGGAACCGCCTGATCGTAGAACGCAAAGATCAGTTCATCGTCGACCAGCACGTCCTGGCGGCGCGACTTGTGCTCGAGTTGCTCGATGTCCCCGAGCAGCTTGCGGTTGTGCGCGAAGAACGCGAGCTTCGTGTCGAATTCGCCTTCGACGAGCGCGCCGCGGATAAACAGTGCGCGCGCGCGCGACGGGTCCTGCTTGCCGAAGCTGACGCGCCGCTGGTGATAGATCGGCAGCCCGTACAGCACGGCGCGCTCGTAAGCGGACACCTGCGCCGCACGTTTCTCCCAATGCGGCTCGGACAACGACTTCTTCAGCAGATGCGCGCCGATCCGCTCGACCCACTCCGGCTCGATCTTCGCGATACAGCGCGCGTACAGCCGGCTGGTCTCGACAAGCTCCGCGGCCATCACCCAGCGCCCCGCTTTCTTCACCAGCGCGGAGCCCGGCCACAGATAGAACTTGATGCTGCGCGCGCCGAGGTAATACGGCTCGTCGTCGGCTTTCAGACCGATGTTGCCGAGCAGACCCGTCAACAGCGCGAGATGGATCTGCTCGAATGTCGCTTCCGATTCGTTCAGACGCCACCCGTGCTCGCGCACGACCGTCAGCAGTTGCGAGTGCACATCGCGCCATTCGCGCAGGCGCAGGTGCGACAGAAAATTCGCGCGGCACGCATCGGTGAGCTGCCGGTTCGACTTCTTGTGGGTGATTGCTTCATCGAACCATGCCCATATCCTGAGCCACTGCAGGAATTCGGAGCGCTCGTCGGCGAAGCGGCGGTGTGCCTGGTCGGCCTGTTCCTGCGCTTCAACCGGACGATCGCGCGGGTCTTGCACCGACAGCGCGCTCGCGATGATCAGTACTTCGCGCAACGCCTGCTGATCGCGCGCGGCGAGAATCATCCGGCCCACGCGCGGGTCGAGCGGCAGGCGCGCGAGTTCGCGGCCGAGCAGCGTCAGCGCGTTGTCGTCGTCGACGGCGCCGAGTTCGTTCAGCAATTGATAGCCGTCGGCGATCGCGCGGCCAGGCGGCGGCTCGATAAACGGAAACGTTTCGATCTCGGTCAGATGCAGCGACTTCATCCGCAAGATCACCGACGCGAGCGACGAACGCAGAATCTCCGGATCGGTGAAGCGCACGCGCGACTGGAAATCGGCTTCTTCGTAGAGCCGGATGCAGATGCCGTCGGCGACCCGTCCGCAGCGCCCTGCCCGCTGATTCGCCGCCGCCTGCGAAATCGACTCGACCTGCAGTTGCTCGACCTTGTTGCGATACGAATAGCGCTTCACGCGCGCGAGACCCGTATCGACCACGTAACGGATGCCCGGCACCGTCAGCGAGGTTTCGGCGACGTTCGTCGCGAGCACGATGCGGCGCGCGTTCGACGGCCGGAACACGCGTTCCTGCTCGGCCGCGGACAGCCGCGCGAACAGCGGCAGGATTTCCGTATGCGGCGGATGATGCTTGCGCAGCGCTTCAGCGGCGTCGCGGATTTCGCGCTCGCCGGGCAGGAACACGAGCACGTCGCCGGGGCCTTCGCGGCAGAGTTCGTCGGCGGCGTCGACGATTGCGTCGATCAGGTCGCGGTCCGTCTCACGCCGCGTCTTCGGCCGGTCGCGGGCGGCTGTGCCTTCCGCCGCTTTCACCGCCGCGCTGTCTTCCGCCACCGGCCGGTAGCGCATCTCGACCGGGTACAGCCGCCCGCTGACTTCGATCACCGGCGCGGGCTTCTCGTCGCTGCCGAAGTGGCGCGCGAAGCGGTCGGCGTCGATCGTCGCGGAGGTCACGATCAGCTTCAGGTCTGGCCGCTTCGGCAGGATTTCCTTCAGATAGCCGAGCAGAAAATCGATGTTGAGGCTGCGCTCATGCGCTTCGTCGATGATCAGCGTGTCGTAGGCCTTCAACAGCGGATCGGTTTGCGTCTCGGCGAGCAGGATGCCGTCCGTCATCAGCTTGACCGACGCGCCGGGCGCGAGATTGTCGGTGAAGCGCACCTTGTAGCCGACCACGTCGCCGAACGGTGTGCCGAGTTCGTCGGCGATGCGCCGCCCGGTCGCCGACGCCGCGATCCGCCGCGGTTGCGTGTGGCCGATCAGTCCGCTGCCGCCGGCGCCGAGGCCGCGGCCGAGTGTCAGACAGATTTTGGGCAGCTGCGTCGTCTTGCCGGAGCCGGTCTCGCCGCTGACGATCACCACCTGATGCCCGGCGATTGCCCGCGCGATTTCGTCGCGCCGGCCGGAGACGGGCAATGCTTCAGGGAACGTGATCGGCGGAATCGGATTGGGTTCGACGACTCGGGGCGCGCGCGGCACACGCGGCGCACCTGGCGGCGGCGCGCCGCCGGTTCGCGGATCGCGGCGTGCTTCACCGTGCGGTTTTTCGCCGGCATCGCGCGGCTGTGCGTCGCTACCCGGCGCACTGGCCTGGCGCGATTCGCCCTTCGCCGCACGGCTATCGGGCGGCCGCTCGCGACGCGGCCCGCCGGACGCGGCAGCTTCGTTACGCTTCTGAGGCGTCCCCGCACGTTGCCGCGCGTCGTCCGCACGCGGCCGCTGCGGCGATTGTTGCGATTGCGACGGCTGCGACTGCTTTTCGTCGCCGCGCTCGGCACGGGCCGGTGCCGGCGCGCTTCGCGCGCCTTCTCGCCGCACGCCGGGTTGCGCGCCGCGTGGCGCGCCCTGCTGCGACACGCGCGGCGCACCGCTCGCCTTCTGAGGCTCGGGCCCAGGCTCAGGCGTCGTTTTCACGTCAGCAGCGGCTGGACTTTTGGGTACATTCGACATGGGGGCGCATTATAATCCCGGGCATGAATTCCCAAACCGACCTCATCTCCGCGTCCGCGAACGTCCCGGCCTCGTCC
>DASXXR010000504.1:0-14184 GCA_036502945.1 Paraburkholderia sp. | reverse complement strand
GCTCATCCGGTGAAAGCGCAGCGTCATCAGCACCGCGACGCTCGCGAGGCCCGCGGCGAGCCCCCACCACAAGCCGCGCGCACCGAGCCCGAAGTGGAACGCAAGCACGTAGCCGGTCGGAAAACCGATGCCCCAATAGCCGAAGATCGCGACCATCATCGGAACGCGGGTGTCTTTGAGCGCGCGCAGGCAGCCCGAGCCGACCGTCTGCATGCCGTCGACGATCTGGAAGATCGCGGCCACGCCGAGCAGCGAACTGGCGAGCGCAACGGTGTGCGCATTGGCGGGATCGTCCAGGTGCAGATAAAGCCCGACGATCCAGTGCGGCGCGGCGATCAGCACCAGCCCCGACAGCGACATGAACGCTACGCCGAGCCCGAGCGCCACGAAGCCCGCATGACGCGCCGCAAGCGGCGCTCCGGCACCCGACCAGAAGCCGACGCGCACGTTGGCGGCCTGACCGATTGCGAGGGGCACCATGAAGGCCACGGACGCCACGTTCAGCGCGATCTGATGGGCGGCCAGCTGCGCTTCGCCGAGCAGGCCGACCATCAGTCCGGTCGCGAGAAACAGCAGCGATTCGACGCCGTATGTGATCGCGACCGGCCAGCCGATGCCGAATAGTTCGCCCATCAACGGCACATCCGGGCGCGTCGCGGTGACGAAGCGCCGGTAGCGCGGCCGCAGGTGCAGCAGCGCCATCAGCAGCAGCGCGGATAGCCAGACGGTGATCGTCGTGGCCGTGGCGGAGCCGAGAAAGCCGAGGCGCGGCAAGCCATACGCGCCGTGAATCAGCCCGTAGTTGAGGAACCCGTTGAAGACCACGCTGCCGATCGACACCCACAGCAGCCGCCTGGCTGCGCCGATTGCCGGCAGGAACGAGCGCATCAGTCCAACGCCGATCAGGCTTGCGGGCGCGCCCCAGCGCAGCACCGCGCAGTACGCGCCGATGTGATGCGCGAGCTGCGCGGGTTCGCCGAACGCGATCAGGACCGGCGTCGCGAACGACAGCAGCGCGAACGCGGGAATCGACAGCAGCATCGACAGGACGAACCCCGTCCAGTAGATATGCGGCACGCGATGGTCAGCTTGCGCGCCGCGCGCGTGCGACACGCTGACGCTCACCGACGTGAGTACCCCCTGCAGCAACGTCACGACGACGAAGAACAGGTTCGCGCCGAGTCCGCCGGCCGCGAGCGCGTCGGGGCCGAGCGCGCCGAGCAGCACGGTGTCGGTCACGCTCATCGCCATTTGCGACAGCTGCGCGATGGCGAGCGGCGCGGCGAGGCGGGCGGTGTCGGCAGCGTGACGCGTTAGCGTGGGCGATCCCGCGAGCGGGCGGGAGAAACCGGATTGGGACATGACGGGCAGGGCGGCGAGTCGCGTAGCGCCGCGTGTAAGGTTTTTGTTAAAACGAACAGCTTATTGCGTCGGGCGGCTGCTGTCGATCAACAAGCGCGTTTGCGGTGCGGAATTTTTGCAGCGCAACGATGCGCCGCGCTTGAACCGCGCGGCCGGACGCTATGCCTCGTGTACGGCAATGCGCGTGTCGGCGAGCAAAACCACTTGTCCTGCGCGAATCTTGCAGGTCTTGCGCAATTCGACGCGGCCGTCGACGATGACCGCGCCCGACGCCACCACCAGCTTCGCCGAACCGCCGCTGTCCGCGAGACCGGTGAGCTTCAGCAGGTTGTGCAGTTCGACGTAGTCGCCGGTCAGCGTGAAATCGAGGTTGGGCATGGCGGTTGCGGGTTGACGCAGGTGACAGGAAAAGGACTCGCATCATAAGCCAAAGCGTAAGGCAAATCGTCCGCGATCGATCGCCGGTCATGGACGGCTCGCCTGCGTGGACCTGCCGTACTTTGAAAGGAGCTTCCAGATGAACCCATCGACGAAGACAATTTACGCCGTGTTGATCGCGGGCTGCGTTTCAACGCTTGCTTTCGCGCAGACCACCCATGATCCGGCCACCGAGCCGATGACGCACGCCGACAACAAGGCCGCGAAAGAGCAGTCGAAGGCGAACAAAAAGGCGGCGGTAGCGCAGGCGAAGGCCGACAAGGAGAAGGCCGAGGCGCAATCCGACGCGGACAAGGCCTCCGCCGACGCGAAAGTGAAGGACGCGAAGAAGCAGCAGGACTAGCGGCAGGACTAGCAGCGTCGGCGCGGGTGTCGCGCAGCCAGCCGCTTGTTGTGGGGTGGCGGCTGAAGCGGCGCCCGGCCGGGATCGCCGGAATCGCCGGGATGCCGAAAAAAGGGCGCTTGTCGCAAAGGCTTGTATGGATATACAGTATGCGTCGCCCCGACTCCCGTCCATCCGAACGCCGTGCTTTCCGCCGCCGATTCCCCGGATTCCCCGCCGCTCAATACCGCGGATACCGCAGCCTGGCTCGCGAAGCTCAACGACGCGCAACGCGCAGCCGTCGAATACGGCGGCGAAGACATCACGCGTCCGCCCGGCGCGTTGCTGGTCATCGCGGGTGCGGGCTCCGGCAAGACCAGTACGCTCGCGCACCGCGTCGCGCATCTGCTTGTGAAGGGCGCCGATCCGCGCCGCATCCTGCTACTGACGTTTTCCCGCCGCGCCGCACTCGAAATGACGCGGCGCGTGACGCGCATCGCGGGTCACGCGCTGGGCGCGCGTGCCGCGGCCGCGCAAGGTCTCACCTGGTCGGGCACGTTTCACAGCGTCGGCGCGCGGCTGCTGCGCGAATACGCGGATCTGATCGGCCTCGCGCCGGCGTTCACGATCAACGACCGCGAAGATTCCGCCGACCTGATGAATCTCGTGCGCCACGAGCTCGGCTTTTCGGCCAAGGAGCGGCGTTTTCCATCGAAGGCAACGTGTTTTTCGATCTACTCGCGCGTGGTCAATACCGGCGCATCGCTCGCCGACGCGCTGAACGGCGCGTTTCCGTGGTGCCGCGAATGGGAAGCCGATCTGCGCGTGCTGTTCGCCGCGTATGTCGACGCGAAGCAGAAGCAAAGCGTGCTCGACTACGACGATCTGCTGCTCTATTGGTCGCATATGGCGGCCGAGCCGTCGATCGCCGCCGATCTGTCGGGCCGCTTCGACCACGTGCTCGTCGACGAATACCAGGACACCAACCGGCTGCAGGCGTCGATCCTGCTCGCGCTGAAGCCCGACGGCCGCGGCCTGACGGTGGTCGGCGACGACGCGCAGTCCATTTACTCGTTTCGCGGTGCAACGGTGCGCAATATTCTCGATTTCCCTGCGCATTTCAGCCCGCCGGCGAAGCAGGTCACGCTCGAACGCAACTACCGGTCCACTCAGCCGATTCTCGCCGCGTCGAACGCGGTGATCGGGCTTGCGGCCGAGCGCTACACGAAGAATTTGTGGACCGACAAGGCTTCGGCGCAACGGCCGCGGCTCGTCACGGTGACCGACGACGCCGATCAGGCGCGCTATATCGTCGAACAGGTGCTCGCTGCGCGCGAAGCGGGGATCAGGCTGAAGGCGCAGGCCGTGCTGTTTCGCGCCGCGCATCACAGCGCCGCACTCGAGATCGAGCTGACGCGGCGCAACATCCCGTTCGTCAAGTTCGGCGGACTCAGGTTTCTCGACTCGGTGCACGTCAAGGACGTACTGGCGGTATTGCGCTGGGCGGAGAATTCGCGTGACCGAGTTGCGGGTTTTCGCGTCGTGCAGTTGCTGCCGGGCGTCGGGCCGGCCACCGCGGCGCGCGTGCTCGACGCGGTGACCTCGGGTGCCGTAGCCGCGCGTGCGGCAACCGCTCTCGCAAACCCCACGGCCAGCGCGCTCGCCGCGTTTGCGCCGCCCGCCCGTACGCTGGAAGACTGGCATCCGTTCGTCGCATTGATGTCGGCGATCTGCGGCGGCCGCTCCGCGTGGCCCGCCGAATTCGAGCTGATTCGCCGCTGGTACGAGCCGCATCTGGAGCGCAATCACGAAGACGCGGCGGTGCGTCACGCCGATATCCTGCAGATGGAAAGTATCGCGGGCACCTATGCGTCGCGCGAGCGCTTTCTGACCGAGCTGACGCTCGATCCGCCCGATGCGACCAGCGGCGAATCGGGCGTGCCGTTACTCGACGAGGACTACCTGATCCTGTCGACGATCCACTCGGCGAAAGGGCAGGAATGGCGCAACGTGTTCGTGCTGAATGGTGTCGACGGCTGCATTCCGTCCGATCTCGGCACCGGCAGCGAAGAAGAAATCGATGAGGAACGGCGGCTCCTGTACGTCGCAATGACCCGCGCGAAAGAAGACCTGCATATCGTCGTGCCGCAGCGCTTTTACGTGCACAACCAGACGCATCTCGGCGACCGTCACGTGTGGGCATCGCGTACGCGCTTCATTCCGGCACACCTGATGTCGTTGTTCGATGCGTGCGCGTGGCCCCCGGTGCCGGTGCCCGCCGTGCCGACGGCGGCCGGGCTGGCGGCCGCTGCGCACGCGAGGATCGAGATTGCCGCGAAGCTCAGGAAAATGTGGGACTGACCACGCTATCAACGCAGTCTGCTTTTGATGATCGTGACGTGTTGAAGCCCGCCACGCTCTTCATTGCTGGTTCGGCTGTCGCTGCTGCTGTTGCTGCGGTTGCGGGCGCGGCGGCGGCATGAAGAAATTGCGCAGCCACGCGGCGAGGTGCGTGAACACGTCATAGGGTTCTTCGACGAAAATCTCCGGCTTCAGCAAGCGCAGATATTCCATGATCTGCTGCGCTTCCTGCTTCTGGAACGACCCGTGCGTAATGCCGAGCCGCAACAGCCCGCGCAGTTCGCCGAGCTTTTCGCGGGCAGTGCTGCCGATGCTGGTTTCGCAGGCCACCTTCGCTTCATACACCCGTTGACGCAGCGATTCCGCGAGCCGCCACGCGGGCGTCTGCATCGCTTCTTCGACCACCTGGATATCCTGCGCCGCCGATTTGATCTGCGCCGCGAGCGGATCGATCATCGCCGGGCTGGATTGCGCTTCGTTGACGATCGCGGTCGCCCAGTCGCGGCACTGCTTCGCGAGTTCCTCTGGGGTCCATTCCGAACGGGCGGCAAAGCCGAAGCCGAATTCCGACGCCTGCCGCATGAGGATCGCGACGACATCCGGAAATTCCTTGTCGAGCGTGCGCTTCGCCCATGCGTATTGGCCGCCCTGCAGCATGCGCTGCACCGCGTGCTCCGTCAGCGGCACCATGCTGTCGAGCAGCTTGGCGCGCAGAAAGTCCTCGAACGACGGCGTCGCAAACTGCGGGTCGAGCTTCAGCGAGACTCGCAGAAACGCATCGAAATCCTTGCGTAGCGAGGCGACGGTCTCGTCCTTCAATGAAAGGGTGATCTGCCCCATGTCATATCCCGTATGGTCATCCCGCGCGGCATCGCGAACGTGTAACCGTTGTCAAAGGCCCTGCGAGAAGGGCGGTATCGATGCTCAGCACGGTTGAAATCGGCCCGCCGGGCACTCGGGAAGCTTGCCAAGCTGACGGACCTCGACTGTTTATCGGCGGCTCGAAACAAAACTTGAGGAAACTTGAAAGCACCGGATGGCCGGTCAGCTGGCGGCAGGCACGGCGCGATTTACTTGAGCACGACGCTTTGCCAGACGAAAAACACCCCGAGCGCGATCGCGATGGTCAACAACGGACGCCGCGTGAGCGCACTGACGGCGATCGCGGCCAGCGCGCCGACCAGTTGCGGGTTGCGCCATGTCAATTCGGCGTCCGCGCCGTGCGGCGAAACGGCCATCGGGACGATGAGCGCGGTCAGCACGGTGACAGGCACAAAGCCCAGCGCGGTGCGCACCATCGGCGGGAACACGATCCGGTCGCCGAGCACGAAGACGGCGGCGCGGATCAGCCACGTAATGAAGGCCATGCCGGCGATCAAGACGACGTAGTTCATCGGGAGGCCTCCGCGCTCGCGTGCGGCTGCGCACGGCGGGGCCGCGACAGGATCACGCCGACCGCAACGCCCGCGAGCACCGCGCCGAGCAGCCCGAGCTTGTAGGGCCACGCCTGCCAGAAGAACGCGAGCGAGCCGGCCGTCCCCGCCGCAGCGAGATAGCGAAGCGCGACGAGTTGCGGGACGACGATCGCGATGAACGTTGCGACCATCGCGAAGTCGAGCCCGAGCGATTGCAGGCCGGGGAACGCGGCGCCGAACAGCAGGCCGGCCAGCGTCCAGATCTGCCAGTTGACGTACATCGACACGCCCGAGCCGAGGAAATAATACGGTCCGACCGAGCCGGGCGGATGCAGGCGATAGTGCGCCCACGCGACGGCGAACACTTCGTCGGTGAGCAGCCCGCCGAGCGCCCAGCGCCAGCGCGCGGGCAGGTGCGATACGTACGGCGCGAGCGTCGCGCTGTACAGCAGGTGGCGCACGTTGACGACGAAGGTCGTCGCCCAGACGACGGCGAAGCTCGCGTGGCCCGCAATCAGACCGAGCGCAATGAACTGCGCGGAGCCCGCGAACACGAGCAGCGACATCAGTTGTCCGTGCCACAGGTGCAGCGGGCCGGACGCGACGAGCGTGCCGAAGATCACGCCGAACGGGGCGGCGCCGACGATCATCGGGATCGTGTCGCGTGCGCCGGAGGTGAATTCGCGGAAGCGGGTGGTGGTCATCGTGCAGGTCCGGCTGGGCCCGCCAGTTTAGCGCGCTGCGGGTGCCGCCAGACAATCTGCTTTCATGCGGCCCGCGCGTTGCGCACCGCTTATTTGACAGGGATCGTGGTACCGGCGGGCATCGGCACCGCGGTGATGCTGTTTTTCGCGCTACCGGTCGTGACGCGGTCGCTGTAGGTCAGGTAGACGAGCGTATTGCGCTTCGCGTCGACCACGCGCACGACGTGCAGCGTCTTGAAGATCAGCGACATGCGCTCGGTGAACACGTCGGCCTGCTGCTTCAGTGGGCCGCCCGCGAACTGGATCGGGCCGACCTGGCGGCAGGCGATCGACGCTTCGGTCGGGTCTTCGGCAATGCCGAGCGTGCCCTTGATGCCGCCCGTCCGCGCGCGCGAAACGTAGCAGGTGACGCCGGTCACGGCCGGATCGTCGTACGCCTCGACGACCACGCGGTCCGAGCCGGTGATGTGGAAGTTGGTGTTGACGCTCGCGACTTCCTCGGCGTGCGCGAGCGGCGCAAGCAAGGCGGCGCAAACCGTGAGGACCGGCACAAGGAGCGGCACTGCGAGCGGCGCGCGAAGCAGGGTGGATTTCATCGGTACACCGGAGAAAAAAGCCACATCGTATACCACGGGCGACAGGGCTCGCGCGTTCGAGCGGGCCGCTGCGGACGTCATGCGTGGAGGCACAAGCAAAACGGCAGTTGCATATCAAAAGGGCCCGCACGCATGCGGGCCCTTGAATGTTTGGCTCCCCGACCTGGGCTCGAACCAGGGACCTACGGATTAACAGTCCGGCGCTCTACCAACTGAGCTATCGGGGAACGGCAGATACAACTTGAGTACCACACACAAGCCTACGCGCGCGCAGTACATAAAAAAGCCCGTCATGATGAACGGGCCTTTGCAATTCTTGGCTCCCCGACCTGGGCTCGAACCAGGGACCTACGGATTAACAGTCCGGCGCTCTACCAACTGAGCTATCGGGGAACAGCAAACAGCAGAGAAGCGGAATTGTAGGAGGTGCTACAGGGCCTGTCAATAGCGGTGGTTCATCTCGATTTCACGGTAACCGCTTGGCTTTCCGCTCAGGCCGTGAGCCGCTTAGCGTTCGAGCAACGCCAGCTTTTCCTTCATGTCCTTGAACTCGTCGGCCTCGGGCAGCGGCGCCTTCGTTTTCGTGATGCTCGGCCAGCCCTTCGCGAGTTCGGCGTTCAGCGGCGTGAAGTGCTGCTGGTCGCCAGGCACATCCTCTTCTGCGTAGATCGCGTTCACCGGGCACTCGGCGACGCACACGGCACAGTCGATGCACTCGTCCGGGTCGATCGCGAGGAAGTTGGGACCTTCGCGAAAGCAGTCCACCGGGCACACATCGACGCAGTCGGTATAGCGGCACTTGATGCAGCTTTCGGTCACAACGTGAGTCATTCAGGCAGCTCCTGCATGCAGTATCGGGGGAATTGGGGATGGCAAAACGCCAAAAGCGATATTGTAACGTAACGTCAACAGGCGCATACGGCGCAGTTCCACCCCTCTTATATCGTTTCGTGATTAGTTTATGGCGGCCAGGTCCGGGCGCTCGAACGGCAAGCGTCGTCCGCGGCGCACGTTCGGGTAACATGCGACAACGATGCGCGGGGCGCGCCGCACGGCGAAACCCGCGGCGCCGTCGGCGCAACGGGCTCACGTCGGGTTCATGTCGAAGAAGCGGGCGCCGAGGCCCTTCACTTGTCAGCAGTCCGGCTTCCAACATCATGATCATTACTTCGCTGCTCGATACCGATCTGTACAAGTTCACGATGATGCAGGTCGTGCTGCATCATTTCCCGGCGGCCAGCGTCGAATACCGTTTCCGCTGCCGCACGCCGGGCATCGATCTCGTGCCGTATATCGACGAGATCCGCAGCGAAGTGCGCAAGCTCTGCAAGCTGCGCTTCGAAGACGACGAACTCGACTATCTGCGCCGGATGCGCTTCATCAAGGGCGACTTCATCGAGTTTCTCGCGCTATTCCATCTGAACGAGAAGTACATTTCGATTGCGCCGTCCGCGAAAGGCAACGGCGAAATCGACATCGACATCAAAGGCCCGTGGCTGCACACGATCCTGTTCGAGATTCCGGTGCTCGCGATCGTCAACGAAGTTTACTTCCGCAATACGCAGCAGCAGCCGGACTACGACGAAGGCCGCGGGCGCCTCGAAGAAAAGATCAGGCTGCTCGGCGCGAAGCCCGAATTCGCCGACTGCAAGATCGCCGACTACGGCACGCGCCGCCGTTTCTCGAAACGCTGGCACGATGAAGTGATCCTGACGCTGATGGACGGGCTGCTTGAACAGTTCGCCGGCACGAGCAACGTGTACTACGCAATGAAGCACGGCCTGACGCCGCTCGGCACGATGGCGCACGAGTACCTGCAGGCGTGTCAGGCGCTGGGCCCGCGGCTGCGCGATTCGCAGACTTTCGGCTTCGAGATGTGGGCGAAGGAATATCGGGGCGATCTCGGCATCGCGCTGTCCGACGTGTATGGGATGCAGGCGTTCCTGCGCGACTTCGACATGTACTTCTGCAAGCTCTTCGACGGCGCGCGCCATGACTCGGGCGATCCGTTCGACTGGGGCGAGCGTCTCCTCACGCACTACGAGGCGAATCGCTGCGACCCGCGCACGAAGGTGCTCGTGTTCTCCGACGCGCTCGACATTCCGAAGGTGCTGCAGCTGTACGAGCGCTTTCGCGGCCGCTGCAAGCTGGCGTTCGGTGTCGGCACGAACCTGACGAACGATCTCGGCTATCAGCCGCTGCAGATCGTGATCAAGATGGTTCGCTGCAACGGCCAGCCGGTCGCGAAGCTGTCCGATTCGCCGGGCAAGGACATGTGCAACGACAAGGCGTATCTCGCGTATCTGCGCCAGGTGTTCGGCATTCAGCAACCGGCCGACGACGAAACGGCGTAGGCGGCCGGATCGGCCGAACGGACGAACGGACGAACGGACGAAGCTTTGTGCGACGAGCGGCCGGTATAATTCGCGAGAGGCGGCACGCGCCAGTCTCTGACGCAAGCGTCATACGCCAGCCGCACGCGCAACACAGCACGATCATCGTCATCGATACGGGGACATTGCTCATGGATACATCCACCGCCCGCCGCAACATCCTTGCGCGCATTCGCGCGGCGCAAGGGCGCGAGCCCGAACCGGCGCCCGGCGAGCACGCGGCTGCGCAAAGCTACCTGACAAGTCATCCGCCGGGCCCGCGGCCGCCGCTGCCCGACGATCTCGTCGCTCACTTCACCCAGCAGGCGCAGTTCATGACGACGACGGTCGATACCGTCGATGCGCTCGCCGAAGTCCCTGCCGCCGCGCACCGCTATCTGACGCAACTGGGCCTGCCGCTCGCGGCCATCGCATGGCAAACCCTGCAGGATCTGCCGTGGGCCGAAGCCGGCGTCACGGTCGAATTCCGCAAACCGCAGGATCTCGATCGCGTCGGCGTGACCGGATGTTTTTGCGCGGTCGCCGAGACCGGCACGCTGGTGCTGCTGTCCGGTCCGCAAACGTACGCGTCGGCCGGGCTGCTGCCGGAAACGCATATCGCGATCGTGCCGGCATCGCGCATCGTCGGCGCTCATGAAGACGCGTTCGGGCTGATCCGCGCCGAGCAGGGCGAACTGCCGCGTGCGGTGAATTTCGTTTCGGGTCCGTCGCGTACCGGCGATATCGAGCAAACCATCGTGCTCGGCGCGCACGGACCGTACCGCGTCCATGCGATCATCGTGCGCGGCGCCTAATACGGCCTATACGTAGGCGCTACGTAGACGTAGACGCTACGTAGACACAACACGCCGCCTCGCACGACCCGCCGGACGCGCAACGTTCGCGCGAACCCGGAACACGAAAACGAAAAACACAAGGATGTGAATATGCAACGACCCGCCGTGTGCGCCGGCATCGTGCGTCTCGCCGCACTATTCGTCGCACTGGCAGCATGGCCGCAACTGGCGTCGGCGGCGAGCGTCGACGGCGCGGCGCTCGCCGCGTGGTGGGGCGTGCCGTTTGCCGGCATTCTGCTGTCGATCGCCGTTCTTCCGCTGGCGGCACCCGCGTTCTGGCATCACCACTTCGGCAAGATCGCCGCCGCGTGGGCGCTCGCGCTGCTCGCGCCGTTTGCAGTCGCATTCGGTCCGGCTGCGGCATTCGGCGCGCTGATGCATGCGCTCGTCGACGAATACCTGCCATTCATCGTGCTGCTGACCGCGCTCTATACGGTGGCGGGCGGCATCTGCGTGAACGGCAATCTGCACGGCACGCCGCGCCTGAATACGGGCCTGCTCGCGCTCGGCACGCTGCTCGCGAGCATCATGGGCACGACCGGCGCGGCGATGCTGCTGATCCGGCCGCTGCTGCGCGCGAACGACAACCGCAAGCACGTCGTGCATGTGGTCGTGTTCTTCATCTTTCTGGTGGCGAATGCGGGCGGGTCGCTGTCGCCGCTCGGCGATCCGCCGCTCTTCCTCGGTTTCCTGAACGGCGTGAGCTTCTTCTGGACGACGGTGCATCTCGCGTTGCCCATGCTCTTTATCTGCACGGTGCTGCTCGCGGTGTTCTACGTGCTCGATGCGTACTATTTCAGCCGCCGCGGCGAAGAGCAGTCGCCGTTTCTCGACCCGACGCCGGATTCTCCGCTATTCGCGCTCGACGGCAAGATCAATTTCGTGCTGCTGGCCGCGGTGATCGCGCTCGTGCTGATGAGCGGTCTGTGGAAACCGGGCATCGCGTTCGACCTGTTCGGCACGCATGTCGCGCTGCAGGACGCGGTGCGCGACATCGCGCTGATCGTCGTGACGCTGCTGTCGCTAGCAATGACGCCGCGCTCGGCGCGCGAAGGCAACGCGTTCAACTGGGCGCCGATCAAAGAGGTCGCGAAACTGTTCGCCGGCATCTTCATCACCATTGCGCCGGTCATCATGATTCTGCGGGCGGGCGAAGCGGGCGCATTCGCGGGCGTCGCCCATCTGGTCAACGATGCGTCGGGGAACCCGCGCGATCTGATGTACTTCTGGGCGACCGGGCTGCTGTCTTCGTTTCTCGACAACGCGCCGACCTACCTCGTGTTTTTCAACCTCGCCGGCGGCGACGCGCAGACGTTGATGACCTCGGGCGCGTCGACACTCGCGGCGATCTCGGCGGGCGCCGTGTTCATGGGCGCGAACAGCTACATCGGCAACGCGCCCAATTTCATGGTGAAGGCGATCGCGGAATCGCGCGGGGTCCGGATGCCGAGCTTTTTTGCGTATCTTGCATGGTCGGGCGTCGTGCTGGTGCCGCTGTTCGTCGCGACGTCGTGGTTGTTTTTCTGAAGCAAAGTGAAGAGCCGGTCAGCGAATGGCCCGGCGCGATTATCGGAGAATTGCAATGCAAAAGATTCTGGTTGCACGCCCCATCTTTCCTGACGTGATCGAACGGTTGAAGCAGCATTTCGAAGTCGACTGGAACAACGGCGACGTGTTGGGCGCCGACGAACTGTTACAGCGTCTCGCCGACAAGGACGGCGCGCTGACCGCGGGCGACCCGATCGGCGCCGCGGCATTCGCGGCGGCGCCGCGGCTGAAGGTCGTGTCGAACATGGCGGTCGGCTACAACAACTTCGACATGGCCGCGTTCAACGCGGCAAACGTGCTCGGCACCAACACGCCGGACGTGCTCAACGAATCGACGGCCGACTTCGGCTGGGCGCTGATGATGGCCGCCGCGCGGCGCATCGCCGAAGGGGAGCACTGGCTGCGCGCGGGGCACTGGCAGAAATGGGCGTACAACGGTTTTCTCGGCTCCGACCTGTATGGCTCGACGCTCGGCGTGATCGGCATGGGCCGCATCGGCCAGGCGCTCGCGCGCCGCGCGCGCGGCTTCAACATGCAGGTGATCTATCACAACCGGTCGCGGGTCGCGCCGCAGATCGAAGCGGAGCTGAACGCGCAGTATGTGTCGAAGGAAGACCTGTTGAAGCGCGCCGATCATATCGTGCTTGTGCTGCCGTACACCGCTGAAAACCACCATACGATCGGCGCCGCCGAACTCGCGCTGATGAAGCCGACCGCCACGCTGACGAACATTGCGCGCGGCGGCATCGTCGACGACGCTGCGTTAGCCGAGGCCTTGCGCACGAAGCGCATCGCGGCGGCGGGCCTCGATGTCTACGAAGGCGAGCCGAGCGTGAACCCGGCGCTGCTCACTGTGCCGAACATCGTGCTGACGCCGCACATCGCGAGCGCGACCGAAGCGACGCGACGCGCGATGGCCGATCTCGCCGCCGACAACCTGATCGCCGGGTTGGGCGAAGGGCCGCGCGCCGGGCGTCCGCCGAATCCGATCAATCCAGACGTGCTCGGGAAGGCGCGTTCATGACGACAGCTCTGCTGGTTGCGGTCGTCGTTCTGGCGCTCGGGTTGGCGCTCGCGCTTGTCGCGCTGATCATGCTGATGCGCGGCGGCAACCGGTCGCAGCAGGGCGCGCACTTCGTCGAACTGGGCGAGCGCATCGCCGCGGCCGCGGATACGCAAACGCGCGAATACGCACGCGTCGAACGCGAACTGCGCAACGACATCACCGAGACCGCGCGCGTGTCGCGCACCGAATTGAGCGGCGGTTTTTCGCAGTTCCAGCAGACGCTCGCGTCGCAGTTCACCAGCATGACGACGCTGCAAAGCGGCAAGATCGACGGCTTTGCGCAGCAACTGGTGAAGCTGACCGAAACGAACGCGCAGCAGCTCGATGCGGTGCGCCAGAGCCTGCAGTTGCAGGCGCAACAGGCGCGCGACGAGCAGGGCGTGACGCTCAAGCGCTTCGGCGACACGCTGACGCAGCAGCTCGCGCAAGTGACCGAAGCGAACGACCGGCGCTTCGCCGAAGTGCGCGCGACGATCGAGCAGCGTCTGAAGGGCATCGAAGAGAACAACGCCGCCAAGCTCGAAGAGATGCGCCGTACCGTCGACGAAAAGCTGCACGCGACGCTCGAACAGCGCCTGGGTGAATCGTTCAAGCTGGTGTCGGACCGGCTCGAGCAGGTGCATCGCGGGCTGGGCGAAATGCAGACGCTGGCCGCGGGCGTCGGCGATCTGAAGAAGGTGCTGACCAATGTGAAGACGCGCGGCACGTGGGGCGAAGTGCAGCTCGAGACGCTGCTCGAGCAGTTGCTGACCACCGATCAATACGCGAAGAATGTCGCGACGATTCCAGGGAGCGGCGAGCGCGTCGAGTTCGCCATCAAGCTGCCGGGGCGGTCGTCGGCGGCGGATGGCGCGGCTTTGCCGGTGTGGCTGCCTATCGACGCCAAGTTTCCGCGCGAAGACTATGAACGCCTGATCGAAGCCCAGGAGCGTGCGGATGCGGCGGCCGTCGAAGAGGCGTCGCGTGCGCTCGAAGCGCGCATTCGCGGCGAGGCGCGGGCGATCGCGGAAAAGTATGTGTCACCGCCGCATACAACCGATTTCGCGCTGCTGTTTCTGCCGACCGAAGGACTCTATGCGGAGATCCTTCGCCGGCCGGGTCTGACCGACCAGCTGCAGCGCGACTACCGCGTGACGATAGCCG
>DASXXR010000503.1:0-18109 GCA_036502945.1 Paraburkholderia sp. | reverse complement strand
CTCGAGGTTCGACGGCAGATCTTCGCCGCCCGACCAGCTCGCCACGCGATCATTCGCGAAAACGACGATGAAATCGCGCTGCTGCACGATCGCCGTCGAGCCGCGCTTAAAGTAGAACAGGTAATCCCAGCGGTCCGCGTGGAACATGTCGCTCAAAAGCGGCGTGCCGAGCAGCTGGCGCACCTGGGTCCGCGACATGCCCACCTGCATTTGAGCCGCGGCTTCCTTCGAGACGAAATTGCCCTGCACGACGGTGATGCGGTACGGCGTGATACTTTGCGCGACGCGTTGCGTGAGGCTGTCGTAAGTGGAACACCCGGCAAGAAGCGTAACCGCCGCGGCGAATAAGGTACCCCGCATGCGGCTCCCCCGGTAGAACAATAGAGATTTTGGAATCATTTCCTTCACCGTGCGGGCTCCCGGAGCCGCGCGAGTTTCCGTCAAAGATGACCTGAACGGCAAATCACATTACTATTAGAACCCTGCATTGTACTCTAGGGATCCCTTGCCATGACCAATCCGACCGATCTCAAGAATATCGGGCTCAAGGCGACCCTTCCGCGCCTCAAGATTCTTGAAATTTTCCAGCACAGCCCGGTGCGTCACCTGACCGCCGAAGATGTCTATCGCGGCCTGCTCCACGAAGAACTGGATATCGGGCTCGCCACCGTGTATCGCGTGCTCACGCAGTTCGAGCAGGCTGGCTTGTTGTCGCGCAGCAATTTCGAATCGGGCAAAGCCGTTTTTGAGCTGAACGAAGGGACCCATCACGACCACCTCGTGTGCATCGACTGCGGTATCGTCGAGGAATTCTTCGACCCGGAAATCGAGAACCGCCAGCAAGCCATCGCAAAGGAGCGCGGTTTCAAACTGCAGGAACACGCGCTCGCGCTTTACGGCGCCTGCACGAAGGAAAACTGTCCGCATCGCAAGCGTTGATGCGGGCGCCGGGAAACCGGCAGGTTGCAAAAAGACCCGGTCGATGGACATCGACCGGGTCTTTTTTGTTGCGCTTCTCCGCAACTAAAACCGAACGCTTATTGGGCCCGCTTATTTCGCGTTGGCAAACGCCACAGCGGTATCGAGCATGCGGTTCGAGAAGCCCCACTCGTTGTCGTACCAGCTCGACACCTTCACGAGACGGCCCGACACCTTGGTCAGCGTTGCATCGAACGTCGACGAAGCCGGGTTGTGGTTGAAGTCGATCGACACCAGCGGCGCCTTGTTGTAACCCAGGATACCTTTCAGCGAACCTTCCGAAGCTTCCTTCATGATCGCGTTCACTTCATCGACGGTCGTATCGCGCTTCGCGATGAACGACAGGTCGACGATCGACACGTTGATCGTCGGGACGCGAATCGCGTAGCCGTCCAGCTTGCCGTTCAGTTCCGGCAACACAAGGCCGACCGCCGACGCGGCGCCGGTCTTTGTCGGAATCTGGCTGTGCGTCGCCGAACGCGCGCGGCGCAGGTCTTCGTGATAAACATCGGTCAGAACCTGGTCGTTCGTGTACGCATGGATCGTCGTCATCAGGCCGTTTTCGAGGCCGATCTTGTCGTTCAGCGGCTTGACGAGCGGCGCGAGGCAGTTCGTCGTGCACGACGCGTTCGAGATCACCGTATGCTCGGCCTTCAGCGTGTGATGGTTCACGCCGTAGACGATCGTCGCATCGACGTCCTTGCCGCCCGGCGCCGAAATGATCACCTTCTTCGCGCCGCCCTTCAGGTGCGCGCTGGCCTTTTCCTTCGTCGTGAAAAAGCCTGTGCACTCCATCACGACGTCGACACCGAGTTCGCCCCACGGCAATTCGGCCGGGTTGCGATTCGCCAGCACGCGAATCTTGTCGCCATTGACGACGAGGTTTTCGCCATCCACGGACACTTCGCCCGGAAACTTGCCGTGCGCGGTGTCGTACTGCGTCAGATGCGCGTTGGTATTGGCATCGCCGAGGTCATTGATCGCCACGATCTGGATGTCGTGTTTCTTACCGTTCTCATAAAAGGCGCGCAGTGTATTGCGGCCGATCCGGCCATAGCCGTTGATTGCGACGCGAATCGTCATTTCTATCTCCTGAGGGCTGAAAAAAATACGTCACGTTTCGACTTCGGACCGGGCCGCCGCGAGGCGAGAATTCATGAAACGCGCATCACCCCCGCGCGGCCCGATGCCTGTCAGCCGAGAGCGGCCTTCGCCGTCTCCACCACCCGCTCGACGGTAAAGCCGAAATACTTGAAGAGCACGCCTGCCGGGGCCGATTCGCCGAACGTGTCGATGCCGACCACACCGCCTTCGAGGCCCACATACTTACGCCAGAAGTCTGTCACACCCGCTTCGATCGCGACGCGCCGCACGCCGGCCGGCAACACGCGTTCGCGATACGCGGCGTCCTGCTGGTCGAACACGTTCGTGGACGGCATCGACACGACACGCGCCCCGATGCCTTCGCGTGCGAGCGGCTCGACCGCCTTCATCGCCAGTTCGACTTCCGAGCCGGTCGCGATCAGGATCACCTTGCGCGCGGGAATCTCGTCATTCCAGTCGCGCAGCACATAGCCGCCCTTCGCGATGTCTGCGATCTGCGCATCGGTGCGCTCCGAAAACGCGAGGTTCTGGCGCGTGAAGATCAGGATCGACGGGCCTTTGTGTTCGATCGCCTGGGTCCATGCGACCGCCGTTTCGACGGTATCCGCCGGACGCCACACCTGCATATGCGGAATCAGACGCAGGCTCGCAACGTGTTCGACCGACTGGTGCGTCGGGCCGTCTTCGCCGAGGCCGATCGAATCGTGCGTGAACACGAAAATGGACGGCGCCTTCATCAGCGCGGCGACGCGCAGCGCGTTGCGGCTGTAGTCGGAGAACGTCAGGAACGTGCCGCCGAACGGCTTGTAGCCGCCGTGCACCGCCATCCCGTTGATCGCGCCGCTCATGCCGAATTCGCGCACGCCGTAGTTGATGTGATTGCCCCACTGGATGCCGCTCGCGCCTTCCTTGCGCGCGCGCACCGGCTTCGACGCTTTCCAGTTCGTGAGGTTCGAGCCGGTCAGGTCTGCCGAACCGCCGAGCAGTTCGGGCAGCGCCGCGGCGAGACCGTCGAGCGTCTGCTGCGACGCCTTGCGCGTCGCGATCGTTTCCTTGCGCTCGTTCGCGCCGGCGATGATTGCCTGCGCCTTCTGCGCCCAGTCGGCGGGCAGCCTGTTCGCGCTGCGGCGCTCGAACTCGGCGGCTTCCGTCGGATACTTCGCCTTGTACTGCTCGAATGCCTTGTTCCATTCGCCTTCGAAACGCGCGCCGGATTCCTTCGCGTCCCACGCTGCATAGACTTCCGGCGGAATCACGAACGGCTCCCAGTGCCAGCCGATTGCGGCACGTGTCGCCTTGATTTCGTCGGCGCCGAGCGGCGAGCCATGCGCGTCGTGACTGCCGGCCTTGTGCGGCGAGCCTTCGCCGATCACCGTCTTGCAGCAGATCAGCGTCGGCTTCGACGATTGCTTCGCCTGCCTGATCGCCGCATCGACCGCTTCGACGTCGTCGCCCTTCACGCCCGGAATCACATTCCAGCCGTACGCTTCGAAGCGCTTCGGCGTGTCGTCGTGGAACCAGTTGACGACTTCGCCATCGATCGAAATACCGTTGTCGTCGTAGAACGCGATCAGCTTGTTCAGCTTCAGCGTGCCGGCAAACGAGCAGACTTCGTGCGAAATACCTTCCATCAGGCAGCCGTCGCCGACGAATACGTACGTGTGGTGATCGACGATCTTCGCGTCCGGCTTGTTGAACTCTTGCGCGAGCAGCGCTTCAGCGAGCGCCATGCCAACCGCGTTGGCGAGACCCTGGCCGAGCGGGCCGGTGGTCGTTTCGATGCCCACGGTCATGCCGTATTCGGGGTGACCCGGCGTCTTCGAATGAAGCTGGCGGAAGTTCTTCAGCTCCTCGATCGGCAAATCGTAACCGCTCAGATGCAGCAACGCATACTGCAGCATTGAGCCGTGACCGTTCGACAGCACGAAGCGGTCGCGATCCGTCCAATGCGGATTCTTCGGGTTATGGCGCAGATGACGCGACCATAGCGCGACACCGATCTCCGCCATGCCCATTGGCATGCCGGGGTGACCGGAGTTGGCTTGCTGAACGGCGTCCATCGCCAGCGCGCGGATCGCGTTGGCCATCAGGGAAGTGGGGGCGGGAGAGGAGGTCGTCATGTCGAGTCCGGAGAACGAGTCCAAAAGGGCAACCAAAGGGCAAGGCGCGGGGCGGGTGGTCCGGAAGCCTGGCGGCCAGTGTGCCTCGGCGCACGATGCGGCGCCGGAAGAGGCGAAACGGCCAGAGCGATCGGACGAGGCTAGAAAGCGGAATATTCTAACAGATGATCAGCCGTCTCCCTCCGCTGGACGCGGCTTTCCGCGCAGGGCGGGCCTTTATAATCCGGTCATCGCCAACTTCGCCGCGCCTGCCCGCGCACTGCCTCACGTGAGTGCTCCGCTTCTGTTCCAGCCCTCGTCCGACGTCGTCTACGGTTTTCCGAATGCGCGCCGCATCGCGCACGTCGATTCGCCGTATCAGCGCATCGAAGTCTGGGATACGCCGCAACTCGGCCGGCTTTTCACGCTCGACGGCCGCCCGATGACGTCCACCGGCGACGAATTCATCTATCACGAATGCATGACGCATCCCGCCGCGCTCGCGCATCCGGCGCCGCGCGTAGCGCTCGTGCTAGGCGGCGGCGACGGCGGCGCCGCAAAGCAGTTGCTTGCGCATCGGGGTATCGAAAGGATCGTCGTCGCCGAGCTCGACGCGGAAGTCGTGCGGCTCACGCGTGAACATCTGCCTGAAGTGCACGGCGGCGCGTTCGACGACCCGCGCGTTGAGCTTGTGATCGGCGACGCGGCGCAATTTGTCGAACGGACGCATGAGCAGTTCGATCTGGTCGTCTTCGACCTGACGCCGCCCGACTCGCCCGCGGCGGGCCTCTATGCGCCGGTTTTTCTTACGCGGCTCAAGCGCGCGCTGGCGCCCGGTGCGGCGATATCGCTGCATCTCGGCTCGCCGTACTTTCACGCGGACCGCGTCGCCGCGCTGCTCGACGATTTGCAACAGGTGTTCGCGGTCGTGCGCCCGCTGGGGGCGTATGTCCCGCTCTACGGCTCGCTGTGGCTGATGGTGATCGCGAGCGACACGCTCGATGCAGCTGCGATGAGTGAAAGCGAACTCACCCAGCGGATCGCGCAACGCGAACTGCATACGCTGCGCTGGTACGACGCCGCCATGCACGCCGCGCTATTCTCCGCGCCGCGCGCGGTGCGCGATAAACTAGGCCGATTCTTAAAGCCTTCGCCATCACAGTGATGCAAAATCCGCCGTTTTACGTGTCACGGGGATCTGGCCCGTCAGCAGACTTTCCGGCCGCGGGCGGCGATCGCCATACGACCCACTGGTTCAGGAGAGTTCGATGACTTCCGCACGCCCAGCCGGAGTGCCGTGGTTAACCCCTTATCTCACGGTCCGCGATGCGCGCACCACGATCGCGTTTTACGAATCCGCGTTCGGTTTCCGCGTGCGTGACAGCATGCACGACGACGGCATGCTGATGCACGTCGAAATGACTTACCAGGATCAGCTGATTGTGATGTTCGCGCCGGAAGGCGCGTTCGGCTCGACGGCCAGGACCCCGAAAAGCGCCGGCGCAATCGCCTCGCAATCCTTCTACCTCTATGTCGACGACGTCGACGCAGTCCATGCGCGAGCCGTAGCAGCCGGCGCAAAATCGCTGAGCGAGCCGCAGGACCAGTTCTGGGGTGACCGCTTTGCCCAGATCGAGGATCCGGACGGCTACCGCTGGGCGCTCGCTCGCCATCTGTCGTGAATCAATGAGAACTTCGCTTATGCCTCGCTTTTTCGTCGGGATCACGCTTACGCCCGGCGACCTCACTCCCCTGCCCGACGACGTCAATCGACATATCCAGGTTCTGCGCCTGCAACCGGGCGACACGATCACGCTATTCAACGGCACGGGCGGCGAATACGGTGCGGAAGTGGTCGAAATGGAACGGCGCGGCTCGACCGTGCGGATCGGCGATTTTCGCGAAATCGAGGCGGAGCCGCCGTATCACCTGACGCTTGCGCAAGGCATCGCCGGCAGCGACAAGATGGACTGGCTGATCGAGAAGGCGGTTGAACTGGGCGCGTCCGCATTCGCACCGCTCACAACAACGCGCAGCGTGGTGCGGCTGTCCGGCGAGCGCGCGCAACGACGGCAAGTGCACTGGCAACGCATCGTGCAGGCTTCGTGTGAGCAATGCGGGCGCAATCGTCTTCCCGAAGTCCTGCCGACACGCGAAATCGCGACGTGGCTCGGGTCGATGCCGAAACAGCCGGAGAACGGCGAACTGCGGCTGTTGTTGTCGCCGCGCGCGAGCGTGCCGTTTGCCGCGCTGGCAAGCGAGCCGCCGAAGCTGCGCGCGCTGGTTCTGATCGGCCCCGAGGGCGGCTTTTCGGCCGCGGAAGAAGCGGCTGCGACGAGCCACGGTTTCACGGCGGTCGGGCTGGGACCACGCGTGTTGCGCACGGAAACGGCGGGCATTGCAGTGCTGTCTGCGCTGGCCGCGCGCTGGGGCGGTTGGTAGGCGTTTCGCCGCGCCGCGCGTCGGCGCCACGGAACCGCCGGCAGCCCGCATTCATTGCCTGCACGCGAAAAGACGAGGCCCGCCGATTGGCGGGCCTCGTCTCAATTCATCGCACTCGATTCGCCGCAAAAACCTGACCGGCGCATTCACGCCCAGGGAAACCCCTCAGGCAAGCACCTCAGGCAAGCCATTCAGGCAAACGAGTAAAACACCCGGAAAGCGACCTTACGCTCCGCCCAGAACTCAGCGGCTTCGCGGAACACATCGAGCAGCGTCTCGCGCGCTTCCTTGTCGAACTTCTGTGCAACCGGCAGCGCTTCAAGCACGATCACGAACCCGGGCTGCGTGCCCGCTTTGTGCACGAGGTCGGTCAGCGAGTCGTACAGCGCATCGTAGTTCTTGCCGAAGTGCTTTGGAAACAGAAACGATGTCGCAATCGTTTCCATCACTTCCTGTTTGCTTTGCGCGTTCGCGCAATACGCATAGAGAAAATGCTGGCCAAGCTGAGCGGCTTCGTCGGCTAGATCCTGTACGCGAAAAGCGCGAATCGACTGTACGATATTGGGTCGTACGGTCTTGAAAAGACTCATGGATCCCTCGTTCGATGAAAGCACCATGCTGGCTTCGTTCTCGATGGCGCGGCCTTGTTCCGTATCACGCATCTGCATGACGCGCTGGAACAGATTGCCGTCGCCGGCCGCGAAAAGATCCGTCGCGACTTTGCGGTCGTGCGCGTAGATGTTGTCGCTCATGCCGTATGTCCCGATGTCATTCAATAATGCGATTAAAACTGGAGTAGTGGTCGTCGGAGTAATAACAGCTGTCCGTTCGCCTTGGCGGACCACCGCAGACAATGCGGCGCGCTCCGCGATTGCGGGCACGCGGCGTAGGAACCGTGTATTCGTGGTAATAGCCTCGCTGGCGCTGCGGCAGCAACCGCTCGCGGTTACCGAATACGACGCCATCCTTTTCATACGGGTAAGGCCCGCCCGCCGCAATCAAGTTCAATGTGTTGACTGCTTCTCGCGGCAACTGCGCTACTGATATGGAGCCCGGCCCCGCGCTGTTCGGTGCCGTGTAGTCCCGGCCAAACGCGCCAGGAACAAGACCGCTGCACAGACCGCCGAACGACAGGACGGCGATCAGCACGCCGTTACGAAGCCACCTGCGTGCCATGAATCAGGGTTCCCGCTGTTAGGTCACGAGTTTGACGACCATGAAAGTCGTAAGGGTATCGCTAATGGCCCCTGGAATCAACGTTCGTTCCACAGGTGCAAGGTTCCACTGAAGCCTGGCTGCCGGCACAACCGCCGGCCACACAGCGTTTTGACAACTCTTGACAGATTAGTTAGCTCGTTCGAGATAAAATTATCTTCAAGGCGAGATGCGGGGCAATCACCTCATGCCTCCTTGCCCCGGGCGTTCTGCAAAACGGAATGCCAGCATCCGGCCTTTTTGGGTGGCTAAATCCCCTGCGCACCCTCAGGCGTGCCCGTTGCGGGCACGCCGTCTTTTTCTCGGGTGAAGAGCTTGCTGGACTTGCTGGTAAGAAAACCGTTTAGCGCGCGGCCGCGACGTCGGCGACGATCAGCGCGGTCATATTGACGATCCGGCGCACCGTCGCGGAAGCGGTCAGCACGTGAACCGGCTGCGCCGCACCCAGCAGCATCGGGCCGATTGCGATGTTGTTGCCCGCGGCCGTCTTCAGCAGGTTGTACGAAATGTTAGCCGCGTCGATGTTCGGCAGCACGAGCAGGTTTGCATCTCCTTCCAGCGTCGATTCAGGCAGGATTTCGCGGCGCAGATTCGCGTCGAGCGCGACGTCACCGTGCATTTCGCCGTCCACCTGCAGATCAGGTGCGCGCTCTTTCAGCAGCACCAGCAGATCGCGCATCTTCTGCGCCGACGGTGCGTTGCTCGTGCCGAAGTTCGAATGCGACACCAGCGCGACCTTCGGCTCAATGCCGAAGCGGCGTACTTCCTCGGCTGCCATGATCGTGATCTCGCACAGCTGCTCCGGTGTCGGATCGACGTTCACGTGCGTATCGACGATGAAAATCTGCCGGCCCGGCAGCACCAGCGCGTTCATCGCCGCGTAGACGCTGCAGCCTTCCTTCTTGCCGATCACCTGGTCGACGAAGTGCAGATGACGGTGCGTCGTACTGATCGTGCCGCAAATCATGCCGTCGGCTTCGCCCTTTTTCACCAGCATCGAGCCGATCAGCGTCGTGCGGCGGCGCATTTCGAGCTTCGCCATCTGCTGGCTGATGCCTTTGCGCGCCATCATCGTGTGATACGTCTGCCAGAAGTCGCGATAGCGCGGGTCGTGATCGGTGTCGACGATCGTGTAGTCCTGGCCTGCAACCAGACGCAGCCCGTAGCGCGTAATGCGCTGCTCGATAACAGCCGGGCGGCCGATCAGGATCGGCTTCGCGAGCTTTTCGTCGACGACGATCTGCACCGCGCGCAGCACCCGCTCCTCCTCGCCCTCGGCGAAGACGATGCGCTTCTTTTCCGCCTCGACGCCGCGCGCAAGCTGGAAGATCGGCTTCATCGTCGTGCCGCTGTGGTAGACGAACTGCGCCAGGTGCTGCTCGTACGCGTCCATGTCCTCGATCGGACGGGTCGCGACGCCCGACGCCATCGCCGCCTTGGCAACCGCGGGCGCGACCTTGACGATGAGGCGCGGATCGAACGGCTTCGGAATCAGGTATTCCGGCCCGAACGACAAATCCTGAATGCCATACGCGGTCGCGACGATGTCGCTCTGCTCCTGACGTGCGAGTTCGGCGATCGCGTCGACCGCCGCGATTTCCATCTCACGCGTGACAGTCGTTGCGCCCACATCCAATGCGCCGCGGAAGATAAACGGGAAGCACAGGACGTTGTTGACCTGATTCGGATAGTCGGTGCGGCCGGTTGCGATCACGGCGTCCGGGCGCACTTCGAGCGCGGCTTCCGGCATGATCTCCGGCGTCGGGTTCGCAAGCGCGAGAATCAGCGGCTTGTTGGCCATCTGCTTGACCATTTCCGGCTTCAGCACGCCGGCCGCCGACAGACCCAGGAACACGTCCGCGCCGCCGATCGCTTCGGCGAGCGTGCGCGCGCTGGTTTCGCGCGCGAAGCGCTCCTTGTCCGGATCCATCAACTCGACGCGGCCCTTGTAGACCACACCGGCCAGATCCGTAACCAGGATATTTTCGAGCGGCAGGCCGAGATCGACGAGCAGATCGAGACAGGCGAGCGCCGCCGCGCCCGCACCGGACGAGACGAGCTTCACTTCCTTGATGCTCTTGCCGACCACCTTCAAGCCGTTCGTGATCGCGGCGGCCACGACGATGGCCGTGCCGTGCTGATCGTCGTGGAAGACGGGGATCTTCATCCGCTTGCGGCATTCGCGCTCGACGATAAAGCAATCGGGCGCCTTGATGTCTTCGAGGTTGATACCGCCGAAGGTCGGTTCGAGCGCGGCGATCACTTCGACGAGCTTGTGCGGGTCCGACTCGTTCAGTTCGATGTCGAACACGTCGATACCGGCGAACTTCTTGAAGAGCGCGGCCTTGCCTTCCATCACCGGCTTCGACGCGAGCGGCCCGATGTTGCCGAGGCCGAGCACCGCGGTGCCGTTCGTCACCACGCCGACGAGATTGCTGCGCGCGGTGAAACGCGCGGCATTCAGCGGGTTTTCGACGATTTCTTCACACGCGAACGCGACGCCCGGCGAGTACGCCAGCGCGAGATCGCGCTGATTGATCATCTGCTTGGTGGGCGAGACCGCGATCTTCCCTGGGGTCGGAAATTCGTGATAATCAAGCGCGGCTTCACGGAGTTTGCTATTGGCGGAATTCGACATAAGCGAGCCTGAAATGGCGGTTTAGAATAGATGTTCGACGGCATTGTAGCGCCAATCCCACATTTCACGTCTTTCATTCCGAGTACATATACAGCGACTGAAACAGTGCTAAAAGAGGCCTTCGATCTCGCTGCATTGCAACATTCGCCCGCGCGCTGTCATCGTCCTGCAATGCGCGGCTTTAATCGCCCAACTACGCGCGCCGATCTCGCACCAACCGCGCGTCAACCGCACCTCGAGTCATCGTATGCTCTCCGAGTTTTCGCTTATCGACCGTTTTTTTGCGCGCCGCGCCGCGCGTGGGCGCCGCGCTGCTGGCGCGGCAACGCTCGGTATCGGCGACGATTGCGCGTTGCTTGCGCCGCGTGCCGGCGAGACGCTGGCGATTTCGACCGACATGCTGGTGGAAGGCCGGCACTTCTTCGCCGATATCGATCCGCGCGCGCTCGGCCATAAGGCGCTCGCCGTGAACCTGTCGGATCTCGCCGCAATGGGCGCACAACCGCAAGCTTTCACGCTCGCGTTTTCGTTGCCGCGTGCGGACGAAGCCTGGCTTGCGGCATTCAGCGATGGTCTCTTCGAACTGGCCGAACGGTTCGACTGCGAATTGATCGGTGGCGACACGACAGGCGGCCCGCTGAATCTGTGCATCACCGTGTTCGGCTCGGTGCCGCCGCACGAGGCACTGCGTCGCGATGCCGCACAACTGGGCGACGACATCTGGATATCCGGCACGCTCGGCGACGCGCGGGCCGGCCTCGGCATTGCACGCGGCGAATGGACCGCCGCCACCGGCGGTGACGCAGCATCGTTTCGCCACGCGCTCGAGCGCCCCGAGCCGCGCATTGCGCTCGGGCTCGCGCTACGCGGTGTCGCGCACGCGGCGCTCGATTTGTCGGACGGACTCGCCGGCGATCTGATGCATATCCTCGAACGCTCGCGGATGAACGCCAGTGTGGATGTGGATGCGCTGCCGCGTTCAGCGGCGCTGCGCCGGCTGTCGCCGGACGTGCAGCGCCGCTGCACGATCGCGGGCGGCGACGACTACGAACTGTGCTTTACCGCCCCTGTTACGGCGCGCGCTTCAATCGAAAAATTGAGTGAAATTGCAGGCGTGCCCGTGACTCGCGTCGGTACAATAAGCGCTCAAGATTCGGCCGCTGCCGCGCCCGCAATCACGTGGCACGACGCAGCCGGCACTCCGCTTACATTGACGTTGCAAGGCTTCGATCATTTCCATGCAGACTGAACCCTCGCTCGGCCCGACCGACGATTCCGCGGGCCCAGACAAGGATCGCCAGGCGGATCCCGATCCGGCTCGTCTCGCAGCGCATCGCGTTGATGAACGCGCCGATGAACGCGCAAACGACCTCGGCAGCCGTGAGCCGCGGGCGCCTCGTCCGCGCCGCGCAACGGCCCGCTTCATGTTGTCGAATCCGCTGCATCTGCTTTCGCTCGGCTTCGGCAGCGGGCTGTCACCGGTTGCGCCGGGTACGGTCGGCACGCTGTTCGCGTGGGCGTCGTTTGCGGTATTCAGCAACCGGCTGACCGTCGTCGAGTGGGCCATTCTGATCGTCGGGGGTTTCTTCGGCGGAATCGCGGTCTGCGGGTTCACCGCGAAGCGGCTCGGCATTGAAGACCCGTCGCCGGTCGTGTGGGACGAGATCGTCGCGTTCTGGCTGGTGCTGCTGATGGTGACGCCGGTCACCTTCACCGGGCAGTTGTGGGCGTTCGTCGTGTTCCGCTTCTTCGACATGGTGAAACCGCCGCCCATCCGTTACTTCGACCGCAGACTGAAAGGCGGTTTCGGCATCATGTTCGATGATCTCGTCGCCGCGTTTTTCACGTTGCTCGTGATCGCGCTGTGGCGCATGTCGGTCTGACCGGCGCCGCTCAGCGCATAACCGCGGAATATACGCATGCCTACCGATACCGTCGTTCATCAACTCGCCATCCGCGCAGGCAACCGTTTGCGCGACGAGCGCCTGATGCTCGCAACCGCCGAATCCTGCACGGGCGGCATGGTCGCGACCGCGATCACCGACATCTCCGGCAGCAGCGGCTGGTTCGAGCGCGGCTTCGTCACCTATTCGAATCACGCGAAGAGCGAGATGATCGGCGTGCCGTCCGACATGATCGACAAACACGGCGCGGTCAGCGAACCGGTTGCGCGCGCGATGGCCGAAGGCGCACTGCGCAACAGCCGCGCGCAGGTGTCGCTCGCGATTACCGGCATTGCCGGTCCCGGCGGCGGCACCGAGACGAAGCCGGTCGGCATGGTGTCGTTCGGCTGGAGCAACCGGTTGCATACGGTGGTCGAGACAGTCGTGTTCAAGGGCGACCGCGAGAGGATCCGCGTGCAAGCCGCCGAGCATGCGCTGCGCGGGCTCCTCAAATTGCTGGAAGAACGGGAGCGGTAAAGCGTTCTGCTGGTATCGCCTACTTTGACTCGCGCCGCCCGCGCCCTTCACTCATGCCGACTACCGCCTTCTCCAAAAACGAACTGATCCGCCGCTTCGGCCTGCTGCCGCATCCGGAAGGCGGCTACTACCGCGAGACGTATCGGTCGACGCAAACGGTGCGCAGAGACGGAGCGGACCACATGCTCTGCGCATCGACGGCGATCTACTACATGCTAAGCGACGGGGCTCACTCCGCGTGGCATCGGCTGAAGTCCGACGAAGTCTGGCACTTCTATGCAGGCGAGCCGCTGAACGTGTACGTGCTCGATGAGCACGGCAAGCTGACGACACACCGTGTGGGCAACGCACTCACGCATCCGGACACGGTGTTTCAGGCGGTCGTACTCGCGGGCGACTGGTTCGCCGCGCAGTGCGAAGACCCGGCGAGTTTTGCGGTGGTCGGCTGCACGGTCGCGCCGGGGTTCGAGTTCAGCGAGTTCGAAGTGGGCAGCGCCGAGCAGTTGCAGGCGCAATATCCGGCGCATCGGGAGTTGATTGCGCGGCTGGCTGCAAGGAATGCGTAACGGCTACGAAACGCCTACGAAAGGCTACGAAACGGCTACGCCGCCTCGAGCGCAATATGCACACGCCGGCCTAGCGCCGTCGCGATGTTCACCAGCGCGTCGAGCGAAAAACGCGACGCACGCCCGCGCAGCAAGTCATTCATGCGTGGCTGAGTGACGCCGCAATGGCTTGCCGCGTCGGCTTGTGTCCATTCGCTCGCTTGCACGATTGCAGCGATCTGCCGCATCAATTCCGCACGGGTTCGCAGATTCGCCGCCTGTGCGGGGGTGTCGGCGAGCGCATCCCATACGCTTACGTAAGTTTCGGATTGGGTCATTTCATACCCCTCATCAGTTCGTTGTATCGTGCCTTCGCGACGTCGATATCGTATTTTGCTGTGGCTTGAGTCTTCTTCTGAAAGGCATGCAATACATAGACCGCATCGGCAAGTCGAGGGGCACTGCGTAGCCGCTTCACCGATACGCATTGATCCCATCCCGCGTCTGCTGCGCGGCTTTCGCCGCGGCTTCGGCATAGTCGTCGCCGCGGCTCGCGTAAATGATCGCGCGCGATGAATTGATCAGCATCCCTGTGCCTGCCGCGGTGCGCCCGGCGCGCACCGTCGCCTCGACGTCGCCGCCCTGCGCGCCGATACCCGGAATCAGCAGCGGCATATCGCCGACGATCCCGCGCACCACTTCGATTTCCTTCGGAAACGTCGCGCCGACGACGAGCCCCAATTGCCCGTTCGTATTCCATTTTTCCGCAGCGCGCCGCGCGACGGTCTGATACAGCGGCCGCCCGCCAACGTCGAGAAACTGTAGCTCGGAGCCGCCGGGGTTCGACGTGCGGCACAGCACGATCACGCCTTTGCCTGGATGCTCGAGATACGGCTCGATCGAATCGAAGCCCATGTAGGGATTCACCGTCACCGCATCGGCGCGGTAACGATCGAACGCTTCGCGTGCGTACTGCTCGGCGGTGCTGCCGATGTCCCCGCGCTTAGCATCGAGAATCACCGGCAGTTCCGGGTGCTTCAGATGAATATGCGCAATCAGCTGCTCGAGCTGATCTTCCGCTCGATGCGCGGCGAAGTAGGCGATCTGCGGCTTGAACGCTGACGCATACGGCGCAGTCGCATCGACGATCTTGCGGCAGAAATCGAAGATCCCATCCGAGCGGTTCGCGAGTGCGCCAGGAAACTTCGCCGGCTCGGGATCGAGCCCGACGCACAGCAGCGAATTCGTGTTCTGCCATGCGAGGTTAAGCGTCTGAATGAACGAGGACATGGTGAATCCCGTGGCGGGCCGATAACAGATAAGGCGCGTATTTTACCCACGTCTTTCGCGTGCTCTCCTATTGCCGCCGCGCACCGCGCCCGCCCGCCGCCGCCCGCAAACCAGTGTGCTCGACGGTAAAACGGAACGACCGCGTCAGCCGCTCGCCGCGCGCAAGCATCGTCATGCCGTGCTCGGCCGCGCCGCCGGGCAGATTCACCGCATTGATCGGGTGATCGACCGGCTCGAAGCAGAAATAGTCCTTGGCAGGCGGCGTGTAAAGCACGTAGTAGTCGGTGTTCGACGATACCGTCAGCGACAGCCGCCGCTTCGGCCACACCACCGTTGCACGCCCGCTCCAACCGGTAAACGCGTGATTGACGATCGAGCCCGACAGCGGATAAGCCACGCCGAACTGCCATGCGGGCGGCACCGGCACGTGCCGCGCCGGCAGCCAGTCTTCGTCCGCCAGCCATAAGCCGGCCGCGGCGGCCGATAGTTGCGTGTCGGCATCGCGCACCAGAAACGGATGCACGCCAAGACCGAACGGCAACGTCTCGCGCCCGGTGTTCTCGATGTCGAGCGTGATGACGAGCGTCGGGCCGTCGATCGTATAGATCTGCGTCGCGCGATACGCATACGGTTTGCCGTCGCTACGATCGAGCGTGAGGCATACGCTTTCGTGATCGGCGTTCGTCACCTGCCACTGCGCGAGCCAGCCGTCGCCGTGAATCGGCAACGCTTCGCCGGCGCGATTGCGCGGCACATCGACTACCCGGCCGCCGACACTGAACCGCCCGCCGCCGATCCGGTTCGAATACGGCAGCAGCGGGTAGCACGCGAGTTCGTTCGCATCGGTGTCGGTTGAGACATGACGGCAAGACCGGAACACCGGCACCAACGCGCCTTCGCTGCGCCAGTCGAAGCGGGTGATGCCGCCGCCGAGACGCGGCGCCACATCGAGCCGCAGATGCGCATTGGCGAGCGTCACGCAGGCGACTTCATCCGCGCTGGCGGCGCCGATCGCCACCGCCGAGGTACTCGGCCCGGCCAGCACTGGATGCGTGGCCGCTTCGAGCCGCGCGCGGCGTGTTTGTGGAGAAGACGGGACAGCAGAATTCGCGACAGTCATATCAAGCTCCCTCGAGAGGCATCGAAAGTTGCCGTCGACGATGACGGCTGCTTATGCGGGCGGCGCGGAAAACCGGCCGCCTCTTTGGGCTGTGCTGCATGCTGCGAACTGCCCTGCTTCAAGCGGTTTAAAGCGCGGCGGCATCGAACCCTCGCCACCGAAAAAATCAGCCAGCGCGGTCGACTCCGCGGTCGACTCCGAGGTCGACTCGATAGGCCGCCGGTACGCCCAGAAACACCGGCTCCGGCAAACCGCGCCGCGCGGGCGTGGCGATGAATACGCCGCCTGCGCGCGAATCTGCGGCCAGCGCGGCGTGATCGAGCCCGACGCGCGCACTCGTGATGTACAGCGTACCGAGCTGCGCACCGCCCAGCGCGACGCAACTCGGCTGCACGGTCGGTACCGTCACGCGCTCCGTTTCAACGCCGTTCGCATCGTAACGCACGACGCGCCCGCCACCCCACTGCGCGTTCCACAACCCGCCATCGCGATCGATTGTCGAGCCGTCGGGCTCACCGGTTTCATCGGCGAGCGTGACGAACAGACGGTCGTTGCCGATGCGGCCGGCCGCGCCGTAATCGCATGCGCGAATCTCACGGGTCGGCGAATCGCAGTAGTACATCGTCGCGCCATCCGGGCTAAACGCGATGCTGTTCGAAATCGCGGGCGCCGGCAGCGGCAGCCGCTCGAGTGTCAAGTCGTGGTTGAGCCGGTAGAAACCGCCGATCGGCCGCACCGGCGATGCTTCATCCTTCGTGCCGAATACGAAGCGCCCCTGGCGGTCGCATCGGCCGTCGTTCACGCGTGTGTTCAGGCCGGCTTCAACCTCGACGATCGGCTGCGCGTCGCCTGTCGCGAGATCGAAAAACGCGAGACGCGACGCGAGTCCGAGCAACAGATAATGCGGATCGGCACACAGCGCGAACGTGGCGAGCCGCTCGGGCATATTCCAGAAGGTGCTGCGGCCATCGCGCGGATCATAACGCCACAACCGCGCGCCTTCAATATCGGTCCAGTAAAAGCGGCCGCTGCGCGCGCACCACGTCGCGCCTTCGCCCAGCGTGCATTTCACATCGACCGCAAGCGCCGCTGCGCGCTGTACGCGCGCCGCGCCGCTCATGCCCAGCCTCCGTCGACGATCACATCTTGCGCGGTAATCATCCGGCTATCGTCGGCAGCAAGGAACAAGGCCATCCGCGCGAGATCGGCGGGCAGCAATGCTGCGTCGATACACTGCCCTTCCTTGATCGCGCGGCGGCCCGCGTCGTCGAGCCACAGGCGCTTCTGTTTGTCGGTCATCACCCAGCCCGGCACCAGCGAATTGACGCGAATGCGATGCGGTCCGAGATCGCGCGCGAGCCCGCGCGTGAGCCCTTGCACTGCTGCTTTCGCCATCACGTACACCGGATAGTTGCCGTTCTTCAACATCCAGCTGATCGAGCCCAGGTTGATGATCGAACCGCTACCCGCCGTTTTCATATCGTCGACTACGGCCTGCGCTGCGAAGAACTGATGGCGGAGATTCACCGCGATGCCGGCGTCGAACGATTCCGGCGTCACTTCATCGATCTTGTGGCGCCGATCGTTCGCCGCATTGTTGACGAGCACCGCGATCGGGCCAATGGCCGAGCGCGCATCGGCGACGGCTTTCTTCAACGCGTCGATGTCGGTCACGTCGCAGCGCACGAAGAGCGGCTTGTGGACCGCATCGCCGAGTTGGTCCGCAAGTGCTTCGCCCGCGGTTTCGTCGATATCGAAGAACGCGACGCGCGCGCCCTGCGCGACAAAATGCTCGACAAACGACGCGCCGATCCCGGTCGCGCCGCCCGTGATCAGCACCGTGCGGTCCGTGAGGCTCGGATAGTGCGCATAGACGCTGGCGGTCTGCCGTGCGTTTGCGTTGACCGGAAACGACATCGTTCAGCTCCTTCCATCAAGTGATTGATGCGCCGCCGCTCAATCGCGCGAGCCGCGGTTCTTCAACTGGTCGAGCAGCACCGCGGCCAGCAGAATCGCGCCGCGCACGAGGTACTGATAGAACGCATCGATATTGAGCAGGTTCATCACGTTTTCGACCGTGCCCATAATCAGCACGCCGATCACGACGCCGGAGATCGTCGCGCGCCCGCCTAGCAGCGACACGCCACCCAGCACGCACGCGGAAATCCCGTTCAGTTCGAAGCCTTCGGCCGCATTCGGTTGCCCCGACGTAATGCGCGACGCGAGAATCACGCCGGCCAGCGCCGTCTCCGCGCCCT
>DASXXR010000502.1:0-18629 GCA_036502945.1 Paraburkholderia sp. | reverse complement strand
CCACTTCATCAGCGCGCCGCCGTGCACCTTGCCGCCGAAGTTGACGGAGGTGGGCTCGGCAAGAAAGCGGAAAGTCGTTTCCGAACGATCCAGAGGCGTGGCGGGTGGCGTGCTCATCTTGACTCCGGTCAATCTGCGAATTGAGAGGAGGCGATTATACGGGCGCACTGCGTCGACCGCGCGGCAACCGGGCGCTGGCAACTTCGCGGCGGCTCACGCACTTTCGGCGTAGCGCGCCACGGTAGTCGCGACGGTGGAAATGACAAATCAGGGACTTACTCGTAGCCGCGCCACATTTGCCAAAGCGGGTGCGACAAAGGTAACGCGACTAGCCTATGTTCGCGCCAAAGTTGTGGCATTTCGCCAGTCGCGATCGACCGTAGCCGACCTGTTGCAGTGCTTCGCCCCCCCGAGACCTGAACGACTGCTTCCAGGGCTGCCCTGCCATTCCTGAAGGCGAAGCGAACATAACATCAACGTAATGTGAGCGTCAGCGTGCATCAATCTTCGCTATACAGAATAAGGGTGCTCACTCCCGTTTCCACGGGGTGGTGAGATCGAAGGCTTCCGTCATGGCGGCGTGAAGCTGACCACACCCAAGTTCAGGAGGTAATTCACTATGAAGGCCCTTATATATGCAGCGCTGATTGCCGGCGTACTTGCCACTCCAGTTGCTTCTTTCGCACAGGACGCTACTAGTCCTTTGACGCGGGCCGAAGTACGCGCGGATCTGATTCGAGTAGAACAAGCCGGGTACCGGCCGGCCGGAAAAGATGTGTACTACCCGGCAGATATTCAAGCGGCCGAGGCGCGTCTTCAATCGCAGGATGTCACTGCGCCGGGAAGCACGGGTGTAGGCGAAGTATCGGATGGCTCATCGCAGTCGGGGGCGCCGACGGCAACCCAAGGTGCTCGCTCGATCTACTTCGGTCACTGATGCCCGCATGTCTCACAAGCCATCGCTGGCTACTTCTTTCGGCCTATTAAGTGAGCGACCGCGTTCGCACAGCTTCGCTTCCAACGGTTAAGCGGGCTGACCCGTGCGCGGCGTCACGATCGCCCAAGAGGAACAATGTATAAACAAAAGCGTATCATTTTCGTTAAAAACATTAACTATCGAAAATCTACGGCCGAGTCTACGCTGTAATCATCCTCATCGCCCATGCTCGGGTCGCAGCACTTGAGTCTTTGGCCGGCTGAGGGGGGCGATCGAAGGAGATGACCATGAACACCGCCGAGAAGTCCTTGCATTACCTGGTGGAGAAGTGGCTTGCGCCGGCCCCCCATACTCAAATTCGCGTAATTCAGTTTGGGCATATGCGCGAAGATAGGAGGCGCTACGTGCACGTCGAGGCATCCGCTCCGAGCGGCTCGCGCGCAATCTTTTTCTTTCGGCACGACGACGGCTGCTGGTGCGTATTTCCGCCCCGGATCGCGCGCCCCTTCATGACCGGTCTTCAGCGTGCCGCTTGAGCTACATCACAAGCTCGAACAAGCGGCGAAGGACAAATTGACTGAACATTTTGCAATCCGAATAGAATTACTGCAGCCGATCCGAATCGGCCGCCGCCAGTTCCACGACGCGCCGGACAACATCGACACGCAAAGGTTCGTTAACCGGGCGAAGGCGACAGTCGAACGTCCGCATGAAGACGCGGCCCAACGGCCGTAGAGGGCCGGGTGCTGTCTGATGCGATTGGCATAAGAAGCCGAAGGGCATTTGTGCCGCGATCGGCTGTACCCGACCCGACTCCGCCCGAGTCGGTCGACGCGCAGAAGATGGTGCAATGCTAGTCAGCGCTTCACGAAAATGTAGGCCAGTCGCACAAACCTTGTCGCTCAGTCGCAGAACTGTGGCGCCAGTCGCACTGACTCTGGCGCCCTACGTCCGGGCGCTCCGCGTACGTTCCGCCAAGCATTTTTTTGCGTGTCTTTGCGGCGCATTTCCGACGACTCGCTAGCGAATCGCCGATGCAAACCGCTCCCGATAATCGAGCGGCAACACACCGAAGCAGCGCAAGAACGCGCGCCGCAGATTCTGTTCGCTGCCAAAGCCGCATTCGGCAGCAATCCGCTTCAGCGGCCGGCGCGATTCCGCCAGCGCCTGCGACGCCGCTTCGAGCCGCAGCGCCGACACGGTCCTCGCCGGCGTGCGCCCGACTTCGTCGACATAGCGCCGCGCGAACGTGCGCGGACTCATCTGCGCCCGCTCCGCGAGCCGTTCGACGGACAGGTCGCCGCGCAGATTTGCCGCGATCCACCCGTGCAGGCTGTGGAACGCGCTGCCCGCCGACACCTGCGCAGCAAGCGCCGCGCTGAATTGCGCCTGCCCGCCGGGCCGCTTGACGAACACGACGAGACGCCTCGCCACTTGCATCGCGACCGCATGGCCGAAGTCCTCTTCGATCAGCGCAAGCGCGAGATCGATGCCCGAGGTGACACCGGCCGACGTCCATATGGTCCGGCCGCCGCTGTCCGCCAGCGCCTCGCGGATGAAGATCGGCTCCGCATCCACGTTGACGCGTGGAAAGCGCTGTGCGAGCTGGCGGGCGTCGCGCCAATGGGTCGTCGCGCGGCGCCCGTCGAGCACCCCCGCTGCCGCCAGATAGAACGCGCCGGTGCACACCGAGCACACGCGGCGCACCTGCGGCGCCCGGCGCGCAATCCACTCGACCAGTTCCGGCTGCAGCACGTCGGCTTCGCCGACCGGCACGCCGGGGACAATCAGCGTGTCGATCGGTTCGTCGTCGAGCGTATCGAGCCGCTGCGTGAGCACCGGCAGGCCGGGATACGTGTGCAGCACGCCACCGTCGATCGACGCGACCGTCGTGCGGTAGGCTGCCCGCTCTGCAAACCGCTCGGCAGCCGCCGGTTTCGCGGTCCGCTCCGCGGACACCGCCTCGCGCGATTCACCGCCTATCGTCAGCTCGGCGCGCCAGAACGCTTCACGCGGCCCGCACGCATCGAGCAGCACCAGTTCCGGCGCAACCGCGAACACCACGTGGCGCGCGCCTGCAGCGGCCTGCTGCGACGGCAGCGCAGCCGCCACAGCACCGTTCACAGTAGCGGAGAGCATAGGAAGATTTCCCTTATGTTTGGAGAGCATGCCGGGCTCGCTGTTCCCGCTATGCGGCCGGCGCCGCACGCGCTCTCGTCCATGCGAGCCCCATCGTCGCCACAGCCGCGAGTGCGAGAAACGGAAAGATCGCCGCGTTGATCGCAGCCCAGCCGAAATGCGCCAGCATCTGGCCGGCGAACAGCGACCCTAGCGCGGAGCACGCAAACGTCGTGAATTCGCTCGTCGCCTGTGTCTTCGCGCGCTCGGCGGGCCGATACGATTGCGTGAGCAGCGTCGTGCCGCCGACGAACATCAGGTTCCAGCCTACGCCGAGACACGCGAGCGCCGCATAGAAATGCGGCAGATCGGTCGCGCGCAGCGCCACTACGCCGCACAGCGCCGACAGCACGATGCCCGCGCCGATCACCCGCAGCACGCCGAAGCGCTGAATCAGCTGCGCCGAGAAAAACGACGGCGCGAACATGCCGACCAGATGCCACTCGATGATCCGCGCGCCGTCCCCGATCGTATGGCCGCACGCGAGCGCGGCGAGCGGCGTCGCGGTCATCACGAACATCATCACCGCGTAGCCGAGCGCGTTGTTGGCGAGCGCCGCGACGAAGATCGGCTGCCGGACGATCTTCGCCAGCGGCCGCGCCGGCTCGAGCGCCAAGGCTGCGTCCGCGTGCGGCGCGGCGTCGCGATAGAGCGTGGCGAGCATCGCCAGCGACACGAGGCCCAAGAGCGTCACGAGCGCGTATGAACCTGCGAACGCGACCGGCGCCAGCCAGTCCTTGCTCCATGTCGCGAGCGCCGGTCCGAGCACCGCGGCCACGACACCGCCCGCGAGCACGGTCGAAATGACGCGGCTCTTCGCGGGCACGGCGACCGCGTCGGCGGCCGCCAGCCGGTAGTACTGCGCGAACGCCTGAAACACGCCGACCGTCGCCGTGCCCGCGCAAAACGCCCAGAAGCTCTGGTGGAAGATCGCCCAGACGGAAATCGCGCCGCCCGCCGCGCCGATCCCGGCGCCCAGCATGAACCCGGCGCGCCGGCCGACCCGTGCCATCAGGAACGACGCGAAGACGGTGGTGAGCGCGGCGGCGACGGTGATCAGCGAAAAGGGCAGCGTCGCGAGCGCCTTGTCGGCGGCGAGCGTGTAACCGACCAGCCCGGTCAACGTCAGATCGATCGATACCGACGACGTGTACAGCGCCTGGCACACGGCAAGAACGCGCGCGGCGCGCCGGCCATGCGGATCGGGATGAGCGGATACGGCGGAGAGAGCGGACGACGACGGCATTCGATAGCCTCGCACGGCGGGTGAGCAATGGTGGCATCGTCACACGCCGGGCGGTGGCATAGACGTCAATGATGCATCAATTGCTGCCACAGCGGACACCGATCACACAGCGGCCATGCTGCGCCGCGTGCCGCTTGTGCCGCGCTTGTGCCGCGCTTGTGCCGCTTGTGCCGCTTGTGCCGCTTGTGCCGGCACTACTTGCGCACGGTCACACCCTCGTCGATCGTGCCGTACATCGTGATGCTGCCGGAGCCGGCCCCGGACGAACTCGCACCTCCCTGCGCGCAGGCGGCGCACAGCAGCACGGCGATGACAGCGACAGCGGCAAGAACGAGCTTCATTGACTGCACTTTTTAGCGAAAGCGGATTTCGATTCTAGCCTGGCGGCCATGCACAACACGGAACGCCGAGCCATGCATTCGATAATTCAGATCGAACTGAAACGTCGAATGGCGGCGGCGGTTACAGTAAAGGCGTGTTACCACCGGCGCCAGCCGCGCCCACCCGCCATGCCATGCCGTGCCGTGCCATGCCGCGCGACGCCATGCCGCGCCGAAACAAGGAGATCCGCATGCCCGCCCTGCTTCCCGACGAACAGAACCATTTCCCCGGCTTGAGCCGGATCGCCGCGCTGCTCGCCGATCCCGGCCGCGCCGCGATGCTGTGGGCGTTGATGGACGGCAGCGCGCGGCCGGCTGGGGAGCTGACGCTGATTGCCGGCCTCTCGCCGTCCGCCGCCAGCGCGCATCTCGCGCGCCTCACCGACGGCGGCCTGCTCGCGCTGGAAGTGCGCGGCCGGCATCGTTATTTCAGGATCGCGTCGGCGGACATCGCGGCGTCGATCGAAGCGCTCGCGAACGTCGCACAGGCCGCCGCGCCACAGCGCCCGACACCCCGCCCGGCGCGCACCGTGCCGGTCGACATGCGTTACGCGCGCACCTGCTACGACCACATGGCGGGCGAACTCGCCGTACGCGTGTTCGAGCGGCTGGTGGGCGGCGGCCTGTTGACGCTGCAGGGCAATTCGCTCGACGCGACCCCCGTGGGCGCAGCCCGCCTCGCGGACTGGGGCATCGATATCGGTCGCCAGGCGTCGCGCCGGCGCCGCTTCGCGTGCACCTGTCCGGACTGGAGCGAGCGGCGGCCGCATCTGGGCGGCGCACTCGGCGCGGCGCTGCTCGAATCGTGGTCGACACACGGCTGGGTCGAGCGGACCAACCGGCCGCGGATCCTGCGCGTGACGCCCGCCGGACATCGCCATTTCGACGACTTTCTGACGTGCCGAACCTGACGTGCAGAACCTGACGTGCCGCACCTGATGTGTCGCACCTGACGTGCCGCACCTGATGTGTCGCACCTGATGTGCCGCACCTGATGTGTCGCACCTTATGCGCTCCGCGCGAAGTGCGTTCGCACGGCGCGACACGTCTTGTTACAGCGCGGGCCAGATGGCTTACAAATGTGCGCGGCATGAAACAGAGGCCGCAGGTAGAGTGATTCCACACGGCGCCATCTCAAAAATGCGCCCGACGGAGTCAGCAATGAAAACGCTCACCACACACTCATCATCCATGCATCTCGCAAACGCGCTTGCTGTTTCCCGCGGCGCCGCCACGTCGGCTGCCGAAGCCCCGGCGGCCCGCCGTGTCGTCACCCCCGCCACCAGAGCCATCGTCTCGGCATTGGCAGCCGCACTCGCGCTGTTCGCGATGCAACCGGCCGACGCGCAGAACGCGCCGCCGCCCGACGCCATGGCTGCCCCGGACGCACAGGACGCGCCAGACGCCGCAAACGCCGCTGCACAGGACACCGACCCGCCGGGACGCGTCGCCCGGCTGAACTACATGGCCGGCACGGTCACAACCGAGCCGGCGGGCGCCAACGACTGGTCTTACGCGCAAGTCAACCGGCCGCTCACGACCGGCGACCAGCTGTGGACCGACAAAGGCGCGCGCTCCGAGCTGCACATCGGCTCGACGGCGGTGCGCGCCGGCGAATCGACGAGCGTGGACATCCTCAATCTCGACGACGACAGCACGCAGCTCAAGGTCGCGCAAGGCACGCTGTCGACGCACGTGCGCGCGTTGCCGGCCGGATCGTCGTACGAGATCGACACGCCGAATCTGGCGCTCGGTGTGAGCAGCCCCGGCGACTATCGGGTCGACGTTGCGCCGGACGGCAGCGCCACCACGGTGACAGTGCGCAGCGGCGGGGCGACGGCGTACGGCGACGGCGGCCAGTTGCCGATCGCCGCGGGCCAGCAGATCCGCTTTACCGGCACCAGCCTGCAGCAGATCGCGAGCAACGGCGCCCCCGGCCCCGACAGCCTCGATCAGTGGGCCGCAAGCCGCGACGCGACCGAAGACCGCTCGGTGTCGGCGCGCTACGTATCGCGCGACATGCCCGGCTACCAGGATCTCGACGCGAACGGCACCTGGCGCAGCGATCCGCAATACGGCGAAGTCTGGACGCCGAACCAGGTGGCGGCGGACTGGGCGCCGTATCGCGACGGCCATTGGGTCTGGCAGGCGCCATGGGGCTGGACGTGGGTCGACGACGCCCCCTGGGGCTTCGCGCCGTATCACTATGGCCGCTGGGCGTATGTCGGCAACACATGGGCGTGGGTGCCGGGACCGATCGTCGTCAGTGAGCCGCCGGTGTATGCGCCGGCGCTGGTTGCGTTCGTCGGCGACGGCGGCGGCGGGGTCGACTGGGGCGTGAGCCTCGCGATAGGCGGCGTGGCCGCGGCCGGTCTCGCGTGGTTCCCGCTCGGCCCCGGCGAGCCGTGGCATCCGCATTGGGGACACGGCTGGAGCCCGCGTTACTACGACCGCGTGAACCGGCCTGTCTACGGGCACAACGCCATCACGAACGTTCACAACACGTACGTCAATTACCGCGCGCCGCGCGCCGTGACCTGCGTGCCGGCGACGGCGTTCGTCCATGGCCAGCCGGTCAACCGCTTTGCGCAGAAGGTCGATCCGCGGCAATGGCGCAACGCGCGTTTCAACCCCGGCGCACCCGGCATCGCGCCGGTCCGGCAGAGCTTCGGACCGGGTCTGCGCAATGCGGCCTATCGGCCGCCTGCTGCGGCGATGACGCGGCCGGTCGTCGCGACGCGCCGGCCGGATGTCCCGCCCGCCTATCGCGACCAGCTTGCGCAACGCTTCGCGCGGGGCGGCGGGCGTGTGCCGGGCGCCGGCAATCCGGTCGTGCATGCGTCGGTGCCGGCCCGTTTCGGCGACCCGCGGATCGGCAATGCGGGGATGCCGGCGCAGAACGTGCGGCTCGTGCAGTCGCACGCGCCGGACACAGCCGCGCATGGCTTGCAGGGCGGCCCGCCGAACGTGCAGCGGCCCGTCATGGGGCAAGGCGGCGGACGCGGCGCACCCAATGCGCAGCAGTTCGGCGCGTCTGGGGAGGGGCGTGCGGGTATGCCGCGTCAGATGCCGGCTCAGGCCGGGAGCGGGACGCCGCAGCCTGCCGCGCAGCCGCGGCCCCAGTTGGGCAATAGCGTGCCGCATCCGCCGCAATTTGCCGGCGGCAATGGGAGCGCCGCAGCACAGCCGGGGGCACAGGGAATGGGCGGCGGCCGGTTCGCGGGTGGGCAGACGGGTGGGCAACAACCGGGACCGCGCGCGGGTGCCCAACCGGGCGTGCAGGCGGGCGCTCAACCGGGCCCTCAGGCGGGTGCTCGGGAGAGCGGGCAGCCGGCATGGACACAGCGCCACACGCCGATGGCGCAACAGTCACGGCCGAGCTTTCCCCAGCAGGCTAACGGGCCGCAGCCTGTGCGCGAGGCGCGTCAGCCGATGCAGCCGCAGCAGCCGCGACCTGTGCCCGAAGCGCGTCAGCCCATGCAGACGCCGCAGCGGTCCGGGTTTAGCCCGGCGCAACCGCAGCAGGCGCGTCCACAGGCGATGCCGCAGCAAGTCCAGCAACCACGGCCGCAGCCCGCGCCGCAGCAGGTTCAACAGCCGCGCCCACAGCCCGTGCCGCAACAAGTCCAACAGCCGCGCCCGGAATTCCACCCGCAGCAGGCACAACAGCCGCGTCCGCAGCCCGTGCAACAGGCACGACCGCCGCAGCAAGCGCAACAGCCGCGCCCGGAATTCCATCCGCAGCAAGTGCAGCAGCCTCGGCCGCAGCCGATACAACAACCGCATCCGCAACCTCAGCCTCGTCAGGAGCAGCGCGCAACCGGCGGCGGTCACGACGATCATCGCCGCAGCTAGCGCACGCCGTGGCCCGGCCGCGCGCGATGAGCACAATGCAAAAAGGCCCACCGCGTGTGCGGTGGGCCCGGATTGTCGACGAGGCGCGTTATTCGGATCGGGCGTGAATCATTTCGCGCTATAGCGGCAAACCCTCAAGTACCCACCGACCACCCGACGGTGCCTAAATCGCCATCGGCGCCGTCAACGGCTCATGGTGCCGATAGTCGACCAGCGAGAAATCGGACGGCTCGATCTTCTCGAGCCACTGCGGTTCATACATGCCGGTTTTCGCATAGTCCGGCACGCGGTCGGCGATCGCGAAACGCGGGCTCGGGAACGGCTCGCGCGTCAATTGCTGCTGCAGCATCTCGAGCTGATTCTCGTAGATATGTGCATCGCCGATGAAGTAAGTGAACCAGCGCGGCGTGTAGCCCGTCAGCCGGCCGACGAGATGCAGCAGCGCCGCCCCCTCGGTCAGATTGAACGGCGTGCCGAGGCCGATATCGTTGCTGCGGATATACAGGCACAGCGAAATCTCGCGCCGCGCCACGTTCGGCAGGAACTGATACAGCAAGTGGCAAGCAGGCAGCGCGATCTCGTCGAGCAGCGCCGGATTCCACGCATGAAACAGAATCCGGCGGTCGGCGGGATTCTGCATGATCGTATCGAGACACTGACGCAGCTGATCGATCGCCTTGTACAGCAGCACCATGCGGCTGCCGCCTTCGTCGAATTCGGTGACCGGCTGGAAACCGCGCGCGGCGGCGTCTTCGAGCTGCGCGCTCGCCGTCGTGTCCAGCACCTTGTACGCGGGCCACTTGCGCCATTGCACGCCATACACGTCGCCCAGGTCGTCCGGCCCTTCGCGGTACGGGTTCGCCAGCCACTGCGGATTGTCATTCGCGTTCGCGTCCCAGACCTTGCAGCCGAGCGCGCGGAAGTCCGCCGCGCTGCGCGATGCACGCAGAAAGCCGACGAGTTCGCCAATCGCCGATTTGAACGCGAGTTTCTTCGTCGTGACCGCCGGAAAGCCCTGCTGCAGATCGAATCGCAACATCGCCCCCGGCATGCTGATCGTGCGGATGCCGGTGCGATTTTCCTGCCAGTTGCCGGTATCGAGAATCGTGCGGACGAGGTCGAGATACTGTTTCATTCGGGGTTTCCTTCGGCGCGGCGCGCGCTGCGCCGACGATATCGCGAGATGACGGGAAACCCGGATTCTAGCAAGCGTCGCGCAGGCGCGCCGCTGCCGCGGATAGCGCGGCCCGCGCACCGTGCTGCGCGTGGAAACCGCGACGAGCCACAACGAGCCCACTGTGAGCCCGCTGTGAATCCGCAATCAACCGATGGGAACGAAGAGGCGAAGCGCCGGCGCGTCACGCGGCCGCGCCGCCTGTCAAAGGTGCTGCGCCGTCGACGGAGGCAGGTCGACGTGCGGCGCGAGCGGCTCGCCTTCCATGTGCCGCATGCCATGCGAACACAGCAGCCGGTACAGCGTGACCCGCGAGATGCCGAGTTCCTGCGCGGCGTCGCCGAGACGTCCGCGGTGACGCAACAGCGCGAGTTCGATGGCCTGCCGCTCCGCCGCTTCGCGCGCCTGCGCAAGCGACACCGGCACAATCTCGACGTACTCACCCAGTTCGAGATCGCGCGCGGTAATGGCCCGCCCTTCCGACATCACGATCGCGCGCCGCACCCGGTTGATCAGTTCGCGCACATTGCCGGGCCAGCTGTAGTTGTGCAAGGCGGCGATTGCGTCGGGGGCGAAGCCACGCAACCGGCGGCTCGCATCCTTCCTGAAACGCTCGAGCATATGCCGCGCGAGCAGTTCGATATCCTTGCCGCGCGCGCGCAGCGGCGGCTCGTCGATTTGCAGCACGCACAGCCGGTGATACAGATCCGAGCGGAACCGCCCTTCGATCATCGCCGTATTCATATCGACGTGAGTCGCCGAAATGATCCGCACGTCGACCTCGATCGAGCCATGGCCGCCGAGCCGTTCGACCTTGCGCTCCTGCAGGAAGCGCAACAGGCTCGCCTGGCTTTCGAGCGGCAGGTCGCCGATTTCGTCGAGAAACAGCGTGCCGCCGTTGGCCGCTTCGACGCGACCGATCTTGCGCTGGTTCGCGCCGGTAAACGCGCCGCGCTCGTAGCCGAATAGTTCGGATTGCAGCAGATGAGGAGGAATCGCGCCGCAGTTGATCGGCACAAACGGTGCATTGCGCCGCGACGAGCGTTCATGAATCGCGACTGCCGTCAGTTCCTTGCCGGTACCCGACTCGCCCGAGATAAAGACTGGCGCGTCGGTCATCGCAACCTTGCGGATCGAACGGAAGAGCGCAAGCATCGCATCACACGAGCCGACCATTTCGCCTTCGGTGCCGCCTTGCGTCGCATCGTTCGATGCCGATTCGCCGAGCGAAATCATGCCGTACGCGTGCCCGACTGAATCGACGATACGGTCTCCCGAATAAGGTACCGTTACGTAATCGAAACAGTAGTCGCGCACGAGCCGGCGCAAGGCCGCGTCCTGCAACTGGCCGGCCATCGTGGCGGCCACCCAGCCGACGTTCGGCATCGTGAGGCACGATTCGAACGCTGCAATTTCGTGCTGCTGAAAACAGCTCGACAAATCGAGCAGACCACCCGCCGCCATTCCGGTGCGAACCGCACGGCGTGCATCGCGCGCGGATGTAACGACTTCGACATGCCAGCCACGCTCATGGAAGCGCGCGTTAAGCTCCGCACTGGGATCTCGTGAAACGTAAATCAGATGTCGCGTTGCGGATTCCATTATTCAGATCCTCTCGTCAACGAACGTTAAGGATGACACACGTTTCTGAATGAACTTTTTCAGACACGTCAATTCGCATCGGGATTCGCAACGACGAAAACCGAACGGCCATTCCATTCCGTACGGACAGCTGATCCCCGAAAAACGGCGCGTGTATTGAAACGGCCCAGAGAGGGCTTTTTTGAAACTCGCATGCTGTTGTCGAGAGCTTACTATACGGACGGCGCTTCGAAAAACAAATATGCAAATTAAATCAGTAACCCTTTGATTAGGTAAGGCTGACCGCGGATCTTCAACGAACGGTAAGTTCTTTCTGAATAAAACGCCAGAGATCTTTCCGCAGACCTTATTTCCTCCTTCGAAAAATCGTTGCAGTAGCAAGCTTTTGTTCAATTCGGCTGAATCGACGCGTGTCGTTTCAGCGCTGAAACGTTTTCCGCCGATTTACCATTCGCCGCTTCCGGCCAAATCCAGCCAGGCCTGCCGCATCAACGGATTGCCCGTGATGGCACACGTTTCGCTAAATGTCCCACACCCAGGAGACACATCATGCGACTCGTTTTCCGCATCGACTCGGGACCCGGCTCAAGCTCCGTCTCGAGCGCCGCCTTCCGCTCTAAAGCTTGCGCAATAGCACTGTGCGCGACGCTCTCGCTTCTCGCGTTGTCGCCCGAAGCCCGCGCCCAAAGCGTCGATGCCCAGCAATCCGCTTCGTCGAACTCCACCGACGCCGGCTCCACCGCCCTCGCGAGCATGACGCCCGCAGCGGCGGTGTCGCCGGAAACGGCGGCTGCCGACACCTACGCATTGAACACGCCAGCCGATGTCGTTTCGATGAACGACATCGCACTCGACGATCAGGTGCTCGCGCGGCAACGCGGCGGCGCGACCGGCCTCACGATGGTCGCCGTGACGCCGCAGCTGATGCGCGGCAACGCGGTGACGCTGTGGGACGAAATTGCGCCGCCCTCGCCGCTACCGGTTCCGGTCGATGTGGCGCGGTCGGCGCAAAACAACGCCGCGAGCTACTTGCGAAAGTGACGCCCGCGAAGTGACCGGCGATTTTTGCGCGAGAGACCACTCGACGCATCATTGAACACAGCAATAACGGGGAATCCATGACCGCCTCGCTCAACACGGCGCTCAAAGCGCTGGGCAGTCGCAGCAGCCTCAGCCAGGTTGCATGCTTGCCGCCCGCGCCCGCTGCCGAGCCTGCCTGGGTACTTGCCAGCCTGCTCGTCACCTTGCTTGCGCTCGGCGCGCCACGCGCCGCGAGCGCACAGCAGGTCACCAATCCCGGGGACATCATCGTCGAGCGCCAGATCACGCCGCGCATCGCATACGACTCGGTGCCGAAGGATCAGGACCCCGTGTTGTCGCGTGCGACGACGTTCCCTGCGAACAGCTTCAATCCGGCGATGGCGCAGCTCGCCTCCGACACCGACTTGACGAACGCGCGCGGCTCGACCGGCGTGAGCTCGAACGGCGTGCTGGCGGGCACCGGCATGCAGGCGGTCACCCGCATCCTGAGCGGCAATACGACGGGCAACAACGTTGCGCTCGGTTCAGGCGGCATCGGTCAGCCGGCGCCCGGTCTGGGCGGCACGCTGACGTCGTCGGTGACGGGTGCGCTAGCGCCGCTGTCGAATGTGCTGGGCGGTGCGCTGGGAGGTCTGAAATGAACGCGCGACTTCGTCTGCGGCTCGCACGTGCCGCGTATGCCGCCACGGTGACGCTGGCAGCACTCGCCGCGCACGGCGCGGCGGCGCAATCCCCCGCGCGCGTCACCGCCGACGCCGGCATCGCAACGGGCGCGGTGCTCGGCGCAACCGGCGCGATTGTCGTCAACGAAGCCGCAGGCCTGAACAACGCGCAAGCGAACCAGTTGACGATCACGAACGGCGGCGCGAGCGCCAATGACAACGCCAGCGTGCAGAGCGCCAGCGCGTCCGCGCGGGTCACGAGCGCGAGCGCATCGATCGCAGGCAACGCCTTTTCGAATACGTCCGGCGCCGTGATGGTGAATCAATCCGCGGGCGCGGGAAATCTCCAGCGCAACAGTGTGCAGTTGGGCACTGCGGCGATGGGTGTCGAGACTGTATCGGACAGCGTGCTGTCCGCAGCAGTCCCGAGAAACGGGAGTCTGGGTCGAGCGAACGGGGTTCACGACGTGCGAGAGGCAAGCATTTCCAACGATGCCTTCAAGAACGTCAACGGGATCGTGCAGGTCAACCAGACGGCCGGCGCCGGTAATGCCACGGCGAACAGTTTTGTGCTCCGTCCCCCGGCGGGCACTCTTTTCTAACTGACCATAACTAGTATCGGAGCGGAATCATGAAGCGCACTCTAATTGCTGCAGCCATCCTCGCCGCCGCGTCCAGCAGCGTGTTTGCGGGATCGATGAAAAACCCCTACATCTTCAATGCGACGATGGTCGGCGAACAGGTCGGCATTGAAGGATTCGTGCGGCTGTTCGGCTGCGTTTCAGTGTCGAGCACCGCGGGCGCCGTCGTCAACAACACGCAGTCGGCGTTTGTGAATGCGTCGCTCGATCCGCAGGCGCAAAGCTATACGAAAGGCGCGGTCACGACACGTATCAACGATGCTACGAAAAGCGTGACCGGCACCGGTACGAACAGCACTTACAACAGCAGCACGTTTGCGACGGCCCAGCAGAATGCATCGACGCACTCGTCGTCGAGCTCACACATGGCCAACTCGACCACGACGGTTTCGGGCTCCAGCAACTACGCGTACGCGAACCAGGCGGCGGCGAGCGCATCGAGCGAGCACCATCAGGCAAGCGACAGCGCGCACGCCAGCAACAGCTCGTCCGCTTTCGACTCAGCGATCGCGCACAGCGACGGCAACAGCCATTCGAGCTCGCAGACGGGCGCCTTCACCGGCACGGTCTCGCAAGGCGCATCGGGTTCTGTATCGGCCCACTCGCAAAGCAGCCACGGCTGGGGCTCGAACGACTTCCAGGCGAACGGCTCCGAGCAAACGTCAGCCGGCGCAAGCGGCTCGTTCGGCAAGAACAACGCATCGACGGCGTCGAACTCGTGGGGCGCAGCGGACTCGGGGCATCTGAATACGAGCCACAGCGACTCGCAGAGCCAGCAAAAGAACAGTTCGCAAAGCTGGGCCGCACAAGCGCAGAACAGCGGCTCGGGCAACGCGTCGGCGAGCGCGACGACCACCTACGCGCATAACGATTCGAAGTCGAGCACCGAGTCGCGTTCGGGTTCTTCGTCGTACGCCACGGCCTCGTCGTCCACGCACAACTGGGGTTATAGCGTGAACGATTCGCTGAAGACCGTCGATGAAAAGACCACCGGCAGCGTGACGCAATACATCAACACGCAAGCCGCCGGCACGCTGAATGCCGGCACCGGCAACAACGCGGCGTCGGGCGTCTCGGGCAACCTCGGCATCAACGTCGCGCAAGGCATCGACAACGCGCAAAGCAACGATGTCTCGCTGGCGTCGGTCGACGTAGGCAATGTGTTCGGTAACGCACAGATCTTTAACAAACAGTCGTCGGGCGGCAGCGCGAAGATCAACAACTTCAATCTGAACGCGTCGATCGGAGACGGCTCGCTGTCGGGCGTGACGGGCAATGTCGGGGTGAACGTCGCATCCGGTATCGGCAACGTGCAGAACAACAGCCTGGCCGGCGCGGTGACGACGACGAAGAATGCGGGCACCGCGATGACGACGGCGATGGTGGCCACCGACGACAACGCGCAAACCGCGAACATGACCGTGTACGGCCAGTTCCAGGGCACCGCGATGCTCGGGGCCAACACGCTGGCGGGGGCGTCCGGCAACATCGGCGTGAACATCGCCGGCGGCGCGGGCAACCTGCAGCACAACGGTCTCGCGATCGCTGCGCTGAACAGCGGGCACTAAGTGCGGGTAACGAGCGCGCCGTGCGCGCCGAGCAGGAAGGGATAGCGGTGTAGCTGCCACGGCGGAATGCGCCGGCTGCCAACGAAGCGGCCGGCGCTTATCGCAAGTACTTGCATGGGACCGGAGTAAGCGCTGAAGCGCCAACTCCGGTCGACCGCAATACCTTGCATGGGACCGGAGTAAGCGCTGAAGCGCCAACTCCGGTCGACATTGGAGACCAGCATGTCCGGTTGTGTTCGCTTCCCGGCGTTCGGGCTCGCCGTTGCGTTCTCATGTTGCACGTTGTGTGCGACAGCCCACGCACAGGCGACCATCGATACGTCTACCCTCGCAGGTATTCCGCTGACCAAAACGGTTCGCTCGATGAGGGATATCCGCTACAGCCATATCGTCAACCAGCAGTTCGACTACAGCTGCGGTGCGGCTGCGCTCGCGACACTCCTCAAATACGGCTACGGCATCGACATCCCGGAGACGGAGCTGATCCGCCGGATGATGGTTTTCTCGACGCCCGAAGTCGTGGTCAAAAACGGTTTCTCGATGCTCGACATGAAGAAGTTCGTCGAGACCATCGGGCTGCGCGGCAGAGGCTTCCGGGTCAACACCGACGCGCTGTACAACCTGCAGATCCCCGTCATGGTCTTGATGAACATCGACGGCTATGAGCATTTCGTGATCGTCAAGCACGCGCAGGACGGTCGCATCTTCGTCGCGGATCCCGCGCTCGGCAATCGCATCCTGCTCGAGGAAGACTTCGCGAAGACGTGGAACGGTCTCGTGTTTGCCGTCGTCGGCAAACCGTTCATGGAGGATTCGCCGCTGTTGCAGAACAACGAGTCGCTGGCTTTGAAGCTGCGCGCGAGTGCGCTCGCGAACGGTACCGCCGCGACACCTTTTGTGGAATTCGGCTTGATCAAGGCAGACCTGTTCTGACCAGACATGAGAAAGCGCCAACGCTCACTCACCCGCGGCACGCTTTTCGTGACGATCTTTGCCACGGCGTGCGGCCTCGCAACCGGTGCGCTCGCCGCGGAAGGCGGCGCTGCCACGCAGTTGCCGTCGTTCCTTGCGGCCCGCGACGGCGCACCGGAGACGATCAAATGGCAAACGGTCGGCGACGATGTGCTCGCCACCCAGACCGGCAAGTTCGCAAACGGGCAAATGATCTCCGGTTTCGTTCTGAACCTGCTGTCGCAATGGAACTTGCCGAACGGCGGCAGCGCGGTCGCACAAGGCACGCTGTCGGTCGTGCAGAACGCCGCGAACCAGATGAGCGCGAGCGTCAGCACGATGGCGCAAGTGCATGACGGCAACCGCCGCGGCGGCACGGGCGCAGACCCGTCCGCGCAAACGAATGGCGGACAGCAGGTCGCGGTGAACGGCGTATCGCAGGTCACGCAGGTGGCCGGCGACCGCAACATCGGCATGAACGCAGCGCAGATCGACTTCAGCAACAGCGCGCAGCCGCTGGCGGGCGGCACCAACGCGACGAGCGCATCCGCGGCGAACGCGGCAGGCAGCGTCACGGCAAACGTTTCGTTCGGCAACGGCGGCGTCACCGTCGCACTGCAGACGCCCGCCGGACTCGCCACCCAGACGATCGCGCCCGGCAACGGGCAACAGGCGGGCTCGATTGCACAGATGCTGCAGATCGCGGGCAACAACCAGCAGGTCGCGAACCAGTTGCAGTTGCACTTGCAGACGGGGCAGATGTCGCCCGCGATGCTGCGCCAGGCCGGCGTCATGCAGGCGCTGCAGAACGCCGTCAGCGCAAGGAGGTAGGCGGGCCGCCACCCGTTGGCCGAACAGGAGGAAAGCAGGATCGAGACATGGCAGCGCGATGCAAGACAACTTAAGCGGCGCGCAGCCCGATTCACCCGGGGGAATAACAAGATGATCGAACATACAAAGACCAGAAGGCCGCGCTTCGCGCTTGCGGCCATTCCGGCTGCGGCAATGCTGTTCGCATTCTCGCAGGGGGCGGCCGCACAAGCCATTGCCAGTCAATCGGTGGAAGATCGGCTCAATATGCTGATGCACGTCGTCGACGAACAGCAGCGGCAGATCCAATCGCTCGAACGGCAAGTGACGAATCTGGAAATGTCGCAGCGCGGCCGCGGCGCGCCGGGTTACGGTGCGCCCGCCGGCAACGCCGCGGTCGCCGAACAGCCCGGTGCTGACGGCTTGCCCGTGCCGCTGCCGCCGCTCGCGCAAGTCACGCCGGGTGCGCCGGCGCCGGGCGGCTCGACGGGCACCGCGACCGGCGTGCCGGTCTATCCGCCGGTGCCCGACAACCAGGCCGCGCCAGGCGTGCCCGAAGGCGCGGTCGGCCAGACCCAGAAGGCGGCCGAACCGGTGCGCACGCAAGCGGAAGAAGCCGTCGTGCAGCGCGAGCACGCGCCGCTCTTCGACCATAAGCTGACGCTCGACTGGGGTATCAGCGATACCTACTACGACCGTCGTCAGCTGCAGCTGTCCGGCTTCCTCGCGCTCGATGCGATCTTCCTCGGCAACATCAATCTGGGCCAGACGAAGTCGCACCAGGTGATGGCCGATCTCGACACGCGCTACGGGCTCACGGACCGGATCAGCGTCGATGTCGACGTGCCTTACATCTACCGTCACAGCAATTTCATCGTCGGCGGCGCAGGCGGCGCGGCGAGCACGCTGTCCGATGCGACGGTCAGCTCGCATGCGATCGGCGACGTCAACTTCGGCCTCTACTACCAGTTCCTCAAGGAGACCAACGACATTCCCGACGTGGTCGGCAGCCTGCGCGTGAAGGCGCCCACCGGCACGTCGCCGTTCGGCATCAAGCTCGTGCAGATCTCGCCGGACAACACGAATCTCGTCGCGCCGTCGCAGCTGCCCACCGGCACCGGCTTCTGGAATGTGACGGCCGGCGTGTCGGTACTGAAAACCTACGATCCGATCGTGCTGTTCGGCAGTCTCTCGTACACGTACAACGTCCCACGTTCGTTTGCGGACATCTCGTCGGTCACGGGCCAGACGCAACCGGCCACGGTCAAACTCGGCGACATCGCGCAGCTTGGCGGCGGCGTGGCGCTCGCGTTCTCGGACAAGGACTCGGCCAGCATTTCGTACACGCTGGCGATCGAACCGTCTTCGAAAACGAAGGAGCCGGGCGGCACTTACGTCAACGTGCCGGGCAGCGAGACCACTGCGGCCGTGCTGAATTTCGGTTTGAACCATGTGGTCAACAAGCACCTGACGATCAACGGCGCGGTATCGATCGGCATGACGCCGGACGCGCCGAACTTTGTCGTTGGCGTGCGCTTTCCCTACACTTTTTGACGTACCACCGATACGAGGCTGACCGTGCGT
>DASXXR010000501.1:0-3396 GCA_036502945.1 Paraburkholderia sp. | reverse complement strand
CGCGAAACGCGTTCGATGCGCAGCAAGGAAGACGCGCATGACTACCGCTATTTCCCGGATCCGGATTTGATGCCGCTGGTTATCGATCCGGCGTGGGTCGAGCGCGTGAGGGGCGAACTGCCGGAACTGCCGGCCGCGATGCAGCAGCGCTTTGTCGAGCAGTACGGCCTGACGCCGTACGACGCGGGCGTCGTGACGTCGAGCAAGACCATGGCGGCGTATTACGAGGCGGTACTCGCGAAGTTGGGAGCGGCCCATGCGAAGGTCGCGGCGAACTGGTTGATGGGCGAAGTGTCGTCGCAGTTGAACCGCGACGCGCTCGACATTGCCGACAGCCCTGTCTCCGCCGCGCAACTCGCATTGGTGCTGCAACGTATTGCCGACGGCACGATCTCGAACAAGATCGCGAAGGAAATCTTCCTCGCGATGTGGGACGAAAAGGCGACCGACGAAGCCGCTGCCGATCGCATCATCGAAGCGAAGGGGCTAAAGCAGATTTCTGACTCCGGCGCGCTGGAGGCGATCATCGATGAAGTGCTGGCCGCCAACCCGAAGTCGGTCGAGGAATTCCGCGCTGGCAAGGAAAAGGCGTTCAATGCGCTGATCGGGCAGGCGATGAAGGCGACCAAGGGGAAGGCGAATCCGCAGCAGGTCAATGAGCTGCTGAAGAAGAAGCTGTCTTGACGCGCAGGTGATGCAATGGCCGGAGCTGCAGCTTGCGCTGCACGCTCCGGCCTTGTTAGGGCTGTTGCCGGATCGAACGGATGGGCAACGGCCCTTTTCGTTTCTGGTTCTCAGTTTTTACGGTTTGCAGTTTCTCGGGCGAACGTTGTCGAGGAGAATCATTGCATGGCAAAGAACCCGGACCTGGACGATTTCCGCGTGCCGTATTTCGACGAAGGCAAAAAGGCGGCCAAGTTCACGCTCTCCGATTTCGATCCCGGCGTGAAGCCTTTTTCAAGCGGTTCGAAAGATGCCGATCGTGCGCGCCTCTCCGAAATCGGCATGAAGCTCGATGCACAGCAGGAGCGGCTGCATGCGCAAAGCCGGCAGCGCGTACTGCTTGTGCTGCAAGGGATGGACACAAGCGGCAAGGACGGCACGATCCGCGCGGTGTTTCGCGATGTCGATCCGCTCGGGCTGCGCATCGTGCCGTTCAAGGCGCCGACGCCTATCGAAGCGGCTCACGATTTTTTGTGGCGCGTGCATGCACAGGCGCCCGCGGCCGGCGAACTGACGATCTTCAACCGCAGCCACTATGAAGACGTGCTCGTGCCGGTCGTCCTCGGACAACTGGACAAAGACGAACGCGAGCGGCGCTACGGCCATATCCGTCAATTCGAAGCCATGTTAGCCGATAGCGGCACGACGATCGTCAAATGCATGCTGCACATTTCGAAAGACGAGCAGCGCACGCGGCTGCAAGCCCGCATCGACGATCCGACGAAGCACTGGAAGTTCGATCTCGCCGATCTCGCCGCTCGCAAGCTTTGGCCGAATTATCAGGACGCGTACAGTGCCGCACTAGCGGCGACGTCGACTGCCTATGCGCCGTGGTACGTGATTCCCGCTGATTCGAAGACGCATCGCAATGTGATGGTCGGCGAGTTGCTGTTGCGCGCGCTCGAGGGGCTGAAGCTCGCGTTTCCGCCAGCCAAGGCATCGCTGAAGGGCGTGGTCGTCGAATGACGCCGCGCGCGTTGGCGCAAGGACACCGAATTCGATAACAAAGGAACGACATGTTGCGTGTAATTACGGCCAATCTGAACGGCATCCGCTCCGCGGCGAGCAAAGGCTTTTTCAACTGGTTCGGTGAGCAGAAAGCCGACGTGCTCTGTGTGCAGGAAATCAAATGCTCGCAGGACGACATGACGCCTGAATTCCTCGCGCCGCATGATTTCACCGGCTATTTTCAGCATGCCGTGAAGAAGGGATACAGCGGTGCGGGCGTCTATACGCGACGTGAGCCCGACGAAGTCGTGATCGGTTTCGGCAGCGAAGAGTTCGACGCGGAAGGACGATACGTGGAATTGCGGTTCGGCAAACTGTCGGTCGTCTCGGTCTATGTGCCGTCCGGGTCGAGCGGCGAAGACCGGCAGCAGGCGAAGTACCGCTTCATGGACGTGTTCATGCCGCATCTCGCGGAACTGGCGAGCCAACGCGAAGTGATCGTGTGCGGCGATGTGAATATCGTGCACAAGGAAATCGACATCAAGAACTGGAAGAGCAATCAGAAGAATTCAGGTTGTCTGCCGGAAGAGCGCGCGTGGCTCACCCAGCTATTCGATGAAGTCGGTTACGTCGACGTGTTTCGCACGCTTGATCAAAGGCCCGAGCAGTACACGTGGTGGAGCAATCGCGGACAGGCGTATGCGAAGAACGTAGGGTGGCGGATTGATTACCAGATCGCGACGCCCGGCATCGCGAGCAAGGCGAAGCGCGTCGAGGTGTTCCGTGACATCAAGTTCAGCGATCACGCGCCGCTCACCATCGACTACGATCACACGCTCGCGCGCTGAGCGCTCCGCGCCAACCGTCCGCGCGAGCCGTGATGCGCTATTCCTGTGCCGTCGTGCGGCGCGGGCGGCCCATGCCCTGGTAGTCAGGCAACGTATCGACGGTCTTGCCGATGGCCTTTGCATAGAGCGGCAGCATGTCGGCGAGCCGTTTCATGATGTCCTGGCGGCGCGCCGTCGTGTACGGGTGCACGTAAATGAAGCCCTGATCGCGGTTATTGCGCGTCGCGGCGGCGAGCTTGTCCCACAACGTGATCGCCGCGCGTGGATCGTAGCCGGCGCGCGACGCGATCTCGCTGCCGATTACATCGGCCTCGGTTTCGTCGGCGCGCTCGTACTTCATCTCGAGCAATTGCGAACCGATCCCGAGCGGAGCCATGCCGAGATCCGCGAGACCGAACAACTGCGGAATAGATCCTGAGCCGAGTTGCGCGGCCTGCTGCTCGCCCAGGCGCTCGCGCGCATGCTCGCGCAGTGCATGCGCGATCTCATGGCCGATCAGCATCCCGAGTTCGTTATCGTTGAGCCGCACGCGATCGAGGATCCCGCTATAAATCACAATCTTGCCGCCCGGCAGGCAGTACATGCGGATATCGGGCGATCGCACCACCGCGACGTCCCATTTCCAGTTCTTCGCGCGGTCGTTCCATTTGAGCGCGTACGGGATGAGCTTGTCTGTGATTGTGCGCACGCGCTTCACGTGGGCGTCGGTCTCGGGGTAGAGGCGGTTGGCGTGCTCCGCGCCGTAAGCAATCTGATCGAATTCTTCGGCCGCCTGGCCTTCCAGCATCGACGACGGAATCAGATTGCGGAATACGGCGAGGCCGCCGAAGCGGAGTTGCGGGTTCGGCTGAAAGGGCGTCGATGGGGTGGGCGGGTT
>DASXXR010000500.1:0-3227 GCA_036502945.1 Paraburkholderia sp. | reverse complement strand
GCAGAAGCCGGCGGTTCCACTCGCGCCCGATGGGTCGAAGCTGCGCCACATCACGCTGGGCGCCCGTTCGCTCTACTATCAGTTGAAGCGCTCGTCGCGCCGTTCGATCGGCTTTGCGATCGACGGCAACGGCCTCACGATCACGGCGCCGCGCTGGGTCACGCTGGCCGATATCGAAACGGCCATCACCGAAAAACAGCGCTGGATCTTTGCGAAGATCACCGAATGGCAGACACGCGTCGAACAGCGGGCGCTGCCGCGCGTCGACTGGAAAGATGGCGCAGAGGTGCCTTATCTCGGTCATCCCGTGCGCGTGACGCTCAATGCGTCGAACCGCATGCTGTCATTCGATGCAAAGCAGGCCGCGCTCGTGCTGCCGCTGCCGGCGCAAGCCGATCCGCAACAGATCAAAGACCGCGTGCAGGGCTGGCTGCAAAGCGAAGCGAAACGCGTGTTCGGCGAACGCCTCGCGGTCTACGCGGAAAAGCTTGGCGTGAGTTATCGCGCGTATGCGCTGTCGTCCGCAGCGACGCGCTGGGGAAGCTGTTCGAGCGACGGCAAGATCCGTTTGAACTGGCGGCTTATCCACTTCCCGCTGTCGATCATCGACTACGTCGTCGCGCATGAACTCGCCCATCTGCGCGAGATGAACCATAGCCCGCGCTTCTGGCAGACGGTCGAATCGATCTTTCCCGAGTTCCGTGAAGCGCGGCAGACGCTCAAGCATCACCCGCCCGAGTTGCTGCCGGCGCTTTGATCCGCGCCGTTAGTCGACGGCGTTGATTCACGCCGATGCACCGCGTGAACGCGCCGACGTATTACGTCTTCTTTTGAATGAACTCGATCTTGTAGCCGTCCGGATCGGTGACGAATGCGATCACCGTCGTGCCGTGCTTCATCGGACCGGCTTCGCGGACGACCGTGCCGCCCTGAGCCTTGATTTTTGCGCAGGCCGCGTAAGCGTCGTCGACTTCGACCGCGAGGTGACCGAAACCGCTGCCCAGATCGTACGACTCGGTCTCCCAGTTGTGCGTCAACTCGATGACCGTGCCGTCGCGCTCATCGGTGTAGCCGACAAAGGCAAGCGTAAACTTGCCGTCCGGATAATCCTGGCGGCGCAGCACTTTCATGCCGAGCAGTTCCGTATAGAACTTGATCGAGCGGTCGAGATTGCCGACGCGAAGCATCGTGTGAAGAAGGCGCATCGTGAACTCCTTGTTGCTTGATGTCGAGGACTTAAATGTACCGAAAAAGCCGCCGCCTCGCTTAAGGCGCCGCTAGAACTGATGCCGCAGTCCCGCCATCAAGCCGAGTTGCGTGCTCTTCTGCGCGAGCCCGACACTGTTGACGCCCTGCAATTGCGCGCCGATCAGATCGCCACGGTAAAGCGAATAGTCCGCTTCCAGATAAACGTCCGTGCGCTTCGAAAGGTTGTAGTCAGCGACGAACTGATACTGCCAGGCCGAACCGTCCTGCGCCGACGTCTTGCCATCCTGCAGCGTGCGCCATACGTTCACAGCGACATGCCACGCGTTGCCTAGCGCCTGAGTCATGCCGCCGAGTATCATCCGGCGCTGCGAAAAATCGGTGTACTTCAATGCGGCGAGCACGGGCGCGGTAAACGGCCCATTGGCAAAGTTCGAAAAACCGGCATCGCTGCGATTGACGATGTAACCGATCGCAAAGCGCGTCTCGTCCCACACGTACGAGCCGCCGAACGTCCAGGCTTTCGCCACGCTGCCGTTCACCGAGTCGTGCGACTCCTCGTAAGCGCCGCCCACGTTGAGCGGGCCGCCCTTCGGCGAATAGGCGAAGGCCGCGCCGAGTTGCGAGCCGTACGACGTATGGCCCGCTACACCGCCGAACGCATACGCGGCCGCGAACGTGAGGTCGCGAAAGCGCACCTGATACTGCACCTGATTGCTGGTCCAGATACCGCCCGACATCGTCACTTCCGGCTGGAAGCTGAAGTTGTACGGAATCCATGGGTTGCTGCCGTAGCCGCCGATCGTCATGCCTTCGATCAGTACATTGGGCTGCCGGCCGAAGATCAACCGGCCGTACGCGTTCGACTGCACACCAATCTGCGCTTCGTTGATGAACGGCAGTGTCGGGTCGCTCTGGCCGGAATTGATGTAGAAGCGGTTTTCGAGCTTGAAGAAGGTGGTCCAGCCGCCGCCGAGGTCTTCGATGCCTTTGAGGCCCCAGCGGCTTTCGCTCATGCCGCCGTTGCCGAGGCCGATGCTCGAGTCGCCCGCGCGATTCACATGCGTCATGTACCGGACACTTTCATCGACGATGCCATAGAGCGTCACGCTCGATTGCGCCTGCGACGGCGAGCAGGCGAGCGCGGCCGGCAGCATTGCACAGGTCCACCTGCTTGTCCTCGTCATGCCGTCTCCTCGTCTTTTGTGACGCGTTCATGCGGCTTGAATCGATTCGAATTGTTAAAAGCGGGTTCGCAGAATAATGCCTTACGGCAGGCGGTATGTGCGAAAAAGCAGATGCGGCGGCGAACCGCTGCGCCGATGTGCCGGTCGCCAATCTGCATGACGACGGAAAGATGGGGCGCGCATGCACAACGAGAAAATCCGTTGGACCTGCGCGCCGATTGCTAGAACAACATCGTTAACAACAACTACGCTTCAACGCAGTCGCTCACCACTGGAAACCAGCACCCGCGACAACGCCGACGTTGCCGTTCGTGCTGGTATTACCCGACAGCTTGACCACGAACCGGTTGTTTTGCGTGACATACGATGCACCGAAAGCCGTGCCCGTTTGCCCGCCATATTGCGCGCCCGCGATGGCGACCATGGCCTTGCCCGCCTGCGTCGGCTGCGGCAAACCAGCGACCGCCATCGCTGCCGCGGTGCCCGCATTCGCGCCCTTCGCGACGCTGTTGATCTGGCTTTGCATGCCGGACATCTGCTGGTTAGTGTTGGCAACCGCAGCATTCAACTGGTTGACGTTCACCGCATCGTTGCCCTCGACGCCGGCCGCGACATTCACGATCTGGCGCTCCGCACCCAGCACGCCCACCGATACGGTGTTGTCACGGCTCGCCACCGAGTTCGCGCCCAGCGCGACGGCGTTGTTCGCCGCGGCATTCGATTGCGCGCCGAGCGCCGTCGAACTGGAACCCGAAGCCTGTGCCCGCTCGCCCAGCGCCGTCGAACTAGCGCCGCTCGCCTGCGCGCCGCCGCCTGCCGCGAACGAGCCGGAGC
>DASXXR010000499.1:0-13406 GCA_036502945.1 Paraburkholderia sp. | reverse complement strand
GTTGAAAATATTGCATAGGTGACTCAATGGATCCGAGCGCGCTTGACCTGTCCCGCGTGCAGTTTGCATTCACCGTGTCGTTCCACATCATGTTTCCGGCCTTGAGCATCGGGCTCGCGAGCTTTCTCGCCGTGCTCGAGTTCGCATGGCTCAAGACCGGCAAGCCGCACTACAAGGAGCTGTGCCACTACTGGGCGAAGATATTCGCGGTCGGCTTCGGCATGGGGGTGGTTTCCGGCGTCGTGATGGCCTATGAGTTCGGCACCAACTGGTCCGGCTTCGCGCGCTTTGCCGGGCCGATCACCGGGCCGCTTCTCACCTACGAGGTCATGACCGCGTTCTTCCTCGAAGCCGGCTTCCTCGGCGTCATGCTGTTTGGCTGGGAGAAAGTCGGCGCAAAGATGCATTTCGGTGCGACGCTTCTTGTCGCCATCGGCACGCTGACCTCGACCTTCTGGATCCTTGCTTCGAACAGCTGGATGCAAACCCCGCAAGGCTTTGCGATCGAGAACGGCCATGTCGTGCCGCTCGACTGGTGGAAGATCATTTTCAACCCGTCGTTCCCCTATCGCCTCGCGCACATGACGATTGCCGCGTTCATCGTGGCCGCGCTCATCGTCGCCGCAACCGGCGCGTGGCATCTGCTCAAGGGGCGGCGCGACCCCGCGGTCAAGACGACCTATTCGATGGCGCTATGGCTGCTGCTGATCCTCGCGCCCATCCAGGCCGAAGTCGGCGATCAGCACGGGCTGAACACGCGCGAATACCAGCCGGCCAAGATCGCCGCCATCGAGGGCCTGTGGGAAACCGAGCAAGGCGGCACGGCGCTGAACCTGATCGGTTTTCCGGACATGAACGCGGAAGTTACCCGCTATGCGATCAAGATCCCGCACCTCGGCAGCCTGATACTGACGCATTCGTGGGACGGCGAGATCAAGGGCCTGAAAGCGTTTCCCAAGGAAGACCGGCCTAACTCGTCGATCATTTTCTGGACCTTCCGCATCATGGCGGGACTCGGCATGCTGATGATCCTCACCGCGTTCATCGGCCTGCTGCTGCGCCGCCACGGCCGGCTCTACGAAACGCGCTGGTTCAACTGGCTGACCGTCGCGATGGGGCCGACCGGCATCATTTCGCTCCTTGCCGGCTGGATCACCACTGAAGTGGGGCGCCAGCCGTGGGTCGTATACGGGCATTTCAGGACGTCGGACGCCGTTTCGCCGGTGACCTCGCAATCCGTGGGCTTATCGCTGCTGATCTTCGTGATGGTGTATTGCGTCGTGTTCGGCTCGGGCATTTACTACATCTTCAAGCTGATCCGGACCGGACCGCAGGCCGGCGACGAACATTCGCCCAGCACCACGGTGACCCACGACGACCAGGCGAGCGGCCGCCGGCCGCTGGCGGTCGCGGAATGACCCGCTGAAACCGACGCGACTCATCAACGTTCAAGGGAGACAAGCATGGTCGTCACCACCCTATGGGCCGCCATCATCGCGCTCGGGCTGTTCATGTATGTCGCGCTCGACGGGTTCGATCTCGGCATCGGCATCATCTTCCCGTTCTTCCCCGATACATCCGAGCGCGACATGATCATGCACACCGTCGCACCGATCTGGGACGGCAACGAGACCTGGCTCGTGCTGGGCGGCGCCGCGTTGCTCGCGGTCTTTCCAGTCGTCTATTCGATCATGCTCCCGGCACTCTATCTGCCGATCATCTTCATGCTGATCTGCCTGATCTTTCGCGGCGTATCGTTCGAGATTCGCGGCAAGGCAACCCGCACGAAGAACCTGTGGGACCTCGCGTTCATTTGCGGCTCGGCGGGCGCCACGTTCTTTCAGGGCGTGATACTCGGCACCTACCTGCATGGCGTGCCGGTCACCAACGGCGTTTTCTCCGGCGACCCGTTCTTCTGGGTTACGCCATTCAGCTTCTTTACCGGCATGGGGCTGATGGCGACCTATGCGCTGCTCGGCGCGGGCTTCCTCGTGCTCAAAACGGGCGGCGACCTGCAGCGGCGCCTGCATGCGCTCGTGTGGCCGCTCACGCTCGTGCTGCTCGGCTTCATGCTCGCGGTGACGATCTGGACGCCGCTCACCGACTCGCAGATTGCCGCACGCTGGTTCGATTCTTCATTCCGCTACCGGCTCTACCCGGTGCCGCTGCTCGTGCTGGTCGCGGCCGTGTGGATGTACGCCGCCGTGCGGCGGCAAAGCGACGCCATGCCGTTCGTGCTCGCGCTGCTGCTCGTGCTGCTGGGCTACATCGGGCTGCTGGTCAGCATCTGGCCTTACGCCATTCCGAACACGATCACGCTGAGCGACGCCGCAGCGCCCTATTCCAGCCAGGTGTTCACGCTCGTAGGCGCCGTCATCATCATTCCGATCATTACCGTGTACACGACGGCGGGGTACTGGGTATTCCGCGGCAAGGCACAACCCGGCGCTCATTATGAATAACGCCTCTCGCCATGAAGGAGGGCCGAACGTGCCGGAACAAACGGCCAGGCATGAACGCAGCTTCGGCAATCGCATGATGTGGGTCGCCATTTTGTGGTGCCTCGGCTTCGGCGTGACGTTTCTCGTCGCGTTACCGTTTCATCTGCTCGTGATGATGGCGATGCGCCATTGAGATCCCAGCCTCACCGAGCAACTCACAGTCAACAAGGGAGCACCATGGCAGAACGGAAATCGATCCGCATCTATCGCGAACCAGCCGGCGGCTGGGGCGCGCTGAAAGCGACGGGCAAGGCCCTCGCGGAGCAGGGCATCGCACTGTCGGGCGCGAGAACGCTGTTGCGAATGAATCAGCCCGAAGGCTTCGACTGCCCCGGTTGCGCGTGGCCCGATCCCAAACACACGTCGTCGTTCGAGTTCTGCGAGAACGGAGCGAAAGCCGTCGCGTGGGAAGCGACCTCGGCCCGCTGTACCCCGGCGTTCTTCGCGAACCACAGCGTAACGGAACTCAGCGCGTGGGAAGACTACGACCTCGAGATGGCCGGCCGCCTCACGCATCCGATGGTGTACGACGCCGGGTCCGACCGTTACCTGCCGATCTCATGGGACGACGCCTTCACGTTGATCGCCGAGCATCTGCATGCGCTCGACTCCCCTAATGAAGCCGATTTCTACACGTCGGGCCGAGCATCGAATGAAGCGGCATTTCTGTATCAGGTGTTCGTCCGCGAATTCGGCAGCGGCAATTTCCCCGATTGCTCGAACATGTGCCATGAAGCGACGAGCGTCGGCTTGCCCGAATCGATCGGCGTCGGCAAAGGCACGGTGCTGCTGGAAGATTTCGATCACGCCGATGCGATTTTCATCTTCGGCCAGAACCCCGGCACCAACAGCCCGCGGATGATGACAAGCCTGCACGACGCGGCGCGGCGAGGCGCGCGCATCATCTCGTTCAACCCGTTCCGCGAACGGGCGCTGGAGCGCTTTCAGGCGCCGCAGAACCCGATCGAAATGGTGACGCTCAGCTGGACCACGATCAGCAATCCGCTGTATCAGGTCCGCGTGGGCGGCGATGTCGCCGCGCTCAAAGGCATCATGAAGGCTGTGATCGAGGCCGACGACGAAGCCCTCGCCAACGACCAGCCGCGCAAGATCGACGTCGAGTTCATTCGCGAGCATACGATCGGCTTCGGGAATCTGGTGGACGATCTGCGCAAGACGACGTGGGAGGCCATCGAACAGCAGTCCGGATTGCGGCGCACCGATCTCACCGCGGTAGCAGGCGTCTATATGGAAGCCAAAAGCACGATCCTCGTGTACGGCATGGGGCTCACGCAGCACCATCGCGGCACGGAAAACGTTCAGCAGCTCGCCAACCTCGCGATGATGCGCGGCAACATCGGGCGGCCGGGCGCGGGCGTGTGCCCGGTGCGCGGCCATTCGAACGTGCAGGGCAATCGCACGGTGGGCATCACGGAACGACCGGCGAAAGAATGGATCGACCGCATGGAGCAGACCTTCGGCTTCAAGCCGTCGCCGCAGCATGGGCGCGATGTCGTCGCGACACTCGATGCGATGCTCAAGGGCGAATGCAAGGTGTTCGTTGCGCTGGGCGGAAACTTTTCCACCGCGATTCCGGACTGGCCGCGCCTGCAGGTCGCGATGCGTAACCTCAAGCTGACCGTGCAGATCTCGACGAAGCTCAACCGCAGCCATCTCGTCCATGGCAAGGAAGCATTGATTCTTCCGTGTCTTGGCCGCACCGAAGTGGACATTCAGGAAACCGGCCCGCAATCGGTGACCGTCGAAGATTCGATGTCGATGGTGCACGCGTCGGCCGGCATTAACGAACCTGCGTCCGAGTTCCTGATGAGCGAACCCGCTATCGTGGCCAGCATCGCGCGGGCGGCGCTCGGCGAAAATTCGAAGGTGCCCTGGGAAGAGCTCGTCGCCGACTACGACCGGATTCGCGATGCGATCGAACAGGTGTTTCCGATGTTTCACGCCTACAACGCCAGAATCCGCGTGCCTGGCGGGTTTCATCTGGACTCCCCCGCGCGCGAGCGGATCTGGGCGACACCGTCCGGCAAGGCGAACTTCGCCGTGTTCGAAGGACTCGACGAAGACCCGTGGCATGGCGATGAGGATGGCCTCTGGCTCACCACGATGCGCAGCCACGACCAGTACAACACGACGATTTACTCGCTCTCGGACCGCTATCGCGGGGTATTCGGCCAGCGCGACGTCGTGTTCGTCAACTCGCAGGAGATCCGGCGACGCAATCTGCATCCCGGCGATCTCGTCGATCTGGTGACGCTGTCGAACGATGGTATCGAACGGGTTGTGCGCAACATGAAGGTGGTTGAATACCAGCTGCCTGATGGATGCTGCGGAGCCTACTATCCGGAGGCGAATCCGCTCGTGCCGCTTTATGCGTACGATGCCCGCAGCCGCACGCCTTCGTATAAATCGGTGCCGGTGCGGCTTGTGAAGTCAGCGAGGAATATCACGGCTGCGGGTTGACGCGAACTGCCATCGGAATCGGTCCGAGCTCTCCGGCGAACCGCAGCTTCTACCCACCGACGCCGATGGCCATGCCGGGCGCTTGCGCGCCGGCATGTGAGGCTGGTTACTGAAGGAACCGCGGCTTGCTTGTCAAAGATGCACAGGTTGCATCAAGCCGCAGGGGTAGCGACAGTCAAGTGCGGTCTTATCGAAACATCCCGGCTGCGCTGTGCATAGATATCGAGCACCAGAGCGCCGCTTACCACCAGCACGCCCGTCAATGCGGCTCCGCTCCAGTCGTACACCGGAGACAGCAACGCAAACGCAAACGAGATCACCGGCTGAGACGCCCCGCATATCATGACGGTGAGCGTATCGGTGCGCCGCAACGCGATCTGAAGCAGCAGCAGCGGCAGCAGCACGCCTATCGCGGCGACGGCCAGCACCGCTGGGAGGGTTTCGGTTGCAGGCACAACATCCTGCCCGCTCGCCACCAGCCATACGAACGCCATCACGATGGTCAGGTAGAAGCGGTGCGCGAGGATCGACGACGCGCTCCATCCGACGTTGGCGAGCTTCTTGAACGTCACCGCCGCCAGCGTGGATGCGATGCCCGCGAGCGCGCTTGCCGCCAGCGCGACGCCGGCCAGCACGGCGTCTCCATTCGCGGGCGCGTCGTTCAGTTCGGTCAGTGCGAGCACCGCACAGCCGCCCACGATACCCGCGCACGCCACCCCTCTTCGCCATCCCGGCCACACTTTCGTTCGCATACCCGCGAGAACCACCGCGACGATCACGGCCGCGCCGATCTCGATCGACCCGACACTGGCCGGCGCAAGATACTTCAATGCAAAGAAAAAGCAGGCAAACGTGACGGCGCTCCACAGGTTCGCCAGCACGATTTGCCCGAGCCCTCGCGCCGGCATCCGGAAGCGCGCGACAACGACGAATATCGCCGCGGTCACGCAGAAACTGACGAGCAGAAAAGCCGCGGTCGACACGCCGGCGAGCCAGGTGCCGTACAGCACCTTGCCGGCGGATTGCAGCGAGACGGCCAGAAACGTGAGGCCCTGTCCGGGAATCATGACATCAGGCTCTCTTCTTTTATCGCAGGCATCACCGCATACAGTCTGCCCGCCGCGTCCCACGCGCGAAACTGCTGGATATCGGCAGCGATTTGCGCAGGGTCGTCGTGAACCAGATAGACGACGCCGCCGCAGAACAGCGAATCGGACGTGCGCCACACCTGGCCGCCTTTAGCCAGCCCGCGGTAGTGCGCATGGAACGACGGCAGCGTTTTCAGCTTCGCAAGCCCCGCTGCACTGCTCACTTCGCCGGCGCTTTCGAACACGAAGAAGAGCTTCGCAAGATGACGCCTCCGTGCATAGATACCGTGGCCGAACAGCACGTCGATTTCATCTGCGCCCATCGTCAACGTGTCCGCGTAGCGGCTTGCCTGCGTCGGCAGCCCCGCGGCGCGATACGACTCGGGGTCCATCATGCCGCCCATCAAACGGGCGCCGGCTTCGATCAGTGCCGGCCCCTGCGGCGTCATCCGCAATTCGCTGTGGGCCGCGCCGTTTTCAATGCCGAGCGCAGACACTGCAGCCAGCGTGTACGCCATCAGTTCGCGGCTCACCGGATGCGCCGGATCGAGCAGCGTCATCGAACCCGCTGCGATCGATCCACCCGGCACGGTCCGGTAGTCGACATGCCACGCGTCGGTGACGCAGTGCCGGCCGCCGTGGCTGACCGTATTCACGATGAACTGCGGCCCCGACAGATACGACTGGATCACGAGATGGTCGTTAAAGCAACCCATCAGGTTTTCCCGATACAGTGCCTGCTCAAACGCGTGGTCGATATCGGCGTGGTCGTTGCAGATCACGACGCCGTCCGAGCCCGCGCTGAGTGCCGGCTTGACGACCACCGGCCACTTGCCGTGCAACACCGCCCAAATATGCGCTTCCTGCGCGGAATTCACGGGCGCCTGGTCGGCGACTCGCAACCCACGGACGCGTAGCGCCTCGATCATGTCGAATTTGTTGCGGCGTGCACTGATGGTTTCGATTCGGTTTGTCGGCAGGTCAAGGCATTGCGCGACGAACTCCGCGAACGTCACGCCCCATTCCGAGCCGGCCACGACGGCATCGGGCTGCACGGTCGCGAGTGCCGCGACGGCTTCGTTGACCGGGCCCAGATAGCCGAGGTCCCGCTCGTACGGACTGACGTCGAAGCATTTCGCCGCCAGCGCCGGAATCTGCGCGGACGATTGCAGGTGCAGGCAACTGACGCCCCGGCTGTTGAGTTCGCGCACGAGCTCGCGGCCCGTCGAGTAACCGTCGACGATCACAATGCGCTTCGGGTGATGGCTCTTCATGGGAATGTCCTGTTCGATGATTTTTGACAAGGTGGTCCAAAGTCGCGAACGCCGCGGCCTTCGTTAGGGTTGCGTCAGGAAGCCGGCGTGTTCTGCGCCGTCAGTTCGCTGGTTCTTTTCAACGATGCGATATCGAGGCGCCGTTTCAGGCGTTTCAACGTATTGCCCGCGGCACAGGCCGAAACGCGGTTGACGAGTGCGAACAGATTGCGATCGCGGCCCTGCGCGAGCGCCGCCGTGGCCCCCGCAATGCTGACCTTGACGAGGCAGTGCAGAGCGGGCCCACCGCGCGGGCCGTCGACATCTTCCAGATGGACGCTGACATGCGAGACGCGGCGCTTGATGCGTGCAAAGGTTTCTTCGACACGAGTGCGCACATGCTCGCGAAAGGTCTCCATCTCATCACGCGACAAACGAAGACCTGAAGTTTGAATACTGATTTCCACGACTCTTCTCCTGTTCGGTTCCGTACTTCGGCAGGAGTCAATCTAAAGCGTACGCACTGCGCCGAATATTCGATTTTTCTCCGTTCTCTATTCGGTCTAACCGAAGCGACGCTTTGGATAGCTCATCACCGATGACCGCCGGGAACCGCCCACAATGGCGTTCGCACCGCTATGACGAAGATTTTTCGGTCCTCACTTTCAACTCATTCTTGGCGATTACGATTCACCCCATCGACGAACCACGCTGGTTCCAGCAGTGACGGACAGCGCAAAAACCATAGTTCCCGTGCAAGTCGATGTAAGCGCGGCCGCATCGATCCCGGTGTCCCGCGACCATTTCACGATTGATTGGAGAACATCATGTTTGCGTACCTTCTTGAAAAGCTGGGTAGCTGGTTTGAACAGTCGGAACAGCGCCGCCTTTCCGACTATCTGGCGCAATCCTCAGACCTTGGCGATCTGGAGCAGCGCATGCGCTCGGTGGATCGCCATGGCTATCCGGTCTGAAGCATGCGTCTGGCGGACGCGCGTGGGTTGCGCGTTCTGTCCAGATGTCACGTCCCTATTCGGTGCAACGCGCGGTGCAACCCGCGGTGCAACGCGCAGTGCAACGCGCGTGTCGCGCGATCGATAGCGCATCGTCTAACGTCGTTATCAAACGGTAAATGTCCGCTTCAGTCGGCTGGTCGACGAATCAGCGGGCCCACTCAAGATCATCATGAAACTCGAGCCGCTGTCGCATACTTTTGCCCCTGCCGCGGTGATGGCGCCGCATGCCGAATGTCGCACATCGTTGCATGCAGCAAAACCTCCTTCGGACACACACCCCTCCGCGGTCGGACCGCACGGCTTTCGGGGCGGCTGCGTGAAGCGTGGACGCACCTCATCGCGCCGCACGGAAATGGCGCTCACAGCCCGTGCGATGTCGATACACGCATGCTCGAACTCGAGACGCACAGGCTCGCGGTACTCCATCTCGGCAGCTTGCACCGTTAGCGAAGCTTTGCCCCTCCCTCTTCGATGAAAGCAGGTCAGCGGGCGGCGGCCACGCCGGCCGCTGCGAACGCATGAGCCGCGGCCGAAGCGTGAACTCCGCCCCACGCACTCATTTCCTGCTCATTTTCCGCGCTTAGGATGGCTTCCATAGACAAGCCGCGCCTGCTTCATGCGCTAACGAATTCAAGTTTGCCGGCATTGCGCGACGCACCGCCGCTAAACCTGCCAGACCGAGATCGTCGACATGAACTTCAAGCACCTCTACTACTTCTGGATGGCCGCCCGGACAGGCGGCGTCATCCGCGCCGGACAGCGCTTGCATGTGACACCGCAAACCTTGAGCGGACAGATCAAGCTGCTCGAAGAGAGACTGGGCTGCCAGCTGTTCGAGCGAAACGGCCGGAACGTTCAGCTCACCGAAGCCGGCCGCGTCGCGGTGGGATATGCCGAGGAAATTTTTCTGCTCGGCTCGCAGCTCGAAGGCGCACTCAAAGGGCGTGCAGGAACGCGGGCGGCAACCACATTCAAGGTCGGCATTGCCGACTCGATTCCGAAGTCGCTCGCGTACCGCTTCCTCGAGCCTGCGATCAAAGACGGCCCGCCAGTGCGGATGGTCTGTCGTGAGGGCGGCTTGCCGGCATTGCTCCAGGATCTGGCCGTTCATCGCCTCGACCTCGTGCTGTCCGACGCACCGATGCCCGCGGATGCTGAAGTTCAGGCGGTCAGTCGGCCGCTGGGCCGATCGAGTCTCTCGATCTTCGCCGCGCCCTCTTTGCTAAGCGATCGCAAGCCGTCGTTTCCTGAGTGCCTAGAAGGCATGCCGATGCTGATGCCCGGCAGCAGCAGCGCACTGCGACGCAAGCTCGACGAGTGGCTGCATGCAACGGGCTGCAGCCCGCGCGTCGTCGGTGAATTCGACGACTGGGCATTGATGATGGCATTCGGCCGCGAAGGCAAAGGGGTATTTGCCGCGCCGGCCATGCTTGAAATGCAGCTGCTGCAGGAGCATGGCGTGCGGCCGATCGGGCAGGTCACGGGCGTGTTCGACGAGTTCTACGCGATATCGATGGACCGGCACATCAGCCATCCGTCGGTCAACTGCATTGCCGACGCCGCGCGCGCCGAGCAATTCGAGTGTTCGACGCAGCATGCCCATTGATTGGCTTGTCGACACGCTCAACCCTTCAACCCACTTTTAAAGGATCATCATGCGCACCTACAAAAGCGATAGCCCTCAGGCAGCAGCGCGCCTCGTGGCGCTCGCGCTGCTCGCGGACGGACACGTCGGCAGCAATGAACTCGACGCACTAAACGAAGCACAACTGTCGAAGCGGCTCGGCCTCGACCCAGGCGAATTCAGGATGATCGTGCAGGGACTGTGCGAAGACCTGATGTCGTCTTCTCATCTGAACTGGGGCAATCTTTGCCGGCCCGATTCCGACGTAATGCAACAGCTTGTCGACGAATTGCGGGACCCGCTGATGAGAGCGGAAGTCCTCCACCTATGCAGGACCGCCGTGCAGGCCGACGAACATGTATCGGAGCATGAATTCGCGCTGCTGCATGCATTCGCGGACGCATGGCAGATGCCGTGCGGCTGGGAGGCGATCTGCCGGGAGACGGTGTGCGGCCAGCGCAGCGCAGCGCGCGATGAGCGCGGGCCCGGCAGCGTCCACTGACGCTCACGGAAGGGCTGGAACGAAGCAACGCGCACCAGAACCTGCTTCGCTACGCAGGGGAAACCGTCCAGCCCAACCCGCGCACATTGCGGATCACCGCATTGCCGAACTTCTTGCGCACGCTATAAATGACCGCATCCACCGCATTGCTCTCGACCTCTTCGCCCCAGCCGTATAGGCGCTCCTCAAGCTGCTGCCGCGACAGAATCGCGCCGGGCCGCTCAAGCAGCGCGAGCATCAGCGCATATTCGCGCGCGGAGACTTCCTCGGTTCGCCCGGCGAAGGTGAGCTGGCGCGAATTGATGTCGAGCATCATCCGGTCGTTGCCCATCGTCGCCGAGGCAAAGCCCGAGCGGCGCCGCACGACCGCGCGAATGCGCGCAAGCAGCTCCTTGCTCTCGAACGGCTTGGTGAGAAAGTCGTCGGCACCGAGATCGAGCCCGGCCACGCGCGTATCGACGTCGTCGAGCGCGGTGATGATCACCACAGGTGTCGGATTGTCGACGCTGCGCAGCCAGCGCAGCAGGTCGAGACCGCTGATGCCGGGCAGGCCGAGATCGAGCAGGATCGTCGTATAGGAACCGTCCTGAATCGCCGTGCGGCCCAGGTCGCCATTGCGAACCCAGTCGACGCTGAACGATGCGTCCTTCAGCGCGCGCATCAGACCTTGCCCGATCTGGGTATCGTCTTCGATCAGCAGAATCCTCATCCCGATCACGCTCCCAACGGATCCTCCCGATCGGCCGGCAGCGGCGACGCCGCGCGAACCCTCACAGGAACATGTCGACCGCTCCAGTATAGACATCAGCCCGATGGCTCCAAATCGCAAAGACCCGCGCGAGTTGAATGCGCAGACTACGGCAAGGGCAGTTCGATACGCGCAACGACGCCCGACGTTCCATCGGTCCGGTTCGCAATCGTGACGCGGCCGCCATAGTGGCCCGCAAGCGCTTCCGCAATCGAAAGACCGAGGCCGCTGCCCTCCTCCTCCGACTCGCCACTGCGGTAGAAACGGTCGAATACGCGGTGTAAATCGGCTTCGGCGATACCGGGCCCGCTGTCGACGACCTGCACAACCGCTTCGTCGTCCGTTCGAAACACGCTGACGTCGACGTGCGAGTCGGCACCGCTATAGCGAATCGCGTTATCGACGAGATTCTTGATGAGCACCCGCAAGTCGGCCTCCACGGCGCGGATCGTCAGATCGGCGAGTTCTCCGGCACCGAGATCGACGCCGCGCTCGATCGCGAGCGGCAGTAAATCCGCGACGACGTCCGCCACCATCCGCGGCAACGACAGATCGGCAAGCGCCTTGCCGGCCGGGCCGGCGTCGGCGCGCGCCAGCCCCAGCAACTGCGAGACGAGCGACGACGTGCGGTTGATGCCGCGCTGCAGCGCGTCCAGCCGCTCGTCCTGCTCCTGCGGCGTTGCGTTGCGCAGATTGTCGACGTGCAACTGCATCGCCGAGATCGGCGAACGCAGTTCATGCGCCGCATCGGCGATGAACTTGCGCTCGGCATCGACGCGCACCGATAGCCTTTGCATCATCAGGTTGATTGAATCGAGAAAAGGCCGCATTTCTTCCGGCGCGCCCGCATCGTCGAGCGGCCGCAGATTGTTCAGATCAATCTTCGCAACGCGCCGCCCTAGCTGATCGAGCGGTCGCAGCGACACCCGAACGATGACCGCAATCGTCAGCGCAAGCACCGGCAGCAACGCGAGAATGGGCAGCAGCCCCCAGGACGCGACGCGGACGGCGTTGCCGGTCCGCACCCGGTGAAGCTCGGCAAGCTGGATGTAGTCGTTCCCTGCTTCCAGCGCGAACACGTCCCATTGCTCGCCGCGTGACATGATCGTCGAAAATCCGGGCTCCGCCCTGGGCAGGACGACCGCGGGGTTGCTGGTTCTGTTGGGGCGCGCCCCGTCGCCGCCGGCCCATATCTGCACGATCAGATCCTCGGGCTGCGGCGGCAGCGCGCCTCGCGCAGCGGAGGGATCCGCTGCGTTCGCCCTGATGTGCGCGGCTGCATCCCGCAGGCTCGAGTCGAACTCCGTAGCGAGGCTGCGCACCACGAGAAACGTGCCGAGCGAACCGAGCAAACCAACGAGCACGGCGACGCAACCTAGCGCGATGCTAAGCCGCAGATGCAATGACCTGGCGGACAATGCAGCCGACATATCGGATCCCGGCGGGTGCGATAGCACGAGTGTGCCATGGAGACACGCGCGCGAAAGCGGCCTTTGAGATCATTCGCCACTCATTTCCCGCTTATGCGGGCAGACGCCGGCGCGTCACGCTTTCCGCAGACGAATTCGGCTTTTTTCTAGTCGCACGATCTTTTCTTTTCGATGGTTTACTTTCTTTAGCCGACAAACATATCGCCGCAGCGCAGGTAAGATCAAACTAGCCGCCGGTCTTTAAGACCCTCGTTCTTGCCCGCAATCATCGTTCGAGTGCATGTTGCCGTCGCTCGGCGAGGCCGCGCCGTAACGGCCGGCGTGCCGCGGCGCAAATGACTTCCCACAAGACGCCGTTTTTGTGCGAAAAGAGATATATCCAGTATCTATACTGCATACAAACTTATTAACGGAATCGGCTAGCAGGCGTTGCCGCGCACGCGGCAACGCCTGCCTACCGTGGGAGGGACAAATGGAATCGCAGTTGTTTTCGGCTTCGACCGGAAGTGCAGGTCAAGGCGCGTTATCCGTCGTGTATGTCGTCGATGACGACGAGGCGATGCGCGTCGCGCTGGGCGCGTTGCTGCGCTCGGTCGGACTGCGTGTCGAGGCATTTGCGTCTTCGCGCGCGTTTCTCGACTTCCCGAAGTCTCAGATACCCAGTTGCCTCGTTCTCGACGTCCGGTTGCGCGGCGAAAGCGGTCTTGCCTTCCAGGAAGAAGCCGCGAAGTACGATCTGCGCATTCCAATCGTGTTTATGACC
>DASXXR010000498.1:0-7086 GCA_036502945.1 Paraburkholderia sp. | reverse complement strand
CGTGATTTCGAGCACCTTCACACCGCCCGCATGCAGCGCGCGCGACACGTTCTCGCCCTGCTCAGCCGAATCGAATGCCAGCACCGGGATGACCGGGCCTAGCCGCACGATGTCGCTCACTTTCTTCGCCGTCATAGTCAGACTCCTTATTTGTGCATGGCGTGGCTGGCTTGCGCTTTGGCCGCTTCAGCTTCTTTCGCAGCGCCCGCCGTTTGATGTGCATGTTCGTACGCGCCCTGACGGGCAACCTCGCCGATCAGCGCGCCGAAAACCGAAGCGCCCTGTTCCGCCGGCGCCGCCGCCGCGCGGAACACGCCGAACAGTTCGCGCCCGAAGCCCGCTTCGTTTTCCGCCTGATGCTGCGAGACGGCGAGCGGCCGCGCGGCCCATTCATCTGCGTCGATGTCGATGTCGAGCACGCCGGCTTCGGCATCGATCACGATCGTGTCGCCAGTACGCACCTTGCCGAGCGGCCCTTGCAGCAACGCTTCCGGCGACACGTGAATCACCGCCGGCACCTTGCCCGAAGCGCCCGACATACGTCCGTCGGTAACAAGCGCGACATGAAAACCTTGATCCTGCAACACGCCGAGCAGCGGCGTCAAACGATGCAACTCAGGCATACCGTTCGCACGCGCGCCCTGAAAGCGCACGACGGCGACGAAATCGCGCTTCAGTTCGCCTTTGTCGAATGCTTCCTGAACCGCTTCCTGCGAATCGAACACGATCGCCGGCGCCTTCACCGCGCGATGCGACGCCGCGACGGCCGAGATCTTGATCACCCCGCGTCCGAGCTTGCCCTGCATCAGGCGTAAGCCGCCGTCCGGCTGGAACGGCTCGCTGATGCCGCGCAGCACGGTCGTGTCCTGGCTTTCGGTGACGCCGGAAACCCACGTCAGTTTGCCGTCGATCAGCTTCGGCTCTTCGGTGTAGCGAGCAAGGCCCTTGCCCGCCACCGTATTCACATCTTCATGCAGCAGACCGCCTGCGAGCATGCTGCGGATCAGAAACGCCATGCCGCCCGCCGCGTGATAGTGGTTCACGTCGGCCTTGCCGTTCGGATAGATCTTCGCGAGCAGCGGCACTGTTTGCGACAGCGTGTCGAAGTCGTCCCAATCGATGATGATGCCGGCCGCGCGCGCAATCGCGACCAGGTGCAGCGTGTGATTCGTCGAGCCGCCCGTAGCCAGCAACGCCGAAATGCCGTTGATGATCGCCTTTTCGTCGATCACGTGACCGATCGGCATGTAGTTGCCGCGTTCGACCGTCAGATCCAGCACGCGGCGCGCAGCCTGCGCGGTGAGCGCGTCGCGCAGCGGCGTATACGGGTGCACGAACGCGGAGCCCGGCAAATGCAGGCCCATGACTTCCATCAGCATCTGGTTGCTGTTCGCGGTGCCGTAGAAGGTACACGTGCCATGACTGTGGTACGCGGCGGATTCCGCTTCGAGCAGCGCGCCGCGGTCGCACTGGCCGGTTGCGAACTGCTGGCGGATCTTCGCTTTGTCGTCGTTCGAGAGGCCGCTCGCCATCGGGCCGGCCGGCACGAAGATCGTCGGCAGATGGCCGAACTGCAATGCGCCGATCAACAGGCCCGGCACGATCTTGTCGCACACGCCGAGGCACAGCGCCGCGTCGAACATGTTGTGCGTCAGCGCAACTGCCGTGCTCATCGCGATCACTTCGCGCGAAAAAAGCGACAGTTCCATGCCCGCATTGCCCTGCGTGATGCCGTCGCACATTGCAGGCACGCCGCCCGCGAACTGCGCGACGCCGCCGTTTTCGCGGGCGGCCGTTTTGATGATGTCGGGGAAATTCTTGTATGGCGCGTGCGCGGACAGCATCTCGTTGTAGGACGACACGATCCCGATGTTCGGCTCGCGGATCGCCTTGATGGCGAGCTTGTCGTTGCCTTCGAGGCCGGCAAAACCGTGCGCGAGATTCGCGCAGGACAGCGCGCCGCGCGCCGGAAACTTGCCCTGCGCATGATCGATGCGCGCCAGGTAGGCTTCACGAGTGGGTTTGCTGCGCTCGATCACACGCTGCGTGATCTTCATTAATTGCGAATGCGGGGAAACCATCGATGCTCCTTCGTCGCTGGCTGGCGATTCTCGCGCGTGGCGCCGGATTAGATAGTGCGGGGAACGGCCCGGAAGCCGTGCAACCGGATATTAGTAGAAAAACTACATGGATGCAATGTTGCCGATGTTGAATTTGAGTTTGCGTCGGATTGGGTAAGGTCCATATTTCATAGGCATTTCAGCGATATCACGTAAAAACCAGGGAAACCCCTATGCGACGATATGTAGTTTTTGTACTTACTTAGCCAATCAGCTATAGTCCACGCATTCTTCAGCATAGTGTGAGTTTTCCGATGATGCTGTCCCAAGTGCAAGCCATGCGTGAACAGTTGCGTCCGTCCGAGCGCAAGCTCGCCGACTACGTGATCGAGGCGCCGCGCGAGGTGCTCGATCTATCGATGACTGAAGTCGCCGCGCGCGCGGGCGTGAGCCAGCCGACCATCGCGCGTTTTTGCCATGCGCTTGGGTTTTCCGGTTTCCGCGAGTTCAAGATTCGCCTTGCCCAGGGCATTGCAGGCGACGTGCCCGCCGTGTATCGCGACGTGCGCCCCGACGAGCCGGCGCCCGGCGTCGCTGCCAAGGTGTTGGACCGGACCATCGGCGCGCTGATCCAGGTGCGCAACAATTTGTCGTCGGATAGCGTCGCCGCGGCGATCGACAGGCTCGCGCGGGCGCGGCGCATCGAGTTCTACGGTGCGGGTGGTTCGGGTATTGCCGCGCTCGACATGCAGCACAAGTTCTTTCGCCTCGGCATGCCGAGCGTCGCGTATTCGGATCCCCATACGTTTTTGATGTCGGCGGCGCTGCTGGGTGAAGGCGATGTCGTGGTGGCGATCTCGAATACGGGGCGCACGCGCGATATCGTCGATGCCGCGAAGTCGGCACTGGCCGCCGGCGCGGCGGTGATTGCAGTGACGCACGGCAACTCGCCGCTCGCGCGCCTCGCGACGATCGGGCTGTTCGCCAACGTCGATGAAGACACGGATATTTTCTCGCCGATGACCTCGCGCACGTCGCATCTCGCGATCGGCGACATTCTGGCGGTGGGCGTGGCGTTGCAACGCGGGCCCGAGCTGGCCGAGAAGCTTGCGGGGGCGAAGGATCTGATTACGCGCAGGCGGATCGGGCCGAAGGAGTGAAATACGCGTAGCGCGCGCAAGCGCGGCGCAAACGTAAAACGGGCTCCCGAAGGAGCCCGTTTTACTTACTGCCGGAGATTACTGCAACTTTCGCGGCGTGCAGTCGAGCGGCCGTTACTGCGCCGCTCTTCTACCTACCGCCACTCGCTTACCACTGATACGACGCACCTGCACCAACCGTCGTCGAGCCGCTGCCGATACCCGCGCCAAGCTTCACCTTCAGGTTCTGCGTGATGCGAGCCGAAGCACCGAGCGCGACAGCCTGGTAACCCTTGTAGTTGCCCGTACCGACACCGACCGCGATCGTCTTGCCTTGATCGACGTCCGGAATCATCGTCAGCGCGGTTGCCGCAGCAACGCCGGTGTACGCGTTTTTGGCTACGCTGTTCACCTGCGATTGCACCGAGTTGATGCGCTGGTCGGTGTAGTCCTTCGACGACATACCGCTCGGCAGGTCACCGATTCGAGCATCCGTGTAGCCCTTCGCATCGGTCACGGCCTGGTTCAACTGACCGACGTTGACCGCATCGTTCGTCGCCGTGCCGGCTGCGACGTTGGTAATCGGCTTGCCGCCCGCGTCGTTGTTCCAGCTGCCGCCGCCCTGGTTGATCACCTGGCCTTCGACCACCGTCACGCGGTTGTCGAGGTTCGTGACCTGACCCTGAAGGGCGTTCAACTGGCCGAAGTTCACAGCGTCGTACTGGCTTGCGCCGTCCGCGACGTTCGTCAGAGTCACCGGTGCGCTCAGGCCGCCCGCCAATCCGCCCAACGTAATGCGATCGTGCGACGACGAGTCGTACATCACCGCATCGCCGATATGGCCGATGTTGTAGTTGATGTCGTCGATACGCTTGTTCGTCGAGTACAGCTGCGAACCGTTTACCGCATCGTTGCTCGCGGCGGACAACTCACCAGCGGCCACGTTATGCAGCGCCACAGGAGCTGCACCCGTACCACCAAACGTCACCGAGTCCTTCGCCGCGCTGTCGTACACGACCGCGAGCGTCTTGCCCGTCGCCCCGTCGATCACACCGCCGTCGGTCAGCGTGTTCTTCAGGTCGCTGATGTCGCCGGTGTTCTGCGTGACGCGGCCATCGAGGTTGGTGATTGCATCGCCAACCGTATGGACCGTCGTCGTGTCGCCGTTCAGCGAGTACGTCGGAGCCGAGATCGTGCCATCCGCGTTGACCTTGGCGCCACCGCCCAGATCGGCCGCCACGCTCTGCGACACGTTGTACAGCTGCGAGCCGTTGATGGCGTCCATGCTGCTCGACGTCACTGCGCCGGCCTTCACGTTCGCGATCGTCGTGCCGCCTACGCCGCTGAGCGAAATCTTGCTCTTCGCCGCATCGTCATAGGAGACAAACGCGTTGGTCACATTGCCCGACGTATCGACGTTCAAGCCCGCGGCCTTCAACTGCGCCACGTTCACAGCGTCCTTGTCGGCCGCACCGGCATTCACGTTCGACAGCGTCGTGCCGTTCGTGCCGTTGAACGTCAGCTTGTCGTGTGCCGAGGTGTCGTATTTCACGCCGTCGACCGAGCCGGTCGCGGCCTTCGCGTCCACGGCGCTCAGTGCCGCACCGACATCGCCGTACGTGCTGCCCGCCACGTTGTAGCTCGGCTTCTTCACCGTACCGTCCGCATTCACCGACGCGCCGCCGCCCAGCGCCTGCGCCACGCTATTCGCCGTGCCGTAAAGCTGCGAGCCGTTAACCGCCTCCGCGCTGGCCGAGCCGACTGCACCCGCCTTCACGTTCGCGATCGTCGTGCCGCCCGTGCCACCCAGCGTGATCTTGCCCTTCGACGCGCTGTCGTAGGCCACGAACGCGTTCGTGACGGCGCCCGACGTGTCGATGTTCAGACCCGCCGCCTTCAGTTGCGCCACGTTCACCGCATCCTTGTCGGCCGCACCCGCTGCCAGATTGTGGATAGCCGTGCCGTTTGCGCCCGCCAGCGTGACCGCGCTGCGGTCGGTGCCCATGTCGTAGTCGACTGCGTTCGGATCGGCAGCGCCGCCCGAGCCCGCCGCTGCCGCCGTCAGCGCGTCGTTCACGGTGCTATACGTATTGCCGTTGATCACGTAGGCCGGTTTCTTGATCGTCCCGTCCGTGTTCACGCCTGCGCCACCGCCGAGCGCCGCCGTCACGCCCTTCAGCTGCGACAGGTTCACCGCGTCGAAGTCCTGTGTACCGGCTGCCACGTTGATGATCTGACGACGCACGACGCTCGTGCCCATGCCCGGCAACGCCGACGCACCGACCGACACCGTGTTCGCACGGTTGTCGTCCGAGCTGTTCGCGCCCAGCACAACACTGTTGGTCGTCGCGGCGATGATGTTGCTGCCGATCGCAACGGTGTTGGCACCGCCCACCGACACATTGCTGCCGATCGCCACGGCATTCTCCGCCCCCGTGTTCACTTCGGTGCCGTTGCTGCCGATCGCCACCGAGTTCGCCGATGCCGTCGAAACCGTCGAACCGATCGCGACTGCCGACTCCGCACTCACCGCAACGTTCTGCCCGACTGCGACGCCGTTCGCGCCCAGCACGCTGACGTTCTGACCCGCCGCTACCGCGTTGTCCGCATTGGCGTGCGAGTTCAGACCGATCGCAATCGCGTTCTTGCCGATCGCGTCGGTCGGCGTCGACAGGGTGGTCGGGCCGGAAACGATCAGCTGGTCTGGCGTCTTGCTCGACGTCGCACCGAGCAGCATCGTCGAGCTGCGCAGCAGGCCATTGCTCTGCGTACCGGAACTGACGATCGCGTTGCCAATTGCCGTGTTCATCTGACCGACGGTCACAGCATCGTTGATCGCAACACCGTCGGCGACGTTGACGATGCGGCGCTTGGTCGTTGCCGAACCGACAGCGAACGTATTGGCCTGCGATGTCGACGAGCCGAAACCGATCGCGACGGCGTTCGTCCCCATCGCACGTGCGTTGGCGCCGATTGCGAGCGCGCCGTCGCCCATCGCCTGCGCAAAGCCGCCGATTGCCACGGCGTCCGCTCCGGATGCGGTCGCGTCGAGCGCGTTCGTATCGCCGAACTTGATGTACTTCAGCTTCGGCGCGATGTCGGTCATCGATGACGACACGTCGGTGATGCGGTTGTCGAGCGCGGTCACGGCACCATCGACGCCGGTCACAGAATCGCCGCCTACGGTGTAACGCGGCTTCGTAATGCTACCGTCCGCGTTCACAGCCGAGCCACCGCCCAGCGCAGCCGCGTCGCTGGCTGCGAGCGTGTACAGCTGTGAGCCGTTGACTGCATCCTTGCTCGACGTGCTTACCGCGCCCGCCTTCACGTTGGTGACTGTCGTGCCCGCCGTGCCGCCGGCCAGCGTCACCTTGCCTTTTGTCGTATCGTCGTACGCGACGAACGCGTTCGTCGCGTTGCCCGACGTGTCGACATTCAGGCCTGCAGCCTTCAATTGCGCGAGGTTCACTGCATCCGTGTCGGCTTGAGCCGCCTTCACATTCGAGATCGTCGTGCCGGCCGCACCGGCCAGCGTGATCTTGCCCTTCGCAGCGTCGTCGTAAGAGACGAATGCGTTGGTGACGTTACCCGACGTGTCGACGTTCAGACCCGCTGCCTTCAGCTGCGCGAGGTTCACCGCGTCCAAATCGGCTTTGGCCGCCTTCACGTTCGTGATCGTCGTGCCGGCTGCGCCGCCCGCCAGCGTCACCTTGCCCTTCGTCGCGTCGTCGTACGCGACGAACGAGTTCGTCGCGTTGCCCGATGTATCGATGTTCAGGCCCGCTGCCTTCAGCTGCGCCACGTTCACCGCGTCCTTGTCCGCCTTGCCGGCATTCACGTTCGACAGCGTCGTGCCGCTTGCACCGCTGAACGTCACCTTGTCGTGT
>DASXXR010000497.1:0-2544 GCA_036502945.1 Paraburkholderia sp. | reverse complement strand
GATGCTGTTCGTCAATACGCTTGCCGGTTCCGGCGCGAAGTACCAGGCCGGCAGCTACACGTGGTGGACCAAGGGGCCGCACGCCGATCTGTACGACGCGATGGCGGGCCCGGACGCGTCGCCTGTCGTGCCCGACTGCGTCACGATCATTCGCTAGACTGCGCCTCGCAGATTCCAGTATGAAAGGGCACGCTGCTCGAACCGTCGGTCGGGTTCGGTGCCGCGCATGTCATGCATCTGTCGCACGCGCCCGCTACGCTCGGCAAAAAGGGTGAATCCCGCCCTGAGCGTCCCGCTGCGGACGGCCGACGGTCGCAGAAGCCGGTCCCCGGGGCCCCGCAGGCATGCGCCCAAAGCGATTGCGCCGAAGTGCTACAATACCGCCCTTTGCGGCGGTGTTTCCCGCCGCCCCGGAGCCGGCCGCATTTTCTTTGTGCCGGAACATGCCCTGCATTGAAGTTGGATCATGTTCGGGCTCGTGCGGAACGCCGTGGCTCCGCCTTCATCCTGATGCCCTCCGCGGCCCCGGCCGTCTCCTCGAAACTTGCAGCGCAAGCCGCACCGCGCAGGCGCATTTTTAGCGAAAGCCACCATGTCCGACACCGTAGCCACTCCCAGCACCGCGACCTTCGACCAGTTCGGTCTATCCCCCGACATCCTGAAAGCCATCGCGGAGCAGGGCTACACCACGCCAACGCCGATCCAGGAACAGGCGATTCCCGTCGTGCTGGCCGGCCGCGACGTGATGGGCGCCGCGCAAACCGGCACCGGCAAGACCGCGAGCTTCTCGCTGCCGATCATCCAGCGGCTGCTGCCGCAGGCGAGCACGAGCGCATCGCCGGCCCGCCATCCGGTGCGCGCGCTGATTCTCACGCCGACGCGCGAACTCGCCGACCAGGTGGCCGCCAACGTGCAGGCTTACGCGAAGTACACGCCGCTGCGCAGCGTGGTGGTGTTCGGCGGGGTCGACATGAACCCGCAGTCGGCGGAATTGCGGCGCGGTGTCGAAATTCTGATCGCGACGCCCGGGCGTCTGCTCGACCACGTTCAACAGAAAACCGCGAATCTCGGCCAGGTCCAGATGCTCGTGCTCGACGAAGCCGACCGGATGCTCGACATGGGCTTTCTGCCCGACTTGCAGCGCATCCTGAATCTGCTGCCGAAGGAACGCCAGACGCTGCTCTTTTCCGCCACGTTCTCCGGCGAAATCAAGAAACTTGCAGCAACCTACCTTCGCAATCCGCAGACCATCGAAGTCGCGCGCAGCAATTCGACGGCGGTCAATGTCACGCAGATCGTCTACGAAGTGGCCGAAGGCGACAAAACCGGCGCGGTCGTGCAACTGATCCGCGAGCGCAGCCTCAAGCAGGTGCTCGTGTTCTGCAACAGCAAGATCGGCGCGAGCCGGCTCGCGCGGCAACTGGAGCGCGACGGCGTCGTCGCCACCGCGATTCACGGCGACCGCTCGCAAAGCGAACGGATGCAGGCGCTCGATGCGTTCAAGCGCGGCGAGATCGAGGCGCTGGTCGCGACCGACGTCGCCGCACGCGGGCTCGACATTGTCGAGCTGCCGGCGGTCATCAATTTCGATCTGCCGTTCAACGCGGAAGACTATGTGCACCGGATCGGGCGCACCGGGCGCGCAGGCGCTTCGGGCGACGCGCTGTCGCTGTTCAGCCCGCATGAGCGCAAACAGCTCGCCGACATCGAGAAGCTGATCAAGCGGCCGCTCGACGTGCAGCGGCTAACCGTCGACACGCCGGTGCGGCACCATCACGAAGAACGCGGTCCGCGGCGCGGCCGCGACGAGCGCGATGAACGCGGCGGCAGCAGCCGGCGCCGGGCCGGCGGCGGGTTCGAGCGGAGCGCTTCGCATCATCACCGGCAGGCGCCCGTCGACGATTTCTTCTCGAAACCCTACGAGCCAACGCCTGCCGCAGTCTCCGCGGCTACCGCGAAGCTCGACGAAGCTGCTACCGCACCGCAGAAGCAGGGTTCGAAGCAGCCGCTCGCCGCGCTGCTCGGCGGCTTCGGCATGCCGCGCAAGACGACTACTTCGTCCTGAGTTTTTCAACGCGCGCGCCAACCAGCGCGCCGCTGTCTGCAAGGCGCAGGTGCTCACGCATGCTGCGCCTTTTGTTTGGTGCGCCCAGCATGGGCGCAATTTTGTGGGCTGCGCGCCCAGGCGGCGGCGCGTCGCCTTGCCGCCGTTTGCCTTTTATTCACCGGCGCGCACTTGCGCGCCGGCACCGATCATCAGCGCGGCGTCACCACGACCGTACACGTCGTGCCGGCCGCCAACAGCAGCCCGTCGGGCACGTGATCGATCTTGATCCGCACCGGCACGCGCTGCGCGAGACGCACCCAGTTGAAGGTCGGATTCACATCGGCGAGCAGGTCGTTGCTTTGCGGATTGTCGCGGTCGTAGATGCCGCGCGAGATGCTTTCCACGTGCCCGCGCAGCACGCCGCCGCTCATCAGCCGCATTTCCGCCTGATCGCCGATTTTCACGCGCGGCAGCTTGGTTTCCTCGAAATACCCGTA
>DASXXR010000496.1:0-5419 GCA_036502945.1 Paraburkholderia sp. | reverse complement strand
GGAGTGGCGGAAAACGTGGAGAGCTTCTTCGCGATTCATGACGTTCGGCGGGCGATAACGGTATATATAGTGTGGGAGACAACGGCGCCGCGCGCTACAGCATAAACCCGGCATTAATTCCTGGGTGTCTTTTGGCGGGCCACGGGCAGCACGGGCTGTGCATACGGCCGCGTCGCGAACCGAAGCCGCCGCGCGCGCCGCTCAGCGCATGCCGGGCAGCATGCCCTTCATGCCGCGCATCATCTTCTGCAGGTTGCCACCCTTCAGCTTCTTCATCATCGTGCGCATCTGGTCGTACTGATTCAACATCCGGTTCACTTCCTGCACTTGCACACCGGCGCCCGCCGCGATGCGGCGCTTGCGGGTCGCCTTGATCAGCTCGGGCTTCGCGCGCTCCTTCGGCGTCATCGAGTTGATGATGCCTTCCATGCGGCGCATCTGCTTTTCGGCCTGGCCCATGTCGGCGCCGGCGGCAGCCTGCTGGAATTGCGCAGGCAGCTTGTCCATCAGCGACGACAGGCCGCCCATGTTCTTCATCTGCGAAAGCTGCGCACGGAAATCGTTGAGATCGAAGTCGCCGCCCTTCTTCACCTTGTCGGCGAGCTTCTGCGCGGCTTGTACGTCGACGCCGCGCTGCGCTTCCTCGACGAGCGCGAGGATATCGCCCATGCCGAGAATCCGGTTCGCCATGCGATCCGGATAAAAGATCTCAAGCCCGTCGAGCTTTTCCGCGACGCCGACGAACTTGATCGGCTTGCCGGTGACGTGCCGCACCGACAGCGCCGCGCCGCCGCGCGAGTCGCCGTCGAGCTTGGTCAGCACGACGCCGGTGAGCGGCAGCGCGTCGCTGAACGCCTTCGCGGTGTTGACCGCATCCTGGCCGAGCATCGCGTCGACGACGAAGAGCGTTTCCGCCGGGTTCAGCAGGCTATGCAGCGCGGAGATTTCCTGCATCATCACTTCGTCGATACCGAGTCGGCCCGCCGTGTCGACGATGAGCACGTCGTGATAGTGGCGCTTTGCCCAGTCGACGGCGCCGCCCGCGATGTCGACGGGCTTCTGGTCCGGCTGCGACGGGAAGAAGTCGGCGCCGACCTGCTCGGTGACCGTCTTCAACTGCGCGATAGCGGCCGGGCGGTAGACGTCGCACGACACCGTGAGCACTTTCTTCTTGTACTTCTCGCGCAGCAGCTTCGCGAGCTTGCCGACCGTAGTGGTTTTACCGGCGCCTTGCAGGCCCGCCATCAGGATGACCGCGGGCGGCGTGACGGCGAGGTTCAGTTCGACGGCCTTGCCTTCGTAGTCGCCGCCGATCACCGCGGTCAGTTCGCGCTGCACGACGCCGACGAGCGCCTGGCCCGGCGACAGGCTGCTGATCACTTCTTCGCCGAGCGCCTTTTCCTTCACCTTCGCGATGAAGTCGCGCACGACGGGCAACGCCACGTCGGCTTCGAGGAGCGCGAGGCGAACTTCGCGTAGCATCTCCTGGGTATTCGCCTCGGTCAGTCGGGCTTCGCCGCGCAGCGTCTTGACGACGCGCGCCATCCGTTGAGTGAGATTGTCGAGCATGGGGAGCGATGAGTGGTGCGGCCCGGGCGACGCGTCAAGCGTTGCTGAACGTCGCGGACAAGGGGCCTAGTGTAAACTTCGAACATGCACATTGTACTGTATGCCCTCACCGCACTCCTGTACGGCGGCCTTGCCGTCGCAGGGTGGCGCTCGCATCGGCACGCCGCGTTGCCGCCGGTGCTCGGGAGCGTGCCGCCGCTGCCCGCGGGCGGGCGCGTGACGAGTCCTGCCATGCCGGCGTCGTCGCACGCGCGCGCGCGCGCAGCGGGCCTCGGTCTGCCGGTTCGGCTGCTGCTGCTTGCTGCGCTGCTGGCGCACGGCGTGCTGCTGCATACGACGATCTTTCCGCAAAACGCGATGGTGTTCGGGTTCGCGTTCGCGCTGTCCGCGATGTTCTGGCTCGGCGCCGGCATTTACTGGATCGAAAGCTTCTTCTTCCCGCTCGACGGTTTGCGTCTGCTCATGCTGCCGCTCGCGTGCGTGTCGTCGTTGCTGCCGCTCGTGTTCGGCGGCGTGCATGTGCTGTCGTATGCGGCGGCGCCGCTCTTCAAGCTGCACTTCCTGATCGCCAACGTGGCATACGGCCTGTTCGTGATTGCGGCGCTGCATGCGGTGCTGATGCTGCTCGTCGAGCGCCGCCTGCATGCGATGCGCGGACGCGGCGGCGCGATGCAACGGCAAAATGCCGCCGCCGGCAACAGCTGGCTGTCGAGCTGGCTCGATGCGCTGCCGCCGCTTCTCACGCTGGAGAAGCTGCTGTTCCGCCTGATCGGCGCGGGTTTCGTGCTGCTGACGCTCACGCTCGTGTCAGGCATGCTGTTCAACGAGCAGTTGATGGACCGCGCACTGAAGTTCGATCACAAGACCGTGTTCGCGATTCTGTCGTGGGTGATGTTCGGCGCGCTGTTGACCGCGCGCAAGGTGTCCGGCTGGCGCGGCCGCGCTGCGTTGCGCTGGGTGCTCGCGTCGTTTGTTGCGTTGCTGCTCGCGTATGTCGGCAGCCGTTTCGTCTTCCAGGTGTTGTTGCATCTTCCCGTCGTCTGAGTGTCCCATGCGGCAAATCCTTCTGCTCGTCCTGCTATTCTTTGTCGCCCAATGGCTCGTCAAAGCGCTGCGTCGTCCCGATGCGCGCACGTCGTCGCGCGCGGGTGCGCCTGGTACGGCGGATGGAGCGGCGGGCGGCGCAGGCGGCGCGCGCGAGTCGGCCGGTGCGCCGCGTGGCGGTCGTGCGGGTAACGGTGCGGCGCGTCCTGCCGGCCGTCCGCCGGAACTCCCGGAGCCGATGATTCGCTGCGTCGAATGCGGCGTACACGCGCCGAAAGGCGACTCGGTGGTGGTGGGCGGGCAGCCGTTTTGCTCCGCCGATCACGCGCAACGTTACGCGGTGCGCGCCGCACAGGCGGCACAATCCGCACAGTCAGCGCAAGCGAAAGGACGCGCGAGCCGCCCCGGCCGCGAAGGCGGCGATCAAGGCCGCGAGAAACGATGAGCAGCGGCTTCACCGTCGACGCGCACGGCTGGCTGCAGGCGGCGCGCAAACGGCAGTCGCCGAACTGCGAAGCGCGCCCTGCGGGCGCGGTGCCAACGCTCATCGTCGTGCACAACATCAGTCTGCCGCCCGGCGAGTTCGGCGGCGGTGCGATTGCGGACCTGTTCCTGAACCGCCTCGATTGCGACGCGCATCCGTATTACGCGACGCACTTGCGCGACGTGCGGGTGTCGGCGCACTTCGTGATTCATCGCGACGGCGCGCTCGACCAATATGTGTCGTGCGACGCGCGCGCGTGGCACGCGGGCGTATCCAGCTTCTTCGGCCGTGAACGCTGTAACGACTTCTCGATCGGCGTCGAACTGGAAGGCAGCGATTCGACCGTGTTCGAACCCGCGCAATACCGGACACTGAGCGCGCTCGTGAAGGCGCTTGCCGCGCACTATCCGATCGGAGCGCTCGCGGGTCACTCGGACATCGCGCCGGGCCGCAAGACCGATCCGGGCCCGCACTTCGAGTGGGCTCGGCTGCAGAACGGATCCTCACTTCCTGATCGGTATTTCCCCTATCTGCACCGTCCGTCCGCGTCGTGACGCGCTTCGCGCAAAGCGCGCTGGAGCTTGCTCGCGCGGGCTGCGAGGCGTCGTACGGTTGCTCGAAAAGTCAACGCCTTCTCGCGAAAATAGGATTTTGCGTAGACCCTAAAGTCCACTATACTTGGTGCCGTAATACAAGTTTTCCACTATATGTTGTGTTGATCCAGCGGCGTCCGCTTCACGACCACGGCGCCGAGAGCATGGCCGGCATTGAAAAAACATAGAAGCGGTGCAGCCGGTTGAAAGAGCCGGCGCACTACGCAATTTCGGGGAAGAGGGCACAGCCAGTGATCGCGACACACATGATGAAGTCGTTCGTCCAAGCCGATCTGTCGCATCCGGCCACCCAGCTTCACTGCCCTCGCGGCTATTTTCCCTCCAGCAATTTTCCCCGCGGCTTTTCTCGCGTTCTTTTCGATGTTTCCACTCGCCATCGCGCCGGTATGAACGCCAGCGCTTCGGCGGGTAATCCCACTTGTGATTCGCTCGCGTCCACGCTGGCGCAGCGAACGTTTTAATCCGCGGTTTCTCCGCACCATTTAAAGACCAGGAGCTTTTGCACATGCAAACGACCGACAACGTGACGACCCGCTTCGAGGGCGCACCCACTGGCCGCCCTCTCGGTGGGCAGAGTGAAGGCGCACAAGCGCTCGCGCCGCAGGCGACGCTCGCCGACTACAAGGTGATCCGTCGCAACGGCAGCGTGGTGTCGTTTGAGCCGTCGAAGATCGCGATCGCGGTGACGAAGGCGTTTCTGGCCGTCAACGGCGGTCAAGGCGCAGCGTCGGCGCGCGTGCGCGAACTGGTGGAGCAGCTGACGCAAAGCGTCGTGCGCGCATTGCTGCGCAGCCGTCCGAACGGCGGCACGTTCCATATCGAAGACATCCAGGATCAGGTCGAACTCGCGCTGATGCGCGGCGGTGAGCACAACGTCGCGCGCGCTTACGTGCTGTACCGCGAGAAGCGCACTCAGGAGCGCAGCCATGAGCCGGAAGCGCCGACCGGCGCGTCGGGCATCAACGTCGTCGACAACGGCGTCACGCGCCCGCTCGACCTGAACGCGCTGCACGGCTTGATCGAGTCGGCGTGCGCGAACCTGGGCGACGCAGTTAGCGCGGAACCGATCGTCACGGAAACGGTGAAGAACCTGTACGACGGCGTGCCGATGAACCAGGTGTACGACTCGGCGATTCTCGCGGCGCGCACGATGATCGAGAAAGACCCGGCGTACAGCCAGGTCACCGCGCGCATCCTGCTGCACACGATCCGCCGCGAGATCCTCGAAGACGAAGTGACGCAAGCGGAGATGGGCGAGCGCTACGCCGAATACTTCCCGCAATTCATCAAGCGCGGCGTGCAGGCTGAACTGCTCGATGAAAAGCTGCAGCAATACGATCTGAAACGGCTCGGCGCCGCGCTCGACGCGAACCGCGACCTGCAATTCGGTTACCTCGGCCTGCAAACGTTGTACGACCGCTACTTCCTGCACATCGAAAGCACCCGCATCGAGATGCCGCAGGCATTCTTTATGCGTGTCGCGATGGGTCTCGCGCTGGGCGAGATCGACCGCGAAGCGCGCGCGATCGAGTTCTACAACGTGCTGTCGACCTTCGACTTCATGTCGTCGACGCCGACGCTCTTCAACTCCGGCACGCGCCGCTCGCAGTTGTCGTCGTGCTACCTGACGACGGTCGACGACGACCTCGACGGCATCTATGAAGCGCTGAAGGAAAACGCGCTGCTGTCGAAGTTCGCCGGCGGTCTC
>DASXXR010000495.1:0-4201 GCA_036502945.1 Paraburkholderia sp. | reverse complement strand
CACCGCAATCGTGCATTGCGCGTCATCGCAGCCGGCGCTTTCACCACGTTTCGCGCATCACCATCAGCCGCAGTTCGGTCATATCCTCGATCGCATAACGAATGCCTTCACGGCCGAGTCCCGAGTCCTTCACACCGCCATACGGCATGTTGTCGACCCGAAACGACGGCACGTCGTTAATCACCACTCCGCCGACCTCCAGTTCGTCCCACGCCTGATGCGCATGCGCGAGCGAATCGGTGAATACGCCGGCCTGCAGGCCGAAATCGCTGTCGTTGACCGCCTTAAGCGCGTCGCGGAAATCGGTGAAGCGCTCGAGAGTCGCAACCGGCCCGAACGCTTCCTTCCGATAGAGGTCCGTCTTGAGCCCCACGTTCTCGAGCAACGTCGCCTCGAACATCGCACCTTCAACGTTACCGCCCACGATGATCTTCGCGCCGGCCTTCACCGCGCTTTCCATCCAGCCCGCAAGGCGCTTCGATTCCGACTCCGAAATCATCGGACCGACAAACGTCTGCTCGTCCTTCGGGTCGCCCATCTTCAACGACTTCGTTTTTGCAATCAGCTTTTCGCGCAACGCGTCGTAGATGCCCGAGTGCACGAGAATGCGCTGCACGCCGATGCAGCTTTGCCCCGACTGATAGAACGCGCCAAACGCAAGCCGGTCGACGACATAGTCGAGCTTGTCGCCCTGATCGCCGTCGACGATAGCGGCCGCATTGCCGCCCAGTTCGAGAATGACCTTCTTCTTGCCCGCCTTCTTCTTCAGATCCCAGCCGACCGCCGGCGACCCGGTAAATGAAAGCAGTTTGAAACGTTCGTCGGTCGTAAAGAGATCGGCGCCATCGCGGTGCGCGGGCAGAATCGAGAATGCGCCCTTCGGCAAGTCGGTTTCCGCGAGAATCTCGCCGATGATCAGCGCGCCGACCGGCGTGCGGCTTGCCGGCTTCAGCACGAACGGCACGCCGGCCGCGAGCCCCGGCGCCACTTTATGCGCGGCGAGGTTCAGCGGAAAATTGAACGGCGAAATGAACGAACACGGTCCGATCGGCACGCGCTTCACGTAGCCGTGGTAACCCTTCGCGCGCGGGGAAATCTCGAGATTGATCACTTCGCCGTCCATGCGTACCGATTCTTCCGCCGCCACCTTGAACGTGTCGATCAGCCGCGTGACTTCGCCGCGCGAATCGTTGATCGGCTTGCCTGCCTCGATGCACAGCGCCATCGCGAGTTCGTCGAATCGTTCGCGAAAGCGCGTCACGCAATGTTCGAGCACCGCCTGCCGCTTGAACGGCGGATAAGCGCGCATCGCGGGCATGGCTGCGGCCGCGAGACCGATCGCGCGGTCGATGGTTTTCGCATCGGCCATCGCCACACGCGTGGCCACTTCGCCGCTGAATTTGTCGGTGACCTCGAGATCGGTATTGGCCGCGACCGGCTCGTTCGCGAGGTAGTACGGGTAAGTCTTCTGCAACATGGCGCGCTCTCCTTGGGGCGATGCGACAGCTAACAGGTCAGCAAGAGGTCAGCAATAGGTCAGCAAGAAGCGATCCTTGCGAATGGTCAGATTTGCGCCGAGAGCCGCTTGATTTCGCGGTTCAGCACCCGTTCGTTATCGGTGTAGTCGATGGGCAGGTCGATTACATGCACGCCCGGCGTCGCGAAGCAGTCGCGCACGAGCGGCGCGAACTCCGCCGCCGACGTGATCCGATGCCCATGCGCGCCGTAGCTCTTCGCATACGCGACGAAATCCGGATTTTTCAGCGTCATCCCGTAGTCTGGGAAGTTCATGTTTTCCTGCTTCCAGCGGATCATCCCGAACGCGTCGTCGCGCAGGATCAGCACCACCAGATCGAGTTTTAGCCGCACCGCCGTCTCGAGCTCCTGCGAATTCATCATGAAGCCGCCGTCGCCGCACACCGCCATCACCTTACGCTCCGGATGCACGATCTTGGTCGCGATCGCCGACGGCAACCCCGCGCCCATCGAAGCGAGCGCGTTGTCCAGCAGCAGCGAATTCGGCTCGTGCGCGCGGTAGTAGCGCGCAAACCATATCTTGTACATCCCGTTGTCGAGGCAGACGATGCCGTCGACGGGCGTCGTCTCGTACACGTCGTTGACAATGCGCACCGGGTACATCGGAAAGCGTTCGTCGTGCTGCCCCTTCACGAGATGCGCTTCGAAATGCTCCTTGATCTCCGTGAAGCGATTGAAGTCCCAATGTTCACAGCGCGTCTTCAGCGCCTCTTTCAGCTGCCACACTGCATTCGCAATATCGCCGACCACTTCGATCTGCGGGAAATACACCGCGTCGACTTCCGCGCCCAGAAAATTCACGTGAATCACCGTCTTGTCGCCGGCATCGGCGCCGCGCATGAAAAACGGCGGCTTCTCGATTACGTCGTGGCCGACATTGATGATGCAGTCCGCGTGCTCGATCGCGCGGTGCACGAAGTCGCCGTCGGACAGCGTTGCGTTGCCGAGCCACTTCGGATGCGACTCGTCGATCACGCCCTTGCCCATCTGGGTCGTGAAGAACGGCATGCCAATCTGGTCGACGAATTCGCGCAACACCTTGCGCGTCGTCTTGCGGTTGCCGCCCGCGCCGATCATCAACAGCGGATGTTTCGCCGCGACGATCGCCTCGACCGCGCGCGCGACCGCCTTGTCCTCGGCGACCGGCCGGCGGCTGTAGCTCTTCGGAATCGGCTTGCCGTCACCCTCCTCGTGCGCGACGTCCTCCGGCAGTTCGAGGTGCGCGGCGCCGGGCCGTTCCTCCTCGGCCTGGCGAAACGCCTCGCGCACCATCGCGGGGATATTGCCGATCGACACGATTTGCCGCGTGTACTTCGTGAGCGGCTCCATCATCCGCACCACGTCGACGATCTGGAAATGGCCCTGCTTGCTTGCCTTGATCGGCTTCTGGCCGGTGACCATCAGCATCGGCATGCCGCCCAACTGAGCGTATGCAGCGGCAGTAACGAAGTTAGTCGCGCCTGGGCCGAGCGTCGCGAGACACACGCCGGTGCGCCCGGTCAGGCGCCCGTAGGTGGCGGCCATGAAACCCGCGGCCTGCTCATGACGCGTCAGGATCAGTTTGATGCCGGAGCGGCGCAGCGATTCGAGCAGATCCAGATTTTCTTCACCGGGAATGCCGAACACGTACTCGACACCTTCCGCTTCTAGCGACTTGACGAATAGATCCGATGCTTTCATGGGGAATCTCGCTTGATTGGTAACCCAGACCCGGAACGCAACATCGAGGTGCCGTGACGCAGGAACCGGCGCTGAAAGACGACGACGGACAGCTTACTCCCTGATGCGAAAGCCCGGCGCGGCCAGAATCGTGACCGACCGCGGCGCGCTTACCCTGCCGCCAGGCCCACCCGCGAGTGCGAGTGGGCTCGAAATAGTTCCGTATCACGGCAATTTAGGGGTTAACCCGAATTCCACAACAGTCCATTCCCGACGCGGTGGTTAATCTTCAGTTTTTACTTACATACACTACCGCCAGTCGCTACGAACAGGGTTGTTCGTTGCAAAACACAAAAATTCAGGAAGGGTCACCATGAAAACGCTAATCCAGACGGTTGTCATCGCCGCTGCGCTCGCAGCCCCGGTTGTGTCGTTCGCGCAGTCGAGCGTCACCCGCGAACAAGTGCGCGCAGAACTCGTTCAGCTGGAAAAGGCCGGTTATCATCCGGCCCTCGGCTCGGATCCGCACTATCCGGACGACCTGCAGGCGGCTGAAGCACGCGTTGCCGCGCAGAACAGCGCTGATCATTCGTATGGCGGCGTGAACAGCGCGTCGTCGCAATCGGGCCGGGCCCCCGAGTAATCGTAGACAACGCGGTTGGGCAGGCCCGATTCGAACAGCCCGCTCTTCTCGCCGAAGTTGCGGTTTTCGGTCTCGATCTCGTCGAGGATCAGGCGGCCCACTTTGGTGTTTGGTGCTGAGCACGTACTCATCGCGTTTGTGTCCGGCGAGCGCCTTGCCGACGCGTATCTCGGATAGGTTCGCACGAAGCGCGACGGCTCCGACGCCGTCATCGCGAGCCGTTGGTCGCTGCAGCGTAGCCCCGGCGGCCAGCCGCTCGGCACGCTCGAGAGCGGCAACGACATCACCGCACGCAGGAATGCGGAGGATGCATTGCGGCAAAGCGAAGCCACCTATCTCGCCGAAGCCCAGAAGCTGAGCGAA
>DASXXR010000494.1:0-2278 GCA_036502945.1 Paraburkholderia sp. | reverse complement strand
GGGACGTCACAGCGCGTTCGCGCGGCATTTCGATGTGGACTGGCATTCGCCCGATCCGGCGTTGCGCGGCAAAGTGCTGGTGCCGTGTCTCGGCGCGCCGTATGGCGATGAACTCGCGGCGGGCCGCATCGCGCTGCGCTTGGCTGCCGACACAGGCCGCTTCGACATCGCGTATGGCGACCATCGGTGCCCCGTGTGTCCGGTCGATTACGCGTCGATCCTGCAATCCGCCGATCGCGTCGACCTGAGCGCGCTCGCCGAACGCTTTCGCGGCCTCACGACGCAGCCCGCGGATCAACCGCGCGCAGCGGCAGCGCGCGAAGCGCTGCGCGACTTCGTCAAACAGAACGGCAGCCCCGCGATCGAATTCGCGGTACAGGCGTACACGCCCGAAGACCCGGTGACGCGCGAGCGCCTGCACCGTTTGCTCGAACGGCAGCACTTCCGGCTCGCGTGGTGGCGCACCGCGTCCGACGAAGTGAACTGGCGGCGCTTCTTCGACATCGGCACGCTGGCCGCCGTGCGAGTCGAGCGGCCCGAAGTGTTCGACGCAGTGCATGCGCTCATCTTCCGGCTCTACGCGGAAGGCGTGATCGACGGCGTGCGGATCGATCATATCGACGGGCTCGCCGAGCCGCGCGAGTACTGTCAGCGGCTGCGGCAACGGCTGTCGGAACTGCGCGAAGGCGCGCCTTACATCGTGGTCGAAAAGATCCTCGCGCGCGGCGAGCCGTTGCGCGACGACTGGCCGGTCGACGGCACCACCGGCTACGACTTCATGAATGACGTCGGCGCGTTGCTGCACGATCCGCGCGGCGCAGCGCCGCTCGCGGCAGCGTGGGCCGAGTTGAGCGGCCGCAGCGCGTCGTTCGCCGACGAAGCGCTCGCCGCGCGCCGGCAGATGCTTGCAGAGAATCTGTCGGCGGAACTGGACCGCGCGTCGCGCGCGTTGCATCGCATCGCGCGCGACAGTCTCGCGACGCGCGATTTCACGTTCACGTCGATCCGGCGCGTGGTCAACGAACTCGCCGCACATTTCCCGGTGTACCGGATCTATCCGCAAAACGGCGTGCGCAGCGCCGCCGATAACGTGTACTTCGAACAGGCGCTGGCGGCCACGAGGCAAGCGCTTTCGCGCGCGGACCTGGAGGTGCTGAAACACGTCGACGCGTGGCTCGGCAGCGGAGCGGACGAAGCGGGCCTTGCACGCGCCGTCGTGCCGCCGCAGCAAGCTGCAGTGGCCGGGGTGTTCAATCATGCAGTCGCGTCGCGCCGCACCGTGCAGACGCTGTTCTCGCAACTGACTGCGCCGGTCGCCGCCAAAGCGATCGAAGACACCGCGTGCTACCGCTACGGGCGGCTCCTGTCGCGCAATGAAGTGGGCGCAGATCCGGGCGAATTCGCGTTGTCCGTCGAGCAGTTTCATGCGGGCAATCTGGAACGCGCGCGGCGCTTCCCGCATACGATGCTCGTCACCGCGACGCACGATCATAAACGCGGCGAAGACATGCGCGCGCGGCTTGCGGTGCTCAGTGAAATCGCCGATGAATGGAGCGCGGCGCTGCACGCGTGGTCGACGTTGAATACGCCGTATCGCCGCGCGCTCGACAGCGGCGGCAACATCGATGACTTAGCGGGGAACTGGGCGCCCGGCGCCGCCGCCGAAGCGATGCTGTACCAGACCCTGGTGGGCTGCTGGCCGCCCGATCTCGCACCGGGCGACGAAGCCGGCATCGCCGCATGGGCCGAGCGCGTTGCGCAGTGGCAATTGAAGGCGCTGCGCGAGGCGAAGCTGCGCACGACATGGCTCGCACCCGATGAGCCGTACGAAAACGCATGCCGCGCGTTTCTGTTCGATATTCTCGCGCCGCAACGACGCGACGGCTTTTTGCGCGAGTTGTGTGAGTTCGTCGCGCGGATCGGTCGCGCGGGCACGGTCAACAGTCTGCAGCAGACGATTCTGCGGCTCGCCTCACCTGGCGTGCCGGACCTGTATCAAGGCACTGAATTGTGGGACTTCAGTCTCGTCGACCCCGACAACCGGCGGCCCGTCGACTTCGCGCAGCGCGCCGCATGGCTCGTCGAGAAACCGCCTTCGGATTTTCTCGCCGGCTGGCGCAATGGACGCGTGAAGCTTGCGATCGTGCAGCGCATGCTTGCGTTGCGCACGCATCTGCCGGAGCTATTGAGCCACGGCAGCTACGTGCCGCTCACCGTGCAGGGCGTGCATGCGCAACGGGCGATCGCTTTTGCGCGGCGGCATGGCAATGCGTGGGCG
>DASXXR010000493.1:0-5469 GCA_036502945.1 Paraburkholderia sp. | reverse complement strand
CGGTCGGATCGCCCACGGGCACACCCGCGGGCGATCCGACCGCAGCCGCACCGTCGATCCCGCAATCGAACACGCCGAATGTCCAGCCGATCGCGGTCGGCGCGTCGCCTTCGCAGACGCGCAATATGCTCACGACGAGCGTCACGGTATGTACACCGGGCAGCGCCAGTTGCGTGACGATCGACAGCATCCAGGTCGACACCGGCTCGCAGGGTCTGCGCATTCTCGCGTCGGCGTTGCCCGCCGGGCTGGCGCTTCCCGCAGTGACAGCCGGAAGCGGTGGGGCCGCCGTGACCGGTGAGTGCGGCGTATTCGGCACCGGTTATACATGGGGCGCCGTGCGCACCGCCGACATCCGGATGGCGGGCCAGCTCGCCGCCGCGGTGCCGATCCAGGTGATCGCCGACCCGGCGCTGCCGACCGTACCCGCCGATTGCACACGTTCCGGTCAGCCGATGATGTCGGCGTCTACGCTGCGCGTGAACGGCATTCTCGGCGTCGGACTGTTCGCCGCGGACTGCGGCAGCGGATGTGTAACCAGCGCGCTGCCCCGCTGGTACTACGCGTGCGACTCGACCGGCGCGTGTTCGCCGAGCACACAACCGCTCGCGCTGCAGGTGACCAATCCGGTGAGTCGTTTTGCGACGGACAACAACGGCATCGTGATCGATCTGCCCGCCGTGGCCGACGCTGGAGCGCCCCAGGTTTCCGGACAGTTGATCTTCGGCATCGGCACACAGGCGAACAACACGCTCGGCAGCGCGACCGTGTTGAAGGCGAATACGCAGACCGGCTACGTGATCACCAGCATGAACGGCCAATCCTACTCACAGAGCTTTATCGACAGCGGCTCGAACGGCCTGTTTTTTCCCAGCACGACACTGGCCCAATGCGGGTTCTGGTATTGCCCGCCCTCCGCGCAGACGTCGACGGCCACACTGAGCGGCACGAATGGCGCGACAGCGACGCTGTCGTTCTCGGTTGCCAACGCGCAATCGCTCTTCGCGACGGCGAACAATGCATTCGACAATCTGGCCGGTCCTTCAAGCACGGTATTCGACTGGGGACTGCCGTTCTTCTTCGGCCGGCGCATCTACACGGCGATCGAATCGCGCGCCACGTCGGCTGGAAACGGGCCGTACTACGCGTTCTGATTCGAGAAGGCGCTGCTTTTTTCACACGCTGGCTCCTGCGGAACATCGGAGCCAGCGCACATCACGCAGGCCGGCGTTTACCGCTCAATTCACGACTTCGAACGGTTCGGCGGCCTGGGCGAATTCAGCGGCGCAGACCCCTTCAACTTCGTTCCCACGACGCGAATATCGACACGCCGGTCCGGCGATAGACAATCGATCAGCATCTCACGACTGTGCATCGAGCAAACCGTGCCGGGCTGCGCGTTGCCGTAGCCGTGTGCATCGATGGGCACGGTCACGTCCCTGCCGATCAGATAGCGCCTGATCGTTTCGGCACGCTGGCGAGACAGGCGCCGGTTGTATTCCGTCGAGCCGAGCCGGTCTGTATAGCCGGACACGACAAGCCGTTCGACGGATTGCATGGCCCGCAACGCGACCGCGATATCGTCGAGCCGCCGGCGGCCTTCGGCGCCGATCGCAGCGATATCGCCCCGATCGAATTCGAACAACGCGTCCGCCGACAGCGAAATCACTTCCGGCAACGAGGCGGGCGGCGCCACGGCAGCACACGCGGATAGCGCGCCGCTCGCGTCACGCACCTGGCGTTGCAGCACATCCGTACGCTGCTGCGCCTTTGCGAACGCGTGCGTCCAGGCTTCGTGTCCTGCATGCATCAATTCGACTTCGGCGCACGCGGCCAGCTTCTGCGCTTGCGGGCAAGACGCAAAGCGACCGTCTGTCCGAATCACAGCCAGTTGGTCCCACAGGTCGGCGCGGACTTTCGTGGTGGTGCGCAGCGGCCGATTATCCGTGGCCGGCGCATTGCCGGACTCGACGCCGGCGATCAGACTCGCGGCCTCGCCGATCGACTCCTCGACGAAACCCCACTCGTCATGAGCCGCGAATTCCTGCTTGCCGGCGTCGATCCAGCACTGCGCCTTTGCACCGTAGTACGTGTCTTTCCTCGCGCCGAGCCGGTTGAGCTTGTCCTGCAACGCGTCGAGCACATCGCCCCGATGCTTGATCTGCGTATAGACGTCGGTCCACTGCTTGACCGCCGCGCCTGCCGACGCGTCTTGCGTCGACCCGAATCCGCCACGCGCAACGGACGGATCCTGAATATTCAACTGATCGCGCGCTGCCTGCCCCGCGCAACCCGCCAAAGCAGCTGCCACAGCAGCCGCGAGCATTACCCGATGCTTCATATCGTTCCTTCGGTGTGAGTGTCGCGCCATGCATGCGCGACACTCCCCCCTTTTCATGCTGGGTCACGAACGGCCTAGTCGCCGATGACGATGCCAATGCCGGCGCGCACAATCGTGCTGTTGCTGCCGGACGACGCCACGCCCGCGTTGAAATTGATCGTGCCTTTCTCGTTCCAGCGGGACACACCAAGACCGATCGCAGCCTGGCCGCGATATCCGGCGACGCCCGCATTGAGCGTCGTCCGGCCCGGCAGATACGGCGTCACGATCTGCAACGCGGAAGCGGATGCAATCCCCTTGCGCGTGCTTCTATCCAGATCGTGAATGGACTGATTGGTCTGGCTGAACGCCGAGTTCAGCTGGTCGAGATTGACCGCATCCGTCCCGCGCGTACCGGGCGCCACGTTCGTGATCTGGCGTTCGCTGCCCGCGCTGCCGACCGAAACCGCATTCGCGCGATCGGCGATCGACCCCGCACCCAACGCGACCGCGCCGTCAGCCGTTGCCTGGCTGTTCCAGCCAAACGCCGACGTGTTGCTGCCGTTCGCCACGGCCTGACTGCCCGCCGCCGTCGCGGTATCGCCGTTGGCCGTTGCATTTGCACCGAGCGCCAATGCCTGCTCGCCGTTCGCCACCGCACTGGCGCCAACCGCCGCCGCGTGCGTGCCCGTTGCTTTAGCGGCTTCGATATCGACATTGCCCTTCAGGCTCACAAAAGCGCTTAACGCTCGCGGCATGTCGTTGATGACGATCTGGTTCAGTGCACTGTTCAACTGGCCGACGTTGACCGCGTCCGAATCGCTCACGCCATTCGCCACGTTATGAATCGTCGTGCCGCCCTTGATGCCCTGCCCCAGAGTGACGCTGGCGTAATCGACACGACCGCCGGTGTTGTCGTACGTCACCGCACTGCTCGAATTGCCGTTGCCGTCGATAAGCCCGGCGTCCTTCAACTGCCGCACATTGACTGCATCGGTGTCCGCCGTGCCCGCCGCGACGTGCGTGATCTGGCGTTCCTGTCCAGCCGAGCCAACCGACACCGAATTCGCACGATCGGCAACCGCGTTCGCACCTAATGCAACCGAGTTGCTGAACGCCGCCCGCGCATTGCCGCCGATCGCGATCGCCTCGGCGCCCGTGGCCGATGAATCGCCCAGCACCGAGTTCACCCGGAAATAACGAAGGCTCGCGTTCGTGTTGGTCAGGTTGTTCAACACGTTGGTCAGATCGTCGATCCTGATCGTATTGGTGGTCACACGGCCATCGATATTGGCCATCGCATCACCGACGTTGTGGTACACGTTGCCGCCCGCGTGATATTCAGGCAGCGTGACAGTGCCGTCCGGATTCACCGTCGCGCCGCCGCCGAACACCGTCGCGACGCTCTTCAACTGGGCAATGTTCACTGCATCCGTATCGGCTGCGCCGGCCGCCACATTCACGATCTGACGCTGCAACTGCGCATTGCCGACCGACACCGCATTCTTCCGGTCCACCGTGGAGTTTGCGCCGAGCGCCACGCTGCCAGCCGCCGTGGCCAGCGAATCGGCGCCCAACGCCAGCGCGCCGGTCGCGTCGGAATACGTTGTGGCGCGCGCGCCTATTGCGACCGTGTTAGCGCCCGCGGCCTCCGCGTAGGTACCTAACGCGAGTGTCTGCGCGCCGTCAGCGGACGACAGGTAACCGATCGACACTGCGTTTTCCGCATTGAAGCCTGTCGACGCGCCCATTCCGATCGTGGTGGAGCGCAACGCGAGCGCCGCCGCCCCCGATCCGACCGCGGTGGAACTACTGCGGGCGGCGAACGCGCCCGCCCCGACTGCCGTTGCATTGATGCCGGTGGCCGCCGACGTGGGCCCGACAGCCATCGCGTTCAAGTCGTCCGACGCATGCGTGGAGACGCCCGGCGTCGTGTTTGGGCTGACCGAAATGTAGTCGGTGACGGGTGCTGCGGCCACGGGTGCCGCGGCCAGTAAGCGCACGCCCGCCGGCGCGCCGCTTTGCTCCTGCATCAACTGCTGCAGGACGGCCTGGAGCTGCGGATCGCCCGCGACTTCCGCGGCCCGCGCGGCATTGACGAACGATGCCGTGCCGACCCCGACCGCAACTGCCGCGAGCCCCACTCTTCCCATTGAAGACCGCTGCCGTTCAACCCTCCGCTTCGAAGCTGAAACCGATGTGTGTTTGTCGCAGATGCGCGCGACATATTGCTTTTTCTTCATTTAATACCTTGCTACAAGTAGATGACCACCCGACCGAAACCAGAACTTCTGTTCACGGCTTACGCAGCCGCTCGCACAAGGCGGAATCGCACGCAATTTACTTTGGATACCGAATCATATGAAGCGTATCGACGGAACTAAATGTGCCCGCGCTTCATGCCAACGCGCTAAGCCTTGTGTCCGTCAATCCGCGGAACGCAGGCGCCCCTCCGACAGCGCCGCGCCGTACGCCGACAGCGCGCTCTCCACGCCGACGACAGGCAAATCCTACAAAGAGCGAGCCCGTCGCGATACAAGAAAACTCCCAAATAACGGCCTACCCATATTTGATATGCCCAGGTCGATCGCATACACCTACAATTAGCGATGCAAAATTTCTTCGCACATCACGGTCAGTATGGAAGCCACCTTTTCTCTCGATCACTTTGAACAGCTCGTCTACGCTCGTGCGCACGACCAGGCGGCCGCACAGCTCGCGAAGATGCTCGCGCTGATTCGGCAAAAGCGTGGCGAACTGGATGGAGACTTTCGCGTCTCCGGCATTGCGGAATTGCCGCCTGCGGTACAGCGCGAGCGCTTCTGTGCGAGAGCCACCACCGCCGTGACCGCACTGTTTGCAGACCCGTCATTCCGGCCGGCGCCCGACACGTTCCGCACACTGATGTCGATGCATGAATGGCTCGGTGCGCTGTTCTCCGCCACGCCGCTTGGCAATGCCGACCACCTCGCCCGTTGCCTGAGCCCGCGTGGCGTAGAAGACGAGCCGCTCTTCACGATCGATCAGCCGGTCGAGAAGCTATGTCTGCTCTATTCCGCCGAATCCGGTCTGACGCTGGATCTGACCGCGCTGTGGGCTCACAACAGGACGATCGCCGCATGTCTTGCGCTGGCGTTGCTGTCATCCGA
>DASXXR010000492.1:0-8708 GCA_036502945.1 Paraburkholderia sp. | reverse complement strand
TTCCAGGACTTCGACATGTGGCTGCGCTGCCTCGCATTCGGCGACTTCGGCTACGTCGACGACGCGCTCGTGACGTTCGTCCAGCATGGCGGCGACCGCACGAGCGTGAACCTCAAGCGGCGCATGGCCGGCCTCGCCGCGATCGAAAGAAAGTGGGGTGCCGAAATGAACACGCATACCGACTTCGCGGCGTTTCGGCAGCGCATCCAGGTCGACGCGCTGATCGCGAACGGCAAGGCTCGGCTCGGCGCGCACTATCTCTCCGCGATCGACTATTTCGTGCGCGCGCTGATCGTCGACCGCGGTTCGCGGCGCACCGCGTTCTGGCTCGCGATCGGCCTGCTCGGCGCGCGCGGCGGCAAGGCGCTCTATCGCCGGCTGCTCAGCGTGCGGCACGTCGAGACTGTCGAGGTCACAGCATGAGCGCGGCCATGCATTGCTCAACGGGAGATTCGCCATGAAACGCGTCGTCGCGCGCATGTTCGAGGACTTCCGCGCGAACCCGTTCGCGCACGGGCTGATTCTGCTGCTGCCAGCGATCCAGTTCGGGCTCAGCTATTTCGCGTCGGTCGCCGCGCTCCTGTTCGTTGCGCTCGCGTGGAACATACGCATGCGCGTCACCCCGCTGACGACCGGCCTCATCGTGATCGCGGTCTCGCTGAGCCTGATCTGGACCACGATTTACTTGCCGGAGACGCCCAACATGCAGCGCGAGGCGCGGCTTGCGGTCGGCATGCTGCTGCTCGCGTGGGGGCTGAACGGTCAGCCGCGCCACAACATCGCGAAGTTCAACGGCTACTGGCCGCTGTTGATGCTGCTCGCGCTGACCTTCGTGGCGCTGCTGCAGTCCGTTGCCGGCCGCAAGGGCATTTCGCTCTATGTGCCGACCAGGTTCTTCATCAACAGCAACGACGTCTCGCTCGCGGCGGCCTGGGCCGAGCATGCGCGCGAACACGGCTACGACTTCAAGATCCGCCCGTCGGCGAGCTTCTCCGAGCCGTCGTATCTCGGCGGCATCAGCCTGTTCCTGAACTTCGTCTGCCTGCATGCGCTGCGGGGCCGCGCGCGCCTCGTTGCGAACGTCTCGGCGCTGGTCGCCTGCGTGATCGCCCAGACGGCGTTCGGGGTGGTCGCGAACCTGGTCGTCATGTTCGCGTTCTACCACCGCCACATCAACAAGAGCGTGATGCTCTGCCTCGCGGCGCTCGGGCTGGCGACGCTCGCACTGCCGATCTTCGCGGCCGAGCCGAGCCGCATCGAACGGATCCTCTCGGGCAACGATGTGTCGACGGGCCTGCGCGTGCTCCAGCCGTTCGAACTGCTGAACCACGTGTTGTCAGAGACGCCGTTCGGCGTGCCGGTGACGGCGTCGCTCGAATACTTCATCCGCCAGGGCATGGTGCAGCGCTTCGAGGACGCGCCATTCCAGAACGGCGCGTTCAATATGCTGTTCGCGCTCGGCTGGCTCGGCTTCGCGGTGCTCTGGATGTTCCTGCGCACGGCTGGCGGCGGCATCTGCGCGCTGTTCCTGCTGCTGCTGTTCTGCCAGAACGGCGCGCCATTCGACTTCGACAAGATCGTCATGGCGATCTTCGCGATCCACCTCGCGCGCCACGTTCGCGCGACGACGGATCTCCACACGCTGACCCGTCTCACGGCGCCGTGGCGCCGTCGCGCGTGAGCGATGAACCCGCACGCCGTCGCCGTCCGACGTCCCGTCCCCTCTTCCCTTCGATACCCATGAAGCCACGCCAATTCTTCTTCGCGCCGGTCGTCCTGTCCCGCTATAACCGCCGCAATGGCACGAAATTCCCCGTCAACGCTGCCTCCAACAAGGTCATGGGCATGGCGGCCGGGGTCCGCAGCCAGGTGAGCCCGTCGCTCATCGTGAGCTCGCCGATCGTCACCGCGAGCGAGAGCCGGCGTTACTTCGGCGGTTTCGTGTGTCGCGACCAGCAGCTCGCCTGCGCCTATCTGCCGGCGATCAGCATGCGCGGGCTGAACCGTGTGTTCGCCGCGTTCGTCTATCTGGGCTTCGCGCTGCGGCACATCCAGCGCGGCGACGGTGTGGTGTTCTACAACTATTTTCCCGAATACGTGCCGGTCGCAATCTTCCTGCGCTGGCGGCTCGGCCGCGACAAGATCGTGATGGATCTCGAGGACGGTCCGCGCGCCGACGAAAAGGACCTGCGCGGCTATATGAACCGGTTCAGCCTGCGCCTGATGTGGCGTGTCTGCAGCCCACGTGCGATCGTCGTCTCGCGGCAGCTCGCCGACGTGATGAAGATCGACGACGCGTGCGTGGTCAACGGCGTGTCTCCCGACATCGGGCCGCGGCGCCCGGCGTTCGGCACGCGCGTCACCTTCCTCTATGGCGGCTCGATCAGCACCGGCACCGGTCTCGACCTGTTCGCCTCGGCCCTGCGCACGCTCGCGCGCACGCGCCCCGAGCTTGCCGCGCGCACCCACTTCGTCGTCACCGGTTTCGGCGGCGGCGAACAGCTCGCGGCGCTCGCGCGGGAACTCGCGCCGACGGGCTTCACGCTCGACGTGCGTCAGGACGCCGGTCCCGACGAGTACAAGCAGATCCTCGCGCGCGCCGATGTCGGCCTCTCACTGAAGCTGCCGGACAGTGCGCTCAATGCGACGACGTTCCCGTCGAAGGTCATCGAGCTCGCGAGCCACGGTCTGCTTGTGCTGACCACCGACATCAGCGATATCTCACTGCTGTTCGACCGCGACACCGCGGTGATCCTGCCGGATGCGCAGGCGTCCACGCTCGCGAACCAGCTTGCCGCGATCGCCGCCGACCCCGAGCGGTATACCCCGATCGCCGCCGCCGGGCAGCGCAGGATCGTCGAGCGATGCAGCCGCCGGTCGGTCGGACGGCGGCTCGTCGAATTCCTCGGCGTCACCCCGGAGCTCAGCACACGATGAAACGCATTCTCAGCGCCCTGCGCAACCCCGTGGCCAACCTCGCGCTAGCGATTCTGCCAGCCACGCATTGCTTCGCGTTCAAACGCGCATTGCTCAATGCGCTGGGCTTCGAGATCGGGGCCGGCGGCAAATTGACCGGCGGCGTCAAGTTCTATGGCCGCGGCCGGATCGTGATCGGCGAGGACACCTGGATCGGACTGGGCACGCTGTTTATCGTCGCGCCCGATGCGGCCATCGTGATCGGCGCGCGCTGCGACATTGCACCGCGCGTGATTTTTCACACCGGTTCGCACCGTATCGGCGGCCAGCGCCGGCGCGCGGGCGAAGGCTATTCGTTGCCGATCACGGTCGCCGACGGTAGCTGGGTCGGCACCGGCTCGGTGCTGCTCGGCGGCTCGTCCGTCGGCAGCGCGTCGATCCTCGCGGCGGGTGCGATGCTGCTGGCCGGCGACTATCCGGCCGACACCCTGCTCGCCGGCTGCCCGGCGACGATCAAGCGGGTGCTCACATGAATGCGCCGTCGACCCTCTATGCGCGGATCGTGTTCTGGGAGCCGTGCGTCTCGCCGCATAAGTCGGCGTTCATCAATGCGGTCGCCGAGCGCTTCGGGCCCGGCGTCGAAGTCAGCTGCGTCGCGCACGAAGGCGTGCCCGAGGCACGCCAGGCGCTCGGCTGGGGCGATGGCTCGGCGGCGTTGCCGCCGACCGTGGTCGCACCGTCCGATGAAGAGATCGCCGCGCTCGTGCAACGTGGCGGCGATCGCTGCCTGCACGTGTTCTCGGGAATTCGCTGGTTTCGCACGCTGACGACCGCGCTCGCCATCGTGCAGCGCGAGCAGCGCCCGTTCGCGATCATGTCGGAGCCGCGCGACAACGCGGGCTTCGGCGGGGCGGTGCGCTACGTTCAGTCCTGGATGACCGAAGCCGCGCTGCGCCGCCGCGTGCAGTTCGTGCTCGCGATCGGACGGCACGGTCCGCCGTGGTTCCGTTCGGTCGGCTACCGGCGCGAGCGGGTGTTTCCGTTCGCGTACTTTCTGCCGCCGCCGGCCGAGGCCGAGGTGGAGGTCGACATGCCGCGCGCGAGCGCCGCGCAATTGCGCATCGCCTACGTCGGTCGGCTAATCGAAAAGAAAGGCGTGCAGTTCCTGCTGCCGGCGATGCGCGGCCTCGCGCGTCCCGCGCGGCTCACGCTGATCGGCGACGGCGAGCTCCGCGAGCGCCTCGTTGCACAGGCTAAAGAGACCGGCGTCGATACCGAGTTCTGCGGCGTGCTGCCGATCGAACAGGTCCAGCGCCGCATGCTGGATTTCGATGTGCTCGTGCTGCCGTCGATCAGCAAGGACGACGGCTGGGGCGCGGTCGTCAGCGAGGCGTTGATGGCGGGCGCGGCGGTCGTCGCCTCGCATTGCGCAGGCGCGTCGATCCTCGTCGACAATCCGCGCAACGGCCGCGTCGTGCGGCCCGGCGACAGTCTCGCGATCACCGCCGCGATCAACGACCTCGAAGGCAGCGGCGCGCTGTCGCCGCACTCGCGCCATACCCGCATGGAATGGGCGCGCGAACGATTGACCGCGCACGCCGGCGCCTCGTATTTCGAACAGATCGTCCGGCATCGGATTGGCGACGCCCCGCGGCCCAAGGAGTTCTATCTGTGAATCCACTCAATTCGCCGGCCCCGCATGACCGGCAGCGTGAAATGGGCGATCCCGAGGGTGCCCGCCCGTATGGGCCGCCGCCCTTGCCTCACGGGCCCTTGTCGTCCCTCCCGCTGCCTTCTGCGCCGCCGCTCGCGACTGCGTTAGCCGCGACCGCCGTGGCCCGCGGCCCGCTGCGCGTGCTGCATATCCTGCCGTCGCTCGATCCGCGCATGGGCGGCGTCGCCGAGGCGGTCGTGCAGCTCGTCCGGCATATGACGCCGCTCGGCTGCGCAAGCGAAGTCGTGACGCTCGATGCGCCCGATGGCCCCGCTTTCGACCGCGTCGATGCACCTGTGCATCGCGTCGGGCCGGGCCGCGGGTTCTACGGCCTGAGTCTGCCGCTCGTGTGCTGGCTGCGCGCGAACCGCGCGCGCTTCGATGCGTTCGTGGTTCACGGCATCTGGCAATTCCACAGCGTCGCCGCGTGGTCCGGCGTGATCGGCTCGCGCACGCCGCTGTTCGTGTTCCCGCACGGCATGCTCGACCCGTGGTTCCAGCACACCTACCCGAAAAAGCACCTCAAGAAGCGCATTTACTGGGCCCTGCTCGAACAGTGGGTGTTCAATCGCGCCGAACGTGTGCTGTTCACCTGCGAGACCGAACTCGAGCTCGCGCGCCGGCCGTTCCTCAATCACCGGCACCGGCTCGCGGTCAACGGCTTCGGGATCGACTCGGTGCCCGACGACGGCGACGTCTCGGCGCAAGCGTTCCGCGAGGCGTTTCCCGAGGTCCGGAACAAGCGCGTGTTGCTGTTCCTCTCACGCATCCATGAGAAGAAAGGGTGCGACCTGCTGATCGATGCCTTTGCGGATGTTGCGGCCCATGATCGCGACTTGTGCCTCGTGATCGCTGGGCCTGCCGAACCCGCTTTGCTCGATCGGCTCAAGCGCGTGGCCGCCGCGCGCGGCATCGCCGAACGCATTGTCTGGACCGGCATGCTCGCCGGCGCGCTCAAGTGGGGCGCATTGCGCACGGCCGAGGTGTTCGTGCTGCCGTCGCACCAGGAGAATTTCGGCATCGCGGTCGTCGAGGCGATGGCCTCGCGTACGCCGGTGATCATCACGAACAAGGTCAACATCTGGCGCGAGATCGAAGCCTCGGCTGGCGGCTGGGTCTGCGACGACACGCGTGCAAGCGTGGCCGACGCGCTGCGGCGCTGGGCGCTCGAAACGACGGCCACCGCGCGCGAAGCGATGCGCGACACCGCGCTAGCCTGCTACGAGCGCCATTTCCGGATCGAGACTGCCGCGCGTCAACTGGTCGGCAGCGTGAGCCTCGTGTCCTCTTCAAGGAAGCGCTAGCCCGCTATGAAAGCGATGACCCTCCGAACCACCCTGTCTGCGGTATCGGGCGCCTGTTTCGCATGCACGATGGCCGCCCTGGCATTGCTCGTGCCCGCGAATGCGGTTGCGCAAAGCCTGAGCTCCGGTCAAAGCCACAAGAGCGGCACGAATGGTATGAGTGGTCCGCACACGTTGCCGCGCATGGGTTCATCGAGCGGCACGGGCCTGTCGTCGCAGGGGAGTGGTTTCGGCCGCTCATCCGGCTCGCAGGCCGGGGGCCTCGGCAGCACTTCGAGCGGATTCGGGCAGCGCAGTTCCGGCAGTTCGACGATGGGATCCAGTGTGTCGTCGAGTCCGCGTATGGGATCGTCCAGCAGCAAGGCGCCGAAGTTGAAGCCGAAGCCGGCAGGCGACGCAACGGTGGACTCGTCGTCGACCCACAGCATGTACGACTACAACTACGGCGCCGAAGACACAGGACGCGATTCGGATGCGATCTATAAATCGCGAGCAGAAGTCGCACCGACCGACGACTACAAGTTCGGTGCAGCCGATCCTCGATAACCCGGTTTCACACGCTCGTTTTGCGTGGCTTCACCGCTCGCGCGGGGTTGCCCACGTAGACAAACCCCTTCTGCAACGAGCGCACCACCGTGCTGCGCGCGCCCACGACGACTCCATCGGCGATCGTCACACCAGGCGCGACGAAGACATCCGACGCGATCCAGACCTGCGTGCCGATCCGCACGGGCCGTCCGCGAATCGCGAAATCGACTGACTCGTAGTCATGGTCGCCCGCGCAGATATACGATTTTTGCGAAACGACCGAATGGGCGCCGATATCGATCGGGCCGAGCGAATACAGCGTGACGTCGTCACCGATCCATGCGTGATCGCCGATCGTGACTTTCCATGGGTAGGTGACCGTGACCGTCGGCCGGATGATCGCGCCGACGCCGACCTGCGCACCGAAGCAACGCAGCAGCATGCGCCGCCAGCCATAGGCGATCTGCGGCGACGGCCGGAACAGCAAGGCCTGCACGATCCACCAGAGCTGGACGTACCAGCCCGGCCGGCCCCGGAAGCCGGCCGGCACCTTGAACAGGGACAGGTCCAGATAGCGGCCGGGTTCCGTGATCGCCTCGGCATCGGCAGCCGCCGGCGGCTGCGGCATGGGCGGCACGCCGCGAAACGCGTGCAGATGAGACACGTCGCCCCCGCTTTCCGCCGCCTGTCCCTGCTTGCTCATTGCGCGACAGCCAGCGCCTCGGACTCGAGAAAGGCTTCGTACGCGCCGAGCAGCCCGTCTTCAAGACCGATCTGCGGCGCCCAGCCCAGCGAGGCCAGCTTCTCGCTGCTCATGAGCTTGCGCGGCGTGCCGTCCGGCTTGGACAGGTCGTGCTCGATGCGGCCTGTGTAGCCGACCACTCGCGCGACCATCTGCGCGATCTCGAGCACGGTGACGTCGGTCGACGATCCGACGTTCAGATGCGAACACCGCGGCGAAGCGACCGAGTAGTAATCGCTCTTCGGCACATTCATCGCAAGCACGCACGCCGTCGCGAGATCATCGACATGCAGGAATTCGCGGCGCACCTGTCCCGTGCCCCAGAGCACCGTACTCTCCGCACCGCTTTCCTTGGCCTCATGGAAGCGGCGGATCAGCGCGGGAATCACGTGGCTGTTGACCGGATGGTAGTTGTCGCCCGGCCCGTAGAGATTGGTCGGCATCAGGCTTCGGAAATCGACCCCGTACTGGCGGTTATACGACTCGCAGAGCTTGATACCCGCGATCTTCGCGAGCGCGTACGGCTCGTTGGTTTCCTCGAGCGGGCCGGTCAGCAGCGCTTCCTCGACGATCGGCTGCGGTGCGTGCTTCGGATAGATGCACGAGGAGCCGAGGAACATCAACTGCTGGATACCTGTCACCACGGCCTGGTGAATCACATTCGATTCGATCATCAGGTTGCGGTAGATGAACTGGCCCGGATAGGTATCGTTCGCATGAATGCCGCCGACGCGCGCCGCGGCCAGGTACACCTGGTCGATGCGCTGCGCACTGAAGAAATCGCGCACCGCCGACTGGTTCGTGAGATCGAGCTCCGACGAACTGCGCTTGACAACGTCGATGTTGCCGTCGGCCTCGAGCCGCCGCACGATCGCCGAACCGACCATGCCGCGGTGCCCCGCGACAAAGACGCGCTTGCGCCTGGAAAGCACCATGGCCCTACTCCTGTCGTTCGAAAATCGGGAAGCCGTGCTGATGCACGAGCGTGTCCTTGCGGGCTTCGGTCAGGTCGCTGATGGTCATTTCGTGCACCAGCTGTTCGAAAGTGGTGCGCGGCACCCAGCCGAGCTTTTCCTTCGCCTTGCTCGGGTCGCCGAGCAGCGTCTCGACTTCGGTCGGGCGGTAGTAGCGCGGATCGACTTCGACGACGACATCGCCGACCTTGACGCGCGGATCGAGGCTGACGTCCGAGACAATGCCGCGTTCCTTGTCGCCCTTGCCTTCCCAGCTGATTTCCATGCCGACGTGGCGCGCCGCGAGGTCGACGAACTCACGCACGCTATGCTGCTTGCCGGTCGCGATCACGAAGTCCTCAGGCTTGTCCTGCTGGAGCATCATCCATTGCATCTCGACATAGTCGCGCGCATGACCCCAGTCGCGCAGCGAATCGAGATTGCCGAGATAGAGGCGGTCCTGCAGGCCGAGCGAGATCCGGGCCAGCGCGCGCGTGATCTTGCGCGTGACGAAGGTCTCGCCGCGCAGCGGCGATTCATGGTTGAACAGG
>DASXXR010000491.1:0-10879 GCA_036502945.1 Paraburkholderia sp. | reverse complement strand
GTCGAGGCCATTGTCCATCGCGGCGCGTGTCTTGATGACTTGCTGGGTCAGCTGGTCTTCTTCGGGGCTGCGCGGCAGCGCGAGATATTTCGCCCAGAGCGCTTGTGACTGCGTCGCGAAGCCGTGCGACTTGCTGATGATACTGTCGATGTCGGGCGCGCCCGGATCAAGCGCCCCGCGCAGCAGCGACGCGCGCTGACGGGTCAGCACGATCTCCGAATCGCCGATATACGTCGCCCGCGGCAACTTGTTACTGTACGTCTCGCGGTTCGCGTCGTTGCTGCTCGACATGCCGGTCAGTCCGAGTATTCCGACCAGCGACAACAAACAGCCAAGCAGCAGCATCGCGACGGCCAGTCGCATCTTGATCGATATTTTCATGAGGTCTCCGGCGCGGTATCCACGTGTCAGACGTTTGCACGGGCTTGGCGTTATCTGGATAACGGCTTTTAGCGGATCTAACTTTAGGATTCGACACTATCACTCGGACCGGGCGCCGAAGCGCTAGATGCTGGGATATGTGTACTGCATACATGAATCGAGATGGCTTGGAATGCAACGCTTTCCCATGCGACGACGAGGACACTGGCCCCAGCGGAGCATAATGCTGATGCACGTGGGCAAAGCAGGAACGAAGCGGGCGCCAGCATGTCCCGCGCGAGTCAGGCGCGCGTTTTGCTTGGTGATGCTGGCCGGGCACGCGGCGGATGGCTTGCTGCGCCCGGCTGTTTCCGCCGCTGTGCGCTGAATAGAGGAGGCTCTATGTCACTCATCGTTGCTGCGCGTTTCACCACTTTCCCCGCGGCGGAAGCCGCCGCTGAACGGCTCTTCGCGAACGGGTTTATCGAAGAGGACGTGTCGCTCTTTTTCGTCAATCCGCGCGGCCAGCATGCGCGCTATCCGATTGGCGGCGATCAGAACAAGGACGCCGCGGCGACTGATGCGCCGAAGGGCGCGGGTATGGGCGTGACGATCGGCGCGGTGGTCGGCGCGGTGGTCGGTGTCGCGATTTTCACTGTGTTTGCTGCGCCGTTGCTGGTGTCGGCGATTGCGGCCGGGGTCGGCGCATATATTGGTTCGCTGATCGGCGCGATGTATCGCACGCGCGGCGGCGGCAAGGGCGGCCACCACGAACGCGTGCATCATGAGACGCGCGATTCGGGCGTGCTGCTCGCCGTGCATGTCACGTCCGAAACGCAGCAGGCGGCCGCGCAGACGTTGCGCGAAGCGGGCGGTGCGGCGATCGAGCGCGCCACGGGCCGGTGGCAGCAAGGCCGCTGGGCCGATTTCGACCCCACCCGCACGCCGGTGCAGCTGGACGAAAGGCAGGCGTGAGCGCCTCGCGGCGGGCCTGGTCGGTCCGGTACACCGCGAGCGCGTTGTCTACATCGCGCAGCGAGCAGCACGGGTCAGCGAAATGTCCGGATAAGGACAGATCAGCCCGATCTCCGAATCGCCGATATATGTCGCCCGCGGCAACCTGTTGCTGTATGTGTCTCGCGATTCGCGTCGTTGCCGCGCCGAGAGAGTCGTCGTGGCGCTTCACAAGTGAAAGGCGCGCGCGTCACGCAGCGGCGCTTTTGCCGGCGTCGCGTCGAGCAACGCGGTGAAATATCGAGCGGTCGCTTGCAAACCTTTGTCGAGTGACGTGTGTGGCTCCCAGCCGAGCAGCGCCTTCGCGCGCGCTATATCGGGCTGGCGATGCGATGGGTCGTCGGTCGGCAGGGGTCTGAACTCCAGCGTCGATGACGAACCGGTCACGTCGATGATCCGATGAGCGATGTCGAGCACCGACATTTCGTACGGGTTGCCGAGATTGATCGGACCGCCCGGATCCTGTTGCGTGTTCATGAGCAGCACCAACGCGTCGATCATGTCGTCGACGTAACAGAGCGATCGGGTCTGCAGGCCGTCTCCATAGACCGTAAGCGGTTTGCCAGACAGCGCTTGCATCATGAAATTGGACACGACGCGGCCATCGGCCGGATGCATGCATGGGCCGTAGGTGTTGAAGATGCGTGCGATGCGGATGTCGACTCGATGCTGGCGCCGGTAGTCCATGAAAAGTGTCTCCGCGCAGCGCTTGCTCTCGTCGTAGCACGAGCGCGGACCGATCGGATTCACGTGGCCCCAGTAGTCTTCGGATTGCGGATGCACCTGTGCAATGCCATACACTTCGCTCGTCGATGCCTGGAAGATTTTCGCGTTCATGCGTTTTGCGAGGCCGAGCATGTTGATTGCACCGTTCACGCCCGTCTTCGTTGTCTTGATCGGGTCGTGCTGATAGTGAACCGGCGACGCAGCGCAAGCGAGGTTATAGATTTCATCGACCTCGACATACAGCGGGAATATCACGTCGTGGCGCATCAGCTCGAAGTTCCGGCGGTCGAGCAGATGCGCGACGTTATCTTTCGTGCCGGTATAGAAGTTATCGATGCAGAGGACGTCGTGCCCTTGCTTGACGAGTCGCTCGCATAGATGCGAGCCGAGAAAGCCGGCACCACCCGTTACGAGAATGCGTTTGCGTGAATATTCTTTCATGGCGATTCCCGTCGGACAGGACGCCGCGCATGCGCCGGTTCGCGGCATGCGTGTCACGACCGTTTAGCGCATCGGCGAATACGTCCACGTCAATCCAACTATAGTCGCTTCCACGATCGTTGCCGACCTGCGCCGGACAGATAGTTGCAAATGCGACGATCACTAACGTTTCCGATCGTCGCGCAGCGTCGGCGGCGTCGATGTTTTGTTGCGACGTTGCGACCTGATGCTGCCGGTCGTACGCAGCCTGTGCCTGCTTCAGGTTAGCCTGCGCCGAGTTGACCTGTGCCTTCGCCTGCTGCTATTGCGATCGTCGGTGGTGACCTGGTTGCGGGTCGCGAATGCCCAGATTCCTGCGGCGGCGATCAACAGCAGGACGCCGGCCGCGATGATGTAAAGCGGCTTGCGGCCGTGGGGTTGGCCGGACGATCTGTCCTTGCTTTCGGTGTCGTCTTTGTTCTTGCCTGTGTCTTCTTCGTTGCCGTTGCCTTCGGGGTTGCCTTCGTTTGCGCTGCCGCGCGTCGAGGCGCCGTGGTGCTCGCGTTCGTCGTCGGCTTCATCCTGCGCGTGCGGCGCGTGCATCGGCCGTTCAGTCATGGTGCGCCGCGTCGTTGTCGTTGACCAGAACCTGGACGCCGCGGCCAAAGTCCTTGCGCATCATGCATTACCGCCTTTGCCCGATGATGGCCGGCGCGACTTCTCATGTTTGTCCTGACTTGACTTCGAGGGCTCGATGCGCGTGGTGCCGCCGGTCGAGGGCGCGTCGCTGGCCGGGAAAGTGTCTTCGTTGGCCTGGTTGATGTTCTTCTCGGAGCGTTCCGCATGCGGATGCTTTTCATCGTGACGTTTGGGCGCCGACGGGCCGGAAGCGGCGAAGCGGGGAACGTAGCGCGTGGCGTTGCCGGGCGCTTCGCGAGTTGGGTGGGTTGGGTGAGCGAGCATGAAGTTCTCCTTGACTGAAGACCGAAACAATCCAGCAAGGAGCGTTCCTCTGCGCACCGGCGCGGCGGCACGGCGAATCAATGGCGATCGTGCAAACGCATGGGTCGAAAGGCAGGTGGCCTTTGCAACGCTTTCCTGCATCCGTATAGATATTCCAGCGGGAATGCTTGCTGCCGCCTTTACCGTCGACGGCGACCAGCGGTGGCGTGCGTTGCGAAGTGTGCGGTGGCAAGGGCAAGTGCGGTACAGCTTGCTGCAGCCGGCACGGTAGTGTTACGCACCGCTCCTGTCATGCGATAACCCTGACCGGAATCGATTTGGCCGCCGGCACCTTGCTCTTCTTCGCGTAGTGCGACAGCGGCAGCAGCGGATTGCATTCGGGGTAATAGCCAGCTACGCATCCGTCCGGCACGTCGAATTTGACGATCCTGAAGCCGTTGACCCGGCGCGTCTCTCCATCCGGGGAGACGGCTTCGAGCGCCACCTCCGCATCAGGTACAAGACCGTGCCGCGCCATGTCGCGCTCGTTGATCAGCAGCACCATCCGGCTGCCGCGAATTCCGCGGAAGCGGTCGTCCAGCGCGTAGATCGTCGTATTGAACTGGCTGTCGCTGCGCAACGTGAAGAGGCGCAAATCGGCGGGATCGCGCGCGGGCATGTCGGGGTCTTCGTCGAGCGCTTCGGGCACCACGAATTCGGCCTTGCCGCTTTTCGTCGGCCACTTCCTGTTGCACGGAGGCAGCGGCCGGTGAAACCCGCCCGGCGTCCAGAGCCGTTCATTGAAATCGTGAAAGATCGCTGGGTACGTCTCTTCGATCGCGTCGCGGATCATCGCGTAGTCGTTGCTCCATGCATCCCAGTCGAGCGTCGATCGCGCGCCGAGCGTCGCCTGTGCAATCCCCGCGACGATTGCCGGTTCGGACAGCAGCCGGTCGCTTGCCGGCTGCGCTACGCCGCGCGACCCATGCATGCAGCCGGTGCTGTCTTCCACCGAAACGGCCTGCGCGACGCCACCGCGTTCGTCGATCTCGATGCGCGACAGGCACGGCAGGATGTACGACACTTCGCCGTGCACGAGATGACTGCGATTCAACTTGGTCGCGATGCTCACCGTCAGCCGTAGCTTTCGCCACGCGGGCTCGACGGCATAGCGGTCGGGCACCGAGCGCACGAGGTTGCCGCCGAGCTGCAGCACGGCGTGCACCTTGCCCTGCACGATGCCTTTGCACGCATCGACTGTCGCCATCCCTTCGTGGCGTGGCGGCTCGAATCGATACTGTTCGGCAAGCTTGTCGAGCGGCGCGAGGGCCGGCTTTTCGGTTATGCCGACCGTGCGCTGGCCTTGCACGTTCGAATGTCCGCGAATCGGCGAAGGCCCCGCGCCGGGCTTGCCGATATTGCCGCGCAACAGCAGCAGGTTCATGAGCATCCGCACGTTCTGCACGCCGAGCCGGTGCTGCGTGAGGCCCATGCCGTAGTGCGCGATGACGGCTTGGGCGCGCGCATATTCGTCGGCGGCGCTGGTCAGTGCTTCGCGCGTAAGGCCGCTCGCACGTTCGATGTCGCGCCAGCTCGTGTCGCGCACCGATGCGGCGAACGCTTCGAAGCCGACGGTATGCTCGGCGATGAACGGCGCATCGACTACGCGTGAAGCCCCTTGTGCGAGCGCATAGTCGTCCGCAGCGATCAGCGCCTTGCAGATGCCGGCGATTGCCGCGGTGTCGCCGCCTGCCTTGACCTGATGGTATTGCGTGCTGATCTGCGTGGCGCCCGGCGTAAGCATTTGCGCGGGCGATTGCGGGTTCACGAAGCTGACGAGCCCCGGCTCGCGAATCGGATTGAACGTGATGATCGGCACGCCGCGTTTGCGCGCGTCCTGCAGGTCGTGCAGCATGCGTGGACTGTTCGTGCCGACATTGTGGCCGAAGAAGAACATCAGGTCCGTGTGCCGGAAGTCATCGAGCGTAATCGTGCCGACGCCCACACCGATCGCTTCCTGCAAGCCGACGCTGGTGCTCTCATGACACATGTTCGAACTGTCGGGCAGATTGTTCGTGCCGTACATCCGCGCAAATAACTGGTACGTGTAAGCGGTTTCGAGCGACGCACGGCCCGACGTATAGAACACGGCCGAATCCGGGTCGAGCCCCCGCAACTCGCGCCCGATCTCCGCAAATGCGTGCTCCCACGTCACTTCGACGTACCGGTCGGTGACGGCGTCATAGCGCAGCGGTGCGACGAGACGACCCGCGTCTTCGAGATCATGGTCGTGCCACTGCTCGAGTTCGGCGACAGTGTGCTTCCGGAAGAACTCGGGATCGACGCGCTTTGACGTAGTGTCCCACGCAGTCGCTTTTGCACCGCTCTCGCAGAACTCGAACGGATGCGGGTGCGCGGGCTTTGCCCATGAACAGCTGACGCACATGAAGCCGTCGGGCTTGTTCTGATGCGATAGTGCGCGGCTTGCTGCAAGCGGAGCCTCCTCGTGCACGACGACTGTGGTCACGGCCTTCAACGATCCCCAGCCGCCGCTTGCATGCTGGTAAGCGTCCGATTTCTTGTGGGCAGTCACGACGATCTCCGATGAGTCAGGTCGTTCATGCTGTGCAACCGTCGTTCCATCGCGGGCTGCCGTGGCCGCGAATCGTGCGGCACAGGATCTTGCGCGCCACATCGGGCTCGAAGCTGGCAATCGGCTTTCAGCCACTAGAGCAGCAGGCAGGCGGCGGCTGTATAAAGTGCAACGGGTCATGCATTTCTACGCGAGCGCTCTGCACTTGGTCTGCGTCTGGCGGCGCCGCGCATCGATCTGCGCAATCCGCGTTGCATGCCTGCGGAGACGATGTCTGCGGTCTCTCAGGATGCTTCTTGCGCCCTGGCGATAGCACGTTCAACCGCCCGGGGCACGTTTATGGCTGCAACTCAATGCGCGCTGCCTCCGATCAGCCGCAGTGCGTCATCGCGGCTTAGCGGCTCGCGTAGCGCTTCGGCAAGCAGCCCCATGTGCCGCTCGCGGCTGCATCCGACCACTGCCGCCACATAGCCATGCTTGCAAAGCAGCGCGATGAATTCGTACGTATCGGGCGTGCCGCTCATGACGGTTTCGTCCCACGTTTTGGCGTGGCCGAGATACTCGAACGTCTTGTCGAAATGATAGGTCCAGAAGAACGGCACCGGCGCTTGCGCGGCGGGTAGCCCCACCATCGCGCGCGCGGCGCTGCGCGCAAGCTGCTGCGCGACCCGCCAGTGTTCGATGCGGATGCGTTTGCCGTCGCCGTGCATGAATGCCGCGATATCGCCTGCAGCGTACAGGCCCTCGGCGGCGCGCATCGACGCGTCGACGTTCAGGCCGCCGTCCTCGTTGCGCGTCACGCCGCTGATGAAATCCGTCGCGGGCGTCACGCCGGTGCCGACCACGATGAAATCGCATCGAAGGGTATCGCCGTTGGTGAGTATCGCTGAGAGGGGTTCGCCAGGGTCGACCGCATCGATATGCGCGTTCATCCGGAACTCGGTGCCGTTTGCTTCATGCAGCCGCATGAACAGCCGGCCGAGTTCGGCGCCGAACTGCTTTTCGAACGGCACGGATTCCGGCGACACGACCGTCACGCGTAGCTTGCGCTTGCCAAGCGACGACGCGATCTCGAGGCCGATGAAGCTGCCGCCCAGCACGACCACATGTGCGCTGTGTTCGGCCATCGCGACCAGCTTCGCCGAATCCGCACGGTTGCGTAGCATCAGCAGACGGTCTTTGACGGCGGGGTGGTCGGCGCCGCGCAGCGCGGGCCGCTTCGGCGTGCCGCCCGTCGCGACGAGCGCCGCGTCGTAGCGGATCGAAGGCGCCGCGGCGAACCCGATCTCGCGCCGCTCTGCGTCGAGCCGCGTCACCCGTGCGGCGATCCGCTCGATGCGATGGTGTTCGAAATAATCGTCGGGCAGTAATGGCGGCACGTCGTCGGGGGCCATATCGCCGGACGGTACGAATTTGCTCAGCACGGTCCGGTCGTACGGCGTGCCCGCCTCGTCGTCGATCAACACGATTCGGTCGCGATAGCCGAACTCACGCAACGCCGCGCACGCCGCAGCACCCGCCGCGCCGGCGCCGACAACGGCGAACACGCGCGCGCCAGCGGCGTTTTCGTTAGAGGATGCTTGCGTGCGCACGCGCGGTGCTTCAGCTTCAGCTTCGGCCGGCTCCGTTGCCGAAGTGGAAACGAGCACGTCGCCGCCGTCGATCCGCACGGGGTAGCGCGTGAGCGGCAGCAGCGGAGGCGGCTCGACGAGCGCGCCCGTGGCGATATCGAATGTGCCCTTATGCCATGGACAGATGAGCCGGCCGTTGCAGACCGCGCCTTCCTCGAGCGGTGCGCCGGCGTGCGGGCAGTCGGCGCCGAATGCGTGAACCGTGTCGCCCGAGCGGATCAGCAGAATTGACGTATCGCCCAGCTTGATGCGTTGCGGACGCGCTTCGGCGAGATCGGCGAGTGCAGTGATTTTTTGCATTGGAGCAGATGTGGACATCGGCAGCCTCCTGGAGAAAATGAACGTGCGGGGATGGATCGGCCCGGCTCGGATAAGCAGCACGTCGCAAACAATGTGCCCTCGGGCAGCAGCAAGCGCGGTCCTATGGTGCATACAGGCATTGGACCAAGGTCCAATGGTTCTTTCTCCATGCCGTTGCCATACTGGTTCGGCTAACTGCGCAGTGTCGGCGACAGCCGGGCTCCATGAACCATCCCCCAAAGGAGGCACCATGAAGAACACGCTTATCGGCACCCTTATCCTGGCGTTTGGCCTTGCTCAATCCGCATGGGCGCAAACGCCGATGAGCCCCTCGAAGATGAAATGCGAAGACTTCGTCGCCACGGAATCCACGTACCAGCCGACCCTTGTCTATTGGGCGGCTGGTGTCGATAAGCTCGGCGTGAACGAGACCGACACCATGGTGGTCGACACGGCGAAACCCATCGCCGTGATCGTCGGCGAGTGCAAGAAGACACCAAAGGCGTCGTTCATGAAGAAGGTTCACGAACTGTCAAAGAGTGGCCAGATCAGTCTCTTCGATCACCACTGAAGGCTGGCGTCCATGTCGTCACGCATGGAGAGACCGCTGTTCGCTTGACGCAGCGCTCAGCGGCGGACGCGGGTACGCCGCTTCGACAGCATGGCTGTGCCGTGTCCCCGAAGGGACCGGTTTCGGCCGGTCGCAGTCATTTGTCTGGCCTGTCGGCGGCATGGGTTCGTTCCTGATGTAAAAGCAAAGTGACACGGCTCCTCTGGCGGAAATACAACGTCCGCAACGCGAACCGGCTGCTGGTCGCCGCGCCATCCCACTCCCGCCCGTCTCCTCCTTTCTCTGCTGCCAGCCTTACCGGCAGTCTGCCCGTCTCCGCAACTCATTTCTCACCGAACGCCCGCCGTCCGCGTGCGACGCATTAGCCGCGTATCGCCGCGTATCGCCTATTGCCGCTGACTTCGTTCGCGCGGCCGGTGCGGCCGCCGATGATTGATCGCGATGAACAACGCCATCAGCGCGACGAACGCGCAGACGAGTAGCGTCTCGTTGACGAGCACCCGCTCGTAGCCGAGTTCGAGCACATTGATGAACGGATACGGATAGAAGTCCGACAGACTGCCGCGCAGCATCGTCGTTGCAATGTACGCGATCGGATAGATAAGCCACAACATGCACTGCCGCAGCGTCAGATGAAAACGCGGCACGAATAGCAGCCAGTAGAGCGCGGCGAGGATCGGCAGGACCGTGTGCAGACTTTCGTTGACGAGCGAGCGATAGCCGGAAGGTGTCCACAGCGGCCGCAGCAGCAGGTTGTACGCGAGCCCGACGAAAACCATGTAGACGACAATCGCGGTGACGACCGTCGGTGCGCGGAAAAAGCGGGTGATCGGCGTAGGCGGCCGCAGCGCGACGCAGGTGAAGCAGATTGCACACGCGAGCACGGTAAGGTTCGTTAGATAGCTGCTCATGCGCTCGAGTGCGTCGAGCACGCCGAAGCCGCGCGCGACGAGCCGATCGATCGTGATGTCGGTTTGCGCCGCGAACGCGAGCCACGCGATGATCGCGATTGCCGCTGCTGTCGAGATCGACGCGATACTCGGCGTATGCAGCGGAAGTTCGGGCTCATCGGGTACCGGCGAGGACGAAGGAGGCATCATCCAGCGATTCTAACCGCGCCGCGCGCGGCGCGCAGTTGCCCGCCGGAACGCGCCGATGCAGGGTCGGGCACGGCCCGCAATTTGTCGTCGCGTCCTGTCATATCGTGGCAGCTCGGCTGCCTCCGTGATCGGCTGGCATGGCTCGAGCAGGCGATATGCGTCGATGTATACACATTGGCTGCGACGGATTCGTTTTTTTTAAGGAAAGCGACGCTTCTGTCGTAAACTGACTTGCAGAACGTACCCCAAGCACATACCCCAGAGCCTGTCTAAAACTCCCGCGCAGCGCTCTTCCGACAACGATTCGCATCGCGGCGCCATGCTAGACCCTGTCAGTATCCTGATCGTGACGGTGCTTTCCGGCATCATGAGCATGGCGGTCCTCGGCTCGCTGAGGCCCGCCGCGATACCCGGCGTCGGCTACTGGATCAGCGCGAACGCGCTCGCCATCGTCGGGCTCGTGCTGTTCGCACTGCAACGCACCGCGCCGCTCTATTTGTCGGTGATCATCGCGAACGGCGTGTTTTCGATCGCCGTGCTGCTTGTTTTGCAAGGCTGCCGACAGTTTTTCGGGCACGCGCCGTTCGTCTTCGCGGAATATGTCTGCTGGGCGGCCATGATGCTCGGCATTTTATGCTGGACGTATGTTGTACCGAACGTCAATGCGCGCATCGCGACCGTGTCGGTGTTTCATGCGTATATCTACCTATCGGTCGGCTGGATTACTTACAACGGGCATATTCCCGGCAGACCGAAATACAGCTATCACTTTGTCACTGCGGCGGCGTTTCTCGGCGCGCTCGGTCATCTGTCGCGCGGGCTCGTGTACGGCTTCGGCCTCGTCGAGCAAACCACGCTGCTGCAGCCGAGCCCGATCAATATCGCGTTTCTGGGGCTTGGCATCCTCGCGCTGCCTGCGCTGTCGATCGGTATGGTGATGCTTGCGCACGACCGCATGGCCGAGCGGCTCGAGCGATGGGCCAATATTGACGAACTGACCGGTGCGCTCACGCGCCGTGCGTTTCTCGCGCAGGCACAAGCGCGGCTGAAGGCGGCCGTGGCGTCGGGCAGCCGGCTTTCGGTTGCGATCATCGACATCGACCACTTCAAACTGATCAACGACGAATATGGGCACGCATGCGGCGACCAGGTGCTCACGCATTTCGGCCGCCTGGTGTCCGCCAGCATTCGCGCGTCCGACCTGTTCGGCAGGCTCGGCGGC